>NZ_JACJEQ010000005.1:0-226390 GCF_014164125.1 Pseudoalteromonas sp. SG44-8 | reverse complement strand
ATTTAACTTTCCCTCTTATAATCAAGACAATGGTCGATTACCAAAATTGCAGCATCAAAAGCAGGCTTAACACATTTATTTAACTTTCCCTCTTATAATCAAGACAAAGGTCGATTACCAAAATTGCAGCATCAAAAGCGGGCTTAAAACATTTATTTAACTTTCCCTCTTATAATCAAGACAAAGGTCGATTACCAAAATTGCAGCATCAAAAGCGGGCTTAAAACATTTATTTAACTTTCCCTCTTATAATCAAGACAAAGGTCGATTACAATACGCGCATCTAAAAGGCAGGTTGCCTTTATCTGCAAGCAACTAGAGTGGATTTTCTTCTTCATGGCAATCAAACTTGCAATCAATGGTTTTGGTCGAATTGGTCGAAATATTGTTCGCGCTCTTTATGAATCGGGCTTAAGCGACGAGATCAAAATTGTTGCGATTAATGAACTTGCTGATCCTCAAGGGATCGCTCATCTTCTTAAATATGATACGTCTCATGGCCGTTTTGCGTTTCCAGTTACTTTAGGTGAAGACACCTTATCGGTAGCGGGCGATACAATTGCTTTATTTGCAGAACAAAACCCGCGTGAATTACCTTGGCAGTTACTTGATGTTGATGTGGTTTTAGAATGTACTGGTGTGTATCACTCTCGTGAACATGCGCAATTACATCTTGATGCTGGCGCAAAGAAAGTCTTATTTTCTCAGCCCGCAGATGCGGATGTTGATGCCACTATTGTTTATGGTATCAATGATGATGAACTACTCGCTGAGCATACGATTGTCTCTAATGGATCATGTACCACAAACTGTATAGTACCGGTGATTAAAGTACTTGATGATGCCTTTGGTATAGAATCAGGGGCGATTACGACTATTCATGCGTCGATGAATGATCAGCAAGTAATTGATGCTTATCATCATGATTTACGTCGTACCCGCGCTGCGAGTCAGTCGATTATTCCCGTTGATACTAAATTAGCTCGCGGTATTGAGCGTATTTTACCTAAGTTCCATGGCCGCTTTGAAGCTATTTCGGTGCGAGTACCTACTATCAATGTTACTGCGATGGATTTGAGTGTGACTGTCAACGCCGATGTTGATTTAAAAGCGGTAAATAAGGTATTAAAAGCAGCAGCGAGAGACCGCCTAGAAGGTATTTTAAGTTATACCGAAGAGCCATTGGTCTCGGTTGATTTTAATCATGACCCACATTCTTGTATTATAGATGGCACACAGACACGAGTCAGTCATAAACGACTGATAAAGTTGTTAGTGTGGTGTGATAATGAGTGGGGGTTTGCTAATAGAATGCTCGATACAGCACGAGTGATGATGGCAGCAAGTAATTAATATAAAAGTTCAAACCTAAAAATAAAACCTATATATTTCAAGTCAGTATCGTTAACTAAGGAGAAGTCCATGTCGGTCATAAATATGGCGGATTTAGATTTAAACGGCAAACGCGTGTTAATTCGTGAAGATTTAAATGTACCAGTAAAAGCAGGTAAAGTGACCTCAGATGCACGTATTCGTGCTGCATTACCGAGTATTAAATTAGCCCTTGAAAAAGGCGCTAAAGTAATGGTTATGTCACACCTAGGCCGCCCTACGGAAGGGGAATATGATGAAGCGTTTTCTTTAGCGCCAGTTGTTGATTACCTTAATGAAGCACTTGAACAAAATGTACGTCTTGAAAAAGATTACTTAAATGGCGTTGAAATTGCTGATAATGAAGTGGTCGTTTTTGAAAACGTACGCTTTAATGTTGGCGAAAGCAAAGATGACGAAGCGTTATCTAAAAAGCTTGCTGCATTATGTGATGTGTATGTAATGGATGCATTTGGTACCGCCCATCGTGCTCAAGCGTCTACCCATGGCGTTGGTTTATTTGCAGATGTTGCTTGTGCAGGCCCACTATTGGCGGCTGAATTAGAGGCATTAGGTAAAGCACTTGATAACCCCGCTCGTCCATTAGTGGCGATTGTGGGCGGCTCTAAAGTATCAACTAAACTAACAGTACTTGATTCACTTTCAACGATTGTTGATCAATTAGTCACTGGTGGCGGTATTGCAAATACCTTTATTGCTGCGGCAGGCTACCCGGTTGGTAAGTCATTATACGAAGCTGACCTAATTGATGAAGCAAATAAGCTAAGTGCGGCTGCTAAAAGTAATAATGGTGAAATACCAGTACCTACTGATGTGGTTGTTGGCAATGAGTTTTCAGAATCAGCCGTTGCAACATTAAAAGATGTTAGCGAAGTAACAGACACAGATATGATTTTTGATATTGGCCCAGATACAGCGAGCAAACTTGCAAAAATTATTGCTAATGCAGGTACTGTTGTATGGAATGGTCCAGTAGGTGTATTTGAATTTGACCAGTTTGGTAATGGCACCCGTGCTATTGCTCAAGCAATCGCTAATTCAAATGCGTTCTCAATAGCTGGTGGCGGTGATACGTTAGCAGCGATTGATAAATACGGCATTGCCGATAAAATTTCGTATATTTCAACTGGCGGTGGTGCTTTCCTTGAGTTTTTAGAAGGGAAAAAATTACCAGCAGTTGCTATGCTTGAACAACGCGCTAAGTAATTAGCGTTTCTCAATGTAGTTAGCAATCGTTAGTTTAGGCTGCTAACTACACTGAGTATGATCAGATATTAAATACCTCTCACCCTTATTTAATAGCTGGTTTTGTATGACGGTAAATTTGGCAAGAGCCAATACTATCGAGGTGCAGTGATTGCACCGAACTCAACTATTCCGTTCGAACTAGGTAGTTTTGCGCGTGCGCAGCTATCGACAATTTGGAGAATACCAAATGGCTTTAATCAGTATGCGACAACTTCTTGATCATGCAGCTGAACATGGTTATGGCGTACCAGCATTTAACGTTAATAACCAAGAGCAGATCCGCGCTATTATGATGGCGGCTGACAAAACTAACAGCCCAGTAATTGTACAAGGTTCAGCTGGCGCTCGTGCCTATGCTGGTGCCCCATTTATACGTCATATGATTTTAGCTGCGATTGAAGAGTGGCCACATATTCCAGTGGTAATGCATCAAGATCACGGTACCTCACCTGGCGTTTGCCAACGTTCAATTCAATTAGGTTTTTCATCAGTGATGATGGATGGCTCGTTAATGAGCGATGGTAAAACACCATCATCATATGAGTATAACGTTGATGTAACGCGTAAAACTGTTGAACTTGCACACTCTTGTGGTGTGTCTGTTGAAGGCGAGTTAGGTGTGCTAGGCTCACTTGAAACTGGCGAAGCTGGCGAAGAAGATGGCGTTGGTGCTGAAGGTAAACTAACCACAGACCAAATGCTAACCGATCCAGAAGAAGCGGCCGATTTTGTAAGTAAAACCCATGTTGATGCCTTAGCGATTGCGTGTGGTACTTCACACGGCGCGTATAAATTTACACGTCCGCCAACGGATGATATTTTGGCGATTGATCGTATTAAAGCGATCCACGCACGTATTCCTAACACTCACTTAGTTATGCACGGTTCGTCATCAGTGCCGCAAGAATGGCTTGAGATCATCAACCAATATGGTGGTGAGATCCCAGAAACCTATGGTGTGCCAGTTGAGCAGATCGTTGAGGGAATTAAGTTTGGTGTGCGTAAAGTAAATATCGATACAGACTTACGATTAGCATCTACAGGGGCTATTCGTCGCCATCTTGCGCTTAATCCAGCAAACTTTGATCCACGTAAGTATTTAGCTGAAGCGACAAAAGCAATGACTGAGATCTGTGTTGCACGTTATGAGTCATTTGGTACAGCGGGTCAAGCAGGTAAGATCAAACCAATCTCACTTGATGAGATGCACCTTAAATATTTAACGGGTGAATTAGATCCGAAAATTAAATAATTTAATTTATTAAGTTATAAAACAGCCAGTAGTGTTAAAGCTACTGGCTTTTTTATGCCTGATCGTAAAAGATCATTATTTTACCAAGCAGGGGCTTTGGGATCATTGCTTTACTAACTGTGCTTTGTTGGGATCAGATTTTTACTAAGGATCAGCTTGATTGGCAGAGGTTTTGTTATAAAAATAGCCATTTCAAAGCTTTGTTGTATAAATGATCAACAACTTATGGCTTTGGCTAGGTAAAACACTGATCCCAGATCTAACTCGGTTGGTAAACGAATGATCCCTGAAATGAAACTTGGTAGGATTTTGATCTCTGTTAATGATCGCCGATGTTAATAGGCGTTTTAATTGAGTTAGAGTGTGAAGATGCTTTCGTGGCTTACATCGTGATACTGTATAGTTGATTATTGAAAGGGGAATTTAATACAAAGTAGTAATGTAGCAATTATAAAGTATGATTTTTAAATGTGAAATTTGATAATGTATGCTAATTTTGTACCTTAAAAGGGTTTATTTTGCATTTTTTACCCCGCATTTCGATTTACACGTTACACTTTCATAAAAATGTCATACTTAGTCATAATAATGAAAACTAGTTCGATAACGAAAGAGATAAATTGGAATGTCACGTAAAGTACTTGTCGTCGATGACGAAGCACCGATCAGAGAGATGCTGGTTTTTGTATTAGAGCAAAATGGTTTTCAAGCAATTGAAGCGGAAGATTACGATTCAGCCATTGCAGCGATGGTAGAGCCTTATCCAGATATGGTGTTATTAGATTGGATGCTACCAGGTGGTAGTGGAATTCAAATTGCTAAAAAGTTTAAGCAAAGTGAATATACTCGCCAAATTCCTATTATTATGCTGACTGCTCGCGGCGAAGAAGAAGATAAAGTTCGCGGTCTTGAAGTCGGTGCTGATGATTATGTTACTAAACCATTTTCACCAAAAGAATTAATGGCGCGTATTAAAGCCGTTATTCGTCGTGTGTCGCCTACTTCATTGGAAGAAGCGATTGATGTACATGGTTTACGTCTTGATCCTATTTCACACCGTGTTACCTCTGAAGGTAGCGAGTTGGATATGGGACCGACAGAATTTCGCTTATTGCATTTCTTTATGACTCATCCTGAACGTGTTTATAGCCGTGAACAGCTACTAGATAACGTATGGGGGACTAATGTCTATGTTGAAGATAGAACCGTAGACGTGCATATTCGTCGCTTACGCAAAGCGATTGCACCGCTTGGTCATGACCGTTTAGTACAAACTGTACGTGGTGCAGGCTATCGTTTTTCCAGTAAATTATAAGAGTCATGGAGATGACCAAGCCAATAACTAATTTTGGCTTAAATTTACTTACTCTAAGGTAAAGTGAGTGTATGTATCGAGTTGTTAATAAGCAGGCGTTAGCAAAGCGTCTGTTTATCTATTTCCTACCTTTATTATTAATTGGCGTGCTTATTGGTGCGCCATTTTTGCTTTTATTTTTAGGATCTTTTTCACTGCTTGTTTGGCATTATCATCAACTCTATCGGCTCAGTGATTGGCTATTGAATCAACGTAGTTTTAATCCACCTGAAGGCGAGGGGGCATGGGAGCAAGTATTTGAAGGGATCTACCATTTACAACATCGCAACCGTAAAAAACGTAATGAATTAGCTGATTTGATCCGTCGTTTTCGCGATGGCGCAGAAGCAGTGCCTGATGCGGTTATTGTTCTACAACGTGATTTAAGTATTGTTTGGTGTAATCAACTAGCTTTAAAAGTGCTTGGATTACAGTGGCCAGCGGATCATGGTCAACGGCTTGACAACCTTATTCGCGATCCTAAATTTGCGAAATATATGCAAACGGAATTGTTTGATGAAGCATTAGAACTTGAAAGTGGTCACAGTGTTGAGCAAGTTTTAGAGTTTCGGGTAATGCCATATGCCAGCTCACAATTAATGGTTGTTGTGCGTGATGTCACGCGACTGAAGCAACTTGAGCAAATGCGCAAAGACTTTGTGGCCAATGTATCTCATGAGCTACGTACGCCATTAACCGTTGTTACAGGTTACTTAGAAATGTTTGATGGCGATATGGTGCCACCACCGGCAATGTGGAATAAAGCACAAGGTACTATGCTTGAACAGTGTAAACGCATGGATAGCTTGGTAAATCAGCTATTGTCGTTATCACGTATTGAAGGCGCTCGACGTCAAGATAATGATAAAGCGATCAATGTACCGCAGTTACTTAGCTATATTAGGACTGAAGCACAATCATTGAATCAAGACAAAGGGCATGAGTTGATATTTGATATTGATGCTAACGTCGATATAAAAGGCGCTGAAGAGGAGCTGCGCAGTGCCTTCTCTAATTTAGTGTTTAATGCCATTCATTACACCAAGGCGGGCGGTAAAATAACCGTAAGCTGGCAGCTAAAAGATAATCAAGCGTACTTTTCAGTGGTTGATAATGGCGATGGTATTGCACCAGAGCATATTAATCGTTTAACTGAGCGTTTTTATCGGGTTGATAAAGCGCGTAGTCGTACAACCGGTGGCTCAGGGCTGGGTTTAGCCATCACCAAACATGTATTAACTCGTCACGATAGCCAATTGATAATTAAAAGTAAATTAGGCGAAGGATCATGTTTTTCGTTTGCTTTTAGTCGTGAAAAAACAGTGCTATTAAATAATTGAGCCAAAAAGCCAAAGTCATAAAAGTGTCATTTTAGAGTAATCTAACTGTCATCTATTCTCTTTAGAGTAGACGACAGTTAAGAAATAGACGAACAAAATCGGAGCAACCTAATGAGATTTAAAAACCTAGTAGCCGCAATGGGTGTGGCAGTAACAACATTTGTATCTGCACAAGCAATGGCAGTAGATACAGTTATTCCTGAGTATCAAAAAACCAGTGGTATTTCAGGTAATTTTTCATCTGTGGGCTCTGATACTTTAGCCAACATGATGACCTTTTGGGCTGAAGAATATAAACGTATTTACCCAAATGTGAACATCCAAATTCAAGCGGCTGGTTCATCTACTGCGCCACCGGCATTGACAGAAGGCACAGCAAACTTTGGCCCGATGAGCCGCAGAATGAAATCAAAAGAAATCGAAGCGTTTGAAAAACGTTACGGTTATAAACCTACTGAAGTACGTGTAGCGATTGATGCATTGGCAGTATTTGTTCATAAAGACAATCCAATTGAAGGTTTACGTATCGACCAAATCGATGCGATTTTCTCTTCAACTCGTAAATGTGGTGCTGATGCAGATGTGACTCGTTGGAGTGATGTAGGTTTAACGGGGAATTGGGCTGCAAAAGACATTCAGCTTTATGGCCGTAATTCTGTATCTGGTACTTACGGATACTTTAAAAACAAAGCGCTATGTAAAGGTGACTTCCGTAACAACGTGAACGAGCAACCAGGTTCAGCATCGGTAGTGCAATCAATTTCTTCATCAGTGAATGCAATTGGTTACTCAGGTATCGGTTATAAAACATCAGGCGTACGTACTGTACCACTGGCGAAAAAAGGCGATAACTTTGTTGATGCAACACTTGAAAATGTAGCAACAGGTAAATACCCACTGTCGCGCTTTTTATATGTTTATGTGAATAAACACCCGAATAAACCGCTTGCACCTATTGAAGCAGAGTTCTTAAAAATGGTGTTATCACAAGATGGCCAAAAAATTGTAGAGAAAGATGGTTATGTACCACTTTCTGGCAAGATGGCAATGGGCGAACTTAAGAAGCTAGGTCTTCTTTAAACTTAACGCCAACTATGAATTAATAAAAAACCGCGCAATGTAAATTGCGCGGTTTTTTTATATCAACTAGGTTCAGGTTAGTTAAATAGTTTCTTTTTGAGCTGTTGATGGGCATTTAAAACGCGTTTACGTTTACTTAAACCTTGGCGCTTAAAGCTCTGAATTGGCATTACGCTAGATTGCTCTTGCGGCAATGTAGGGATTGTAAAGTTAGCAACATCATCATTCGGTAATGCTATTTCTTGCTCATGTACACGTAAGGCTGCAAGGGTGTCGTTATTATCAACTTCACTCGGGCAAATAAATATGCCTATTTTACGTAATTTAACGCCTAAGCCTATGCTACTTGAATATCGTACAATTGGGGCTGCTAAGATCAATCCAACTAAAATCGGCGATAACCACCAAAAGAATACAGGCGTAAAGTAATAAGCAATACCGCCCCAAGCTAAGGCGATTAAGGTTGATAGTAATGTGTAACCTATCGCTTCTTGCCACGGAACCATGCGGCCTGATCGAGGCTGGGCGTCCCACGTTACTTTTTTACCTAAAAATACACACACCACAAAGTAGCTATGAAAAACCATCATCAGCGGGGCGATAATAATGGCAAACACGGTTTCAATGATTGAGCCTAAAATTAATTTAAATGAGCCGCCAAATTGTTTATTACGATGGATCAGTGTGACAATAATCCCCATTAATTTCGGTAATAATAACAACACAATTGTGACAAAAAGCAACGAGTTAATTAATTCTGTTTTTGCTATTTGCCAAGTCGGAAATAATTGATACGCCTGATTAAAATAGACATTACTGTTTAGTGCACGGGTGACCGCATCTATGGTACTTAGCACTAACATTGATAACCAAATTAATGATGAAATATATGCCGTTGCACCTAATAAAAAGTGCAGCTTGCTGATTATTTTTAAACCCGACGCAGGTAACAAACCTAAATGCTGAATGTTGCCTTGCACCCAACGCCTGTCGCGAATAGCGTAATCTAAAATATTACTCGGTACTTCTTCGTAGCTACCTTGTATATCACTGAGTAATAATACATCCCAGCCAGAACGATGCAGTAATGATGCTTCGACAAAGTCATGACTTAAAATTTCGCCGCCGAAAGGGGCATTACCTTTGAGCACCGGTAAACCGCAGCAATCAATAAACGCTTTAACCCGAATAACGGCATTGTGGCCCCAGTAATTAGCGTGATTAGTCTGCCAAAAAGCTGAACCGGTTGCTAGCATTGGACTATAAAGTACTGACGCAAACTGTAGAAAGCGACCAAAGAAGGTATCTTGCCTAACAGGGATCGGAATCGTTTGAATAAGCCCAGCTTGTGGATTGTTGATCATGCTGCTGGTGAGCTCAAGCATACACTGACCCGTCATGATGCTATCTGCATCAAGTACAATCATATGCTCGTATTTACTGCCCCAACGCTCGCAAAAGTCAGTTAAGTTACCTACTTTACGGTGTTTGTTATCTTCACGGCGGCGGTAAAAAGTTTGTTTGGCAAAATCACCTAGGCGTTCGGTCAAGGCATGCCACGCTTTTAGCTCATTGTTAGCTATTTCTTTATCTTGTGTATCACTTAATAAGTAGAAATCAAAATGCGCAAATTGGCCTGTTTTTATCAGTGAACGTAAGCTCACTTCAAAACCTGCGATAACTCGCTGCGTATCTTCATTGTAGATAGGCATAACGACAGCAGTTCTGGTTTTACTCAATGCTTGCTGATCAATTTCGATTGCTTTTTGGCGCGTCAGTGTCAGCGGGTCAATTCTAAATAATTGTAAAATAAATCCCATACAGCCACTGCAAAATGCGGTCACAATCCAAGTGAAGGTAATTGAAAACAGCGCAAGTAATGCATACTCAAGCGGGGTCATGCCATTTGAATTTAAAATATCAAACATGATCCACATACCATAAGCTGAGATGGCTAACACTAACAGTGAAAAAAGCCATACACGAGTCTTTTTAAAAGGCATTGTACTGTTACTCGACGTCATTTGGATACCAGACATAACTCCATACCTCGCTAACTTCTTTGTCACGTAGTGTTAATGATAAGCGCATGTCTACAGGCTTACCGCCCTCTGGCGCGACTTTAAAAGCAACACGCCATCCTTCATTATTTGGTAATTGTTGAACTGTTTTATCGCTTATTTCACCTGAATTTAGGGTCAAATTAGCAAGCAATTTTAGTTTGGCTGACAAGTTGTTAATATTGTCACCAGTGAAGTCAACCGTAAATTGGCGATGACTTTTTGGTGGTGGATTTTCTTCACCGGGTAATGCAGCACTGCCAATGCGAGTGCGTAAAACTCGGGCTTTATCTTGGCTTGCAAGCGCCGCGTTAAATGTTGACAATTTATAACTAAAACTAAGTGTTTCACCTGCTTTAAGTGGTTGCTCTGGTACCCAATAGCTAACGATATTGTCATTGGTCTCGGTATCAGTCGGTATTTCTACTAACTCAACTCGACCATTTCCCCATTGTCCTTGTGGTTCAATCCACAGGCTTGGGCGGGCATGATAATGTGCCTCAGTATCGAGATAGTTATTAAACTCACGGTCGCGCTGTGCTAGTCCAAAACCTTTTGGATTGTCATAACCAAATGACGTTACACTAAGCTGTTTAGGGTTATTTAGCGGACGCCACACCCATTTATTGTCTTGTGATTGCATTAGTAAACCATCAGAGTCATGTACTTCTGGTCGGTAATCATCAAAGAATTTAGTGCTATTTTCGCCGTGGTAAAACATGCTTGTAAGCGGTGCTATACCTAGTTTTTTGATATCTTTTCGGGCGAATATTTGCATTTTAGTTGTTACTTCAGTTGCTGTTGATGGACTGATCTCAAAACGATATGCGCCAGTAACAGAAGGACTATCAAGTAATGCATATAGCACAATATGTGTGTCTTCAGGTTTTGGCTTAACTAACCAAAACTCTTTAAATACTGGAAACTCTTCACCAGAGCTGAGTGCTGTATCAATCGCTAGGCCACGTGCTGAAATACCATACACTTGATCAGGGCCCACTATGCGAAAATATGAAGCGCCTTGAAATACAGCAACTTCATCTTTGTAGTCGTTATTGTTTAGAGGAAAGTGTAATCTAAAACCGGCATGCCCCAACTGAGTGGTGCCTAAAGCCGCGGTAATTTCCTGCTCAAGTGGTGCTGCGGTGCCATCATAGCGGTAGTAATCAGTTTTAAATGGTAGATTTTTTACCTTTGCATCAGCATCAACTGTGTTAATCACGATAGGGTTTTTATAGAGAAAACCTGGATGGAATAACTGTACCTCATATAAACTTTCATCTTTCCAGATCGCATGGTCTTGACGAAAACGAATCGCTCGATAGTCCTGATAATTAATATTATTTAACGCATCAACAGCAATTACGGGAGCTGCTACGTAGTCTTTGGCAGCCAGTTGTTTGGCTCTAGCTGTTACCACCGCAAATAATTTTTCAGAAGGGATTGTAAGCAAAGTTGGCTGTGTAGTTGGTACAGCATCAGCAGTATCCGCATCAGATTTTGTTATTGGTTGTTCTGCCGCACTGACATTACATGCACACAAGGCTAATAATGCACCTAATAATACCCTCGTTTTAAATGATGGATACAGAGCTGCCCGCGTTATCGTTTCCATGAGGTTTTTTCCTTTAGCCGTTATCTGGTTAATTTTAAAATGCTTTAGTTAGTTGAATTCAAGTTTGCAAAAAACGAACCTAAAATAAACTTATATATTTCAATGACTTTATATTTACTAGTATCGTAGAGGGTGTACTTTCTTTGTATAAACTGAAAATAATTACACGCAATGTATGACTACTTATTACTAATGTCAGTAGATATTACTAGAGTAAACCTTGCTATAAGGTGAATGGCAGAAAAATCACGATGGTTTGATGTAGAAAGTTTGCCTAAAGTAGGCGCTGGGAGGGAGGAAACTTGCCAATCATGATAATTGGCAAGTTAACATTAGTTATTGCACATTACCTAATGCTTGGGCATTTGCTTTGCATTGGTTATAGGCTTCAATACATTTAGTATTACATACTTTATATACCATGCCTTCGCCGGTGCTTTGCTGTTCGCAGTTCACTTCACATTGATAATTCTGTTGTGCGCATTGCTGCATTTCTGGATTTTCTATTTGGTTTTGACACCCAGCTAATATGCCTATACACAGCGAAATGCTTGATAATTTTAATAATGAATTCATGCTTATCCCAATTATTGTTATGTAATATCAACGAGCAGATTGTCTATTAGCCTTACTGGCCCTAAGAAGGCTGCCGCCAAAATCACTAGTTGACTATCATTGAGTGTAGCTTTTTTTAAGGTATCGCGCTGAGCTATTTCAAAGTAGTCAATTTTGAGCCCTGCTTGCTCTAGTTGCTGCTTTGCTTGTCGGCATATGTCGTCAAAATCACGCAGCCCCGAGTTTAACTGTTCTGCGCTCCAATTAAGGGTTTTAAATAGCACTGTCGCTGTTTCTTTTTGAGCTTCTGATAAGTAGCCATTGCGAGAGCTCATAGCTAACCCAGACACTTCACGGCTGGTTGCAACGCCAATAATTTCTACTGGAATTGACAGGTCATGAGCCATGGTTTTAATCACTTGCAACTGTTGATAGTCTTTTTCACCAAAGCACGCATAGTCAGGTTGTACTAAGTTAAATAATTTAGTAACCACCGTTGCTACACCGCGAAAATGACCTGGACGTGATCCGCCGCAATAACCCATTGATATATTTGGCACATCGACAAAGCTTTGCGCATCTAAACCGTTAGGGTAAATGGCTTCCACACTTGGGGTAAATACAATATCAGTACCAAGCTCTGCCAGTCCTTGTTTATCCGCAATGAGGGTGCGCGGGTAGTTATCAAGATCTTCGTTGACACCAAATTGCATTGGGTTTACAAAAATACTAACCACGACTTTATCAGCCATGTTTTTGGCTTTCTCAACGAGTGAAAAATGCCCTTGATGTAGATTACCCATAGTTGGCACTAGTGCTACACTAAGCCCTGCTTGGCGCCATGCTTTAATTTGACTACGTAATGATTTTATTTCAGTGATCGACTGCATTATTTAAACTCATGTTCCGTGCTTGGAAAAGCACCACTTTTAACGTCGCTACAATATTTTTTAACCGCATCCGGCATATTGCCTGTTTCGAGTAAAAAGTTTTTAGAAAATTTAGGGATGTAACCTGCTGAAATGCCAACTAAGTCATGCATGACTAGAATTTGGCCATCAGTTTGATTACCTGCACCAATACCAATGGTAGGAATATTAACCGCGTCAGTAATTAATTTGGCAAGTTCAGATGGAATACATTCAAGAACCAGCATTTGTGCGCCTGCCGCGGCAAGCGCCTGAGCATCGCTAATCATTTTTTGTGCTTGTTGTTCACTACGGCCTTGGATTTTAAAACCACCAAACACATGTACTGATTGCGGTGTTAAGCCTAAATGTCCACATACCGGTATACCTTGTTGAGTCAGCGCAACAACTGAGTCATACAGCCATTCGCCCCCCTCAAGTTTGACCATGTTAGCGCCAGCTCGCATTAATTCTGCTGCATTTTTACAGCTCTCGGCTGGGTTTGAGTAGGTCATAAATGGCATATCTGCAATGACGAATAAATCACGGCTCCCGGCGCGTACGCTGCGAGTATGATATGCAATATCTTGATTGGTGACAGCCAGTGTATCGTCGCCACCTTGTAACACCATGCCTAACGAATCACCGACTAAAATAACGTCTACGCCGTTATCATGAAATAACTTTGCAAAGCTGGCATCGTAGGCCGTTAATGCCGTGATTTTTTGTTGGTCTGCTTTCATTTTATTAAGCGTAGAAACGGTTATTTTAGACATAGTATCCTCGTAGGCAACGGCCTGAAATTAATTACAGAGGTAATTGTTGTAATTCGTTTAGTGCCAAATTAGTGCTAATACTGTGAAGTAATATACCATTTGGCAGCGTAATATTTGGGGCTATTTCAAGTAGCGGGTAAACCACAAACTCGCGTTCAGTTAGACCATAATGTGGCACAATTAAACGCTCGCTATTAATGACTTGATCACCAAATAATAAAATATCAATATCTAAGGTGCGCGGCCCCCAGCGCTGTGCTTTTCGTACTCGACCGTGTTCAAGTTCTATCTGTTGTGTTAAATCAAGCAACTGCTCAGGTAATAGCGTGGTTTTTAGCGCCGCAACAGCGTTAACGTAGTCAGGTTGATCTTGCGGGCCCATCGGTTTACTAGCGTAATAATGCGATACACCAATAAACTCGCAATCAGCCAATGCACGCAGTGCTGCAACAGCATGATCTAGCTGAGTACGAGGGGCGTTTAAATTAGCCCCTAAACCAAGGTAGACGGTTTCCATGATCATTCAGCCGCTGGTTTTGGGCTGCGGCGGCGAGTACGACGACGGCCTTTTGTTGCGCCTTGCGTACCTAACGCTTTAACTAGCTCTTTTTGACCATTGATGTCTTGTTTTAAATAGTCAGTCCACCAGTTAACTAATTGCTGATGCTGTTTTTCACCGGCCTGTACGCGCAAGAGTAAAAAGTCATACGCAGCTTTAAAGCGTGGTTGCTGTGTCAGGCGATATGCACGTTGTCCTGAGCGTTTATCTAAGCGGTGTTGAATATGCCAGATATCACGAGCGCCAAGGGTAAAGCGTTTTGGTACGGCGATATGTTGGGCATTATCACTGAGTACTTTGTTCATACCTTGAGCGAAAGCATCGTATTCAGATAGTTGCTCTTGTTCTTGCAGTGCTTTAGTGATCTGCAATAATGGGAACCATAACAATGCAGCAAAAATAAATGCTGGAGTTACTTTTTTCTCCGCATTAATACGCTCATCTGTATTACGGAACATCTGTTGAATTAAAGCGAATTCTAAGCCATCAGGATTACTATCTAAAATACTATCAAGGGCTGGAAATAATGATTTGAAAAGGCCATATTTACGTAGCATTAAAAAGTTTGCTTCGGCCTTGCCATTTAAAAACAGTTTCAGTGTTTCTTCAAATAACCGCGCTGCAGGTATATTATCTAACAGGCTTGCTAATTCATTTAATGGTTGCTCTGTTGCCGGTGCAATCGACATATCGAGTTTGGTTGCAAAGCGAACTGCGCGCAGCATACGTACAGGATCTTCGCGGTAACGGGTTGCTGGATCACCAATCATCTCGATTTGTCGAGCGTTAATAGCTGCTAAGCCATTAGCATAATCATGGATTGAAAAATCATTAATTGAATAATATAACGCATTGATTGAAAAATCGCGGCGTTCAGCATCTTCTTCAATACTACCAAAAACATTATCGCGCAGCAGTTGTCCTTGGTCACTCGATTGGCTAATTTGGTTTTTATCTTCAGGCGCTTCGTGATGACCACGCATGGTGGCCACTTCGATTATTTCACGACCAAAAACAATGTGTGCTAAACGAAAGCGACGGCCAATTAAGCGGCAATTACGAAATAGCTTTTTAACCTGATCAGGAGTGGCATTGGTGACCACATCAAAATCTTTTGGTTGTTGACCTAACAAAATATCACGAATGCAACCACCAACAAGGTAGGCATCAAAGCCTCCGTCTTTCAGGCGATATAATACCTTGATTGCATTTGGGCTAAATTGTTTGCGAGAAATACCATGCTCATTGCGTCCAACTATTAAAGGCTGCGCAGAGACTTGAGTATGTTCGGCTGTTACAGAGGCGGTTGGGCCAATAATTTGCCGACAAAATTGAAAAAGCTTGGAAATAATAATCTGTCTCCTACAGAATTCGGTTATTTGATGGACGCCATCAAAATCAAACCAAGTATAGCTTCACTTTGCTATTAACTGCACATGTGTTGCGTTTACTTGGTAATACCTATGGTATTAGAGTCTTGTTCATTCTAGTCAGTTAAACAGTCATTGCTAGGGTTAAAATTTTCTAGCATAACGATGCTGGAAATTATTATCCTGTTATTGAGCTACTTGACTGTTGCTATAATAGTGTACAACCTTAACGCAATTGGTATTAATTAAATGAATTGCACATTTAAGGTGGGCTATCATATACCAGCACAGCTTAAAAATTAAGTTGAAGGCCTTAAAATTAGCCCTTTTTAGTGAATTTTTATTTGTTTAAATGCGTAAAGGCGGTTGTATGACTGTGCGGGTTTTGCGAAATTTGAATTTGTGTCATTTTAGGGACGTTTTGCAAGCTGTAATTGTCGACTCCCCAAGCTAGCATTTGCTCGATATTTAGTTCAAGTAATTCATCTTTGGGCGCCAACCCTAAAAATTCGAATGCACTCAGCAAAGCCGGTTTGGGGTTACTTTTGCTAATAGCTGGGGCATAGTTTTGTTTTGATAATTTAAACCCAGGTTTAGCGACTGCTAATGGTAAATGTGCGTAATGGGGGGCCGTGGCAGCTAATTGTTTAAATAAACTCAATTGGCGTGCGGTTGGTTCAAGCAAGTCTGCGCCGCGTACGACATGAGTGATACCTTGGGCAATATCGTCTGCGACCACCACTAGTTGATAAGCAAATAGCCCATCACTGCGCTTTATTAAGTAATCTTCGTGGGCGAGATCATGAGCTACATTTATCTCACCTTGAATGAGATCATGGTATTGGCATGTAGCATGTTGCTGAATTAACCGCAGTGCGCTGCTGTTCTGACTATGCTTTAAATGACGACAATGGCCTTGATAAATACCGCCAAGCGCTTTAATTTCTTTGCGCGAGCAGTGGCAAGCATAAATTAGGTGCTGGTTATTTAGATTATTAATGGTATGCGCATACAAGTCATGGCGTTGAGTTTGATAGACTACGTCTTCATCCCAGTACAAACCATAGGCTTCTAAGGTATTGAGAATATCTTTAGCGGCGCCGTCTACAACACGTGTTGTGTCGATATCTTCAATACGGACTAACCAAGTGCCTTGGTTGCTTTTCGCGTCAAGGTAGCTGCCCACAGCCGCCACAAGAGAACCAAAATGAAGTGGTCCAGAAGGTGACGGCGCAAAGCGACCGCGATAGTTGCGCATAGGCGCAGTAACGGCTGTGGTAGACATTGATTAATTACTAGTAATTAACCACGTCCAGATTGTTTTTCTTTGATTTCCGCAAGCGTTTTACAGTCTACACACAAGTCAGCTGTAGGACGTGCTTCTAAACGGCGGATACCAATTTCAATCCCGCACGAATCGCAAAAACCAAAATCATCTTCTTTGATTAATTGGATCGTTTTTTCAATTTTTTTGATCAGTTTACGTTCACGGTCACGAGTACGAAGTTCTAAAGAGAACTCTTCTTCTTGTGCTGCGCGGTCAACTGGATCAGGGAAGTTAGCAGCTTCGTCTTGCATATGCGATTTAGTTCGGTCAACTTCATTGCGTAAATCGTTGCGCCATGCTTCCAAAATAGTTTTGAAATGAGTGCGTTGTGCATCATTCATATACTCTTCGCCCGGCTTTTCCTGGTATGGTTCTAATCCGGCCTGAGCCAATAACCCTAATTTTTTTTGGTCTGGCATAACTTTCTCCTAAATCCTTAATATAATGCCCAGCATGAGCCGGCGGCTATAAATAACAGAATCCTATGGCCTAGGCAAATTTATTTTTCATTAATTAGTCCTACTTAAACCGCATCAATAAAATTAAAAAAGGTACGATAAGTGGTTTTTACACCCATTACTTATAGATAAGTGCTTAAAAACTTGCCTTGTTATATGGGCGAAAACCTTAAAAACAAGTCGCTTTTAATTAAAAGTGAGCTTTTCTATTAGTGTAATTTCAGCGCTCGAAATATCTGCTTTATAAGCAAGTACTTCTACACCTTTAGTAATTGCCAAATCAACTAGTTGGGCGTACTTTTCGTCAATATGGCGCGCCGCACTAACTTGCTTAATCCCTTGATGTAATACTGCAAACAGCAGCACTGCACGATGGCCTTGTGCAACCATTTCAATTAATTCACGAATATGCTTTTGACCGCGAAGAGTTTCGGCATCAGGGAAGTAACCTTGGCCACTTTGTGGGGCATTTTGACTGAGTAAAGTGACAGATTTTACTTCTACATAGCAGTCTGGGCGTTGGGGAGCTGTAAGTAAAAAATCGATACGGCTATTTTCATCACCATATTTAACCTCTGGCTGTATTTTAGTGTAGCCGTTAAGCTCGCTGATTAGCGCTGCATGAAGTGCTTCTGCAACGATTTTATTCGCGATTGCCGTATTTACACAGATCAGATGGCCAAACTGGTTTTGCGTCAATTCTAATGAATGAGGATATTTTCTTTTTTGATTGCTACTGGTGGAATAAAAGGCTGCAAAGTCAGGCTCCGCGCAACCAGTCATTTTACCTGTGTTGGCACAATGGGCGGTAAACTCTGAGCCATCGCTAAGGCGTAAATCGGCTAAAAAACGTTTGTAGCGTTTGATTAAAGTAGCGTGTTGGAGTGGCGTTGTATATTTCATTATTTTAGTTATTTGGTCTCAAGCAGTTGGGAAGTTGTTGTGGCTATAGTAAACTCATTGTCACTATTTTAGCGCAAAGAGTATTCTAACATGTCTGAAAAATTTGTTGTTCAATTAAGCGAGCAGGGTGCTGCATCGCATTGGGGCGAAACCGCCACGTTATCTTTTAATGAGCACGGTGCAACGGTTCATTTATCTGAACAAGAAACATTAGTAAATGTACAAAAAGCCGCGCGCAGTATTGCCAATCAAGGCGTTAAAAATGTCGTGCTAGCTGGTGATTGCTGGTGTACAGAAACACAGTGGGCTTTTTATCAAGGGTTTGTATCGCCTAAGTCATTACACGGTGTTGAATTTGCTGAAAATGCTAAAACAGATAGCCAAGAGCTTGCTTCATTACTTCGTTCTGCTACTTGGGCGCGTGAAATGATCAATGGCACGGCGGATTATATCTTCCCTGAAAGTTTAGCTGGTAAAGCTGCTGAATTTATTCAATCACTAGCTCCTGAACACGTGAGCTATCAAATCATCAAAGGTGATGCGCTACTTGAGCAGCAGTGGATTGGTATCCATGCTGTTGGTCGCGGTAGTGAGCGCCCGCCTGTATTACTTGCACTTGATTACAATCCAACTGGCGATGAAAATGCGCCTGTAGATGCAGCGCTTGTTGGTAAGGGGATTACTTTTGACTCTGGCGGTTATTCAATTAAAGCCAGCGAAGGTATGTTAGGTATGAAGTGCGACATGGGCGGTGCTGCAACGGTTACCGCAGGTTTGGCATTGGCTATTAGTCGCGGTATTAATAAACGTATTAAACTGTTTTTATGCTGTGCTGAGAACCTTATTTCAGGCCATGCATATAAGCTGGGTGATATCCTTACCTATAAAAACGGCACGACAGTTGAGATTGTTAACACTGACGCTGAAGGACGCTTAGTACTTGCTGATGGCTTAATGGCTGCAGCTGAAACAGGTGCACCTTTAATTATTGATGCGGCGACACTAACAGGCGCTGCGCTAGTTGCTGTTGGTCAAGAGTACAATGCCTTATTTGGACTTGATAAAGAGTTTGTACGTGAAGTTGAAGGCTTTGCTGGGCAAGAAATGGAAGGCGCGTGGCCACTTCCACTTGAAAAGTGGCATCAACAAAACTGTCCTTCACCATACGCTGATACAGCTAACAGCCGTGCCCAAAAAGGCGGTGGTTATGGTGGCGCATCAAATGCTGCTGGTTTCTTGTCACGTTTTGTACCAAACGACGGCAAAGGCTGGGTGCATATGGATTTAGCGGCAGCGTTTAATATGGGTAGCACGAGTCAATGGGCTGCGGGCGCGACAACAGTCGGGATGCGCACGGTTGCACGTACTTTACTAGAAAAAGCGTAATCTTAAATATGTTTAAAAAAGCGCCGTTTTAGGCGCTTTTTTGTTGGCTATAAAAATGTAATTACAAACAGAAACAAGCTTTTTTAGTTTATTTGCGCTAAAATCTCGCCCCACTTTTGCATTTCAAGTGATTAAGGTTTGAAGTTATATTTCTTATATTAAAAGCGCTGCTTTTATTTAAGTCGTATTCATAAACTATACTTGAATGATCAACTCACACTGGGAATTCTAATTATGTCAGATAAGTGCTACATCACAGCGCAACAATTGCTTGAAGATTCATTTCGCGTTGCGGCGCAAGTATACCAAGATGGTTTTCGTCCTGATTTTATTATTGGTATTTGGCGTGGGGGTGCCCCAATTGGGATTGCAGTGCAAGAGTATTATGATTATAAGGGCATAGAGACAGATCATATCGCGGTGCGAACTTCATCGTATTACGGTATTAATAAGCAATCTAAAGAAATTAAAGTACATGGCCTACACTACATTATTGAAAATGCTAACGCAGGTGACTCGTTATTGATTGTTGATGATGTATTTGATTCAGGGCGTAGTATTTTTGCGCTGAAAGAAAAGCTTTCGGAATTGATGCGTTTAAACTTACCTAAAGATATCCGCATTGCATGCCCGTATTACAAACCAAAAAATTCTAAAGTTGATATGAAGCCTGACTACTACATTCATGAATCAGAAGAGTGGTTAGTATTCCCGCATGAACTATCGGGTTTAACACCTGATGAGATCATCGCTGGTAAAACAGATTTAGTAAAAATACACGATATTTTATTAGCAAAATAAATCTATTGAGTAAAAATAAAAAAGGCCTTAATTAGGGTCTGTTGACCTTTGTGGATTGAAATTTGTTCAATCTAGGGGCGATTTAATCGCGGCGCGAGATTTGTAACCTAGTGGGCTAAGTAAAAATCGAGCAAAGCTTCCGCGTCCTGCTCACGCCCCTTACTTACATCCATGTAAGTAACAAAGAGTTAATCGCCCCTAGGCCTTTTTATCTTTTATAATCAGAAGATATTGCAGTAATGCTAAATTACTTAAATTAGCAACTATAGCTGCGAAAAACTATCCACGTAATCGCTAAGTTTATCTAAATCAACCGCTTTGAGTCCATCATTTGAGCGTGCAACTAAACCTCTTTCTACCAGTTCCGATACTACGCGGCGATAGGCTCGCTCTGTGGTGGCAAAACGCTCAGCTTCAGCATTTACCGTTGGGTATGCGCGCAGCAGGGTTGGGTTATTATTTTCGGCACGTAATAAACAGTCTTTGGCGATATTGTAACCCAATGGCAACAATAGTTTATCTAAATTAATTTTTTGGTTTTCTTGAAACTTAGCGGCAATAGTTTGTGCTGTGTATAAACTCAGCTCTGGCTTTTCAAGTAACAGGGCACGCCAGTGCTTTAGTTCTATTAGGTTGTAGCTAACGTCACTGAAGCAGGTAACTGTATAAATGCAGGGGTTATTGTTTAGCGCTTCAATTTCACCAATTAAGGTGTTGTTGCAATCAAGTTGGCCCAGCAGTAAGCGGCGGCCATTACCGACATCATAACTAAACGATACGGTGCCGCTTCTGACTAACACTAATTTTGTAAGAGGTTGATCTTGGTGGATCAGTACTTCTTTTTTAGATTGTTGATAACGGCTGCCAGCAAAGGTTAGTAGCTGGTCGACGAGATAACTAGAAAAATGATATTGAAACATCAACAATGCCCTTCGGACAATTGTCCTATTTATTACATCTTAATGACGTTAGCATTAAGATTCTAAGAATTTACGCTAACTTACTAGCTTAGTTAACTCGGTTAATTAAGCTTAATACCTGATATCCCGTGTAATGATTATTAAAGTGTGCTTTTAGCAGCTTTGGGTTTTTAGTAAGTTAGCTTTTTTATACTATTGCTATATTGTGGAATAACTTTGCCTAAACTACAACATTTGCAATGCTAACCTAAAGTACCGGAGAGAACAAATGAGTTGGGAATATTTGGGGTATTTTGCCTCAGCTTTACTTATTGCCTCTTTAACTATGAGTGATGTGAGCAAACTTCGTTGGTTTAATCTTGCCGGTTGTATTGCTTTCACAGCCTACGGTATTGCGATTGC
Organism: Pseudoalteromonas sp. SG44-8; assembly: GCF_014164125.1. Classification (NCBI taxonomy): domain Bacteria; kingdom Pseudomonadati; phylum Pseudomonadota; class Gammaproteobacteria; order Alteromonadales; family Pseudoalteromonadaceae; genus Pseudoalteromonas; species Pseudoalteromonas sp. SG44-8. The sequence continues at coordinate 204,684 of NZ_JACJEQ010000005.1, read as the reverse complement.
TGCATGGCCTGTGGCTATCACCAATGGTTTGCTAACCTTCGTAAATATTTATCATTTAATTAAGCTCAAACGTCAACAACAAAAACCGCAATAATAGCGTGGTTTATTGAGCCTTACTCTGGTTATCAATTTGCGCTTTTTGGTAGCGTAATTCACCGCCAATCCATGTTTGATTTACGACAATGGTAAAAATTTCTTGTACTGGCACTTTAAAATAGTCTTTGTCGATTAAAATAAAGTCAGCCCACTTTCCTTGCTCTAAACTACCTAATTTAAATTCTTGATGTGCGGCATACGCAGCACCTAACGTGAATGCTCTGAGTGCATCTTCTCTGCTCAGTGCTTCAGTGACTCGCCAGCCATTAGCGGGTAATTGATTGTGATCTTGGCGAGTAATTGCTGAATACAAACCGTCAAAGGGGTTGGCCAGTTCAACTGGATAATCTGAGCCTGCAGCTACTACTGAGCCTTGCTTTAAAAACGTTTGCCATGCATATGCACCTTGTAATTGTGTATCGCTAAGGCGCTGCTCTGCCATATGCATATCAGAAGTTGCATGCACCGGTTGCATTGATGGAATGATTTTAAGTGCTTTGAAGCGAGGAATATCTGCTGGATCAACTATCTGTGCGTGCTCTATACGGTTACGTAGTAAAATCCCGCCGGTTTTTTTAAATACATTTTGATAGGCATCTAACACAATATGATTTGCTTTATCACCGATGGCATGGGTATTGGCGCTAAAACCATGGTTAAAGCTCAATGTGTACAGCTGCTCTAATTTTTGTTGAGTTTCGAGCATTAAACCTTGGTGATTCTTTCTATCTGCATAATCGGCCAGTAGTGCGGCGCCACGGCTTCCTAACGCACCATCAGCATATATTTTTACACTACGAATAGACATGAAATCGTTAAGATCTTTATAGCGACCGGCTCTGAGCATATCTTCAAGGGACGGATCTGTTGCACTTAGCATTGCAACAATGCGCAGCGGTAAGGTGCCTTGTTCAGCTCTTTGCTTGTAAACTTGCCATGTTTGTTTATCAATCCCAGCATCGTGGGTTGAGGTTATACCTAAGCTGAGCAGATGTTGACCAGCTTGATTTAAGGTATTATTTACGTCTTGATCAGATGGCGTAGGAATATGTGCAGTAATTAAACTTTCGGCCTTATCGACAAAAATACCGCTAGGTTGACCTGCTTGGTTGCGAATAATTTCACCACCTGCTGGTGACTGTACTGTGGGTGTTAATTTGGCTAACTCCATCGCTTTGCTATTAACCCAAATCGCGTGGCTATCGACACGAGAAAGCACCACCGGAACATCTTTGACAACTTTATCTAAGTCAGCAGCAGTAGGAAATTGCTTATTAGGCCACAGTTCTTGATTCCAACCGCGGCCAATAATCCAGCCCCGGTTATTTTTAGCAAATACAGCAAGCTTTTTTTGTATTTCTGCAATCGACGTACTGCCACGTAAATCGAGTTGCGCTAAATTATTACCAAGTCCAATCACATGACCGTGGGCGTCAATTAAACCAGGTAATAAGGTTTGTTGCTCGGCATCAAATACTGCAGCATTAGGGAAACTCGCTTTTAGTTTATCGTCTCCTACTTTTACTACTTTGCTATCTTTAATAACCAGTGTAGAAAATTGCTGTAATTGGCCACTGTAAGTTGGAGTGTAACCATTAGCATTGTAGATCACCGTGGTATCAGCTAGCACAGGTAAAGATAAAGTGATTAAACAGGCGAGTAAGCATTTCATTGTTAGAATTCTTTTTCTGCTTTTGTTAGTTAAACAGTAACAGAGAATACTGAGTCTGCAAATTAAATATAATAAATTATTTATCGTTGTGCATTTCAACTATGCTGATGAATTAGCTATTCATTTATTTGCATATAGAGTAAATTCAGACAGTGATAATCTACCATCTTTATCGCGGTCATAGTTTTTAAAACGAGACCACAGGGCAGGATCTTTTGCTGACTCTGAACGCGTGATAAGACCGTCGTTATCGCGGTCTAAGTTTTTGAATTGTTCTGCTATATTATCAGTTGTTGCAAAACTGCAACAGCTACTGACAAATAACCAACTTAGTCCCAGTTGTGTACAAAATTTCATTGGGGAAACTCGTTAATCTAGGTTATTAGTTAAAAAACGCTTAAATTCAGATAGGGAAATTTTATTGTCTTGGTTTTTGTCCCAGCGTTGAAAGTTACTCAACAATTGTGGTTGTGGTTCAAGCTCATTATGCGTTAAATAGCCATCTTTATTGCTATCTAAATGATCAAAACGTTGTTTTACATCCAGTGCCATTGCGCTAAAACTGGTGGCTAGCGACACACTTAATATTATTAATATGCTTTTCATTATTTACATCCTACCAATAAAAAGAATAAAGCATTTGCCATAATTTAAATCCCAACATTAAATCCGTTTACACATTCCCTCCGGGATTATGGCAAATACTTTAAAGCCTTTTAAAATTTAAACTTTGCGAACTCTTGCTCAGATAATTGCTCGTCGTTATTATCATCAAGATCAGTAAACTGCTTTAATAGCGTGTTGTTTTGCTTGGCTTCAAGCAATGAAATTTGTCCGTCAGAGTCGGTATCTAATTGCGCAAACTTAACGTTTAATTGTGATGCTAAAACAGTGGCGCTAATGACTAAAAACATCAGTGAAAAAGCGGTGATAAGTTGTTTCATAGCAGTGTTTCCTCTGGGAAATTTATTGCAAAAATTGTTTAAACTCAGCAAATGAAATTTGACCATTTTGATCTTTGTCAATTTGCTCAAAACTTTCGTGTAATACCGCATCTTCAGATGCTTCTGCTTCACTCAATGTGCCATTACTGTCTTTATCAAGTTCTGCGAAGGTGGCCTCGACATCAATGGCAAAGCTGTTAAAGCTAAGCAGTAGGCTGATGCATAAGCACAGCGGTGTTAATATTTTCATATTATTTCCTTATAAACAGTCGTTGATACGGATATTACAAGAACGATGCCAATTGTTTTTATTGTATAAATATCAGTGGTTTAATTTTTTTGCATGATAATAAGTGGGAAAAAATGACCGAGCAGTGTGTCTTTTTTGCAACAACTTTTAACGGGTATTGATTAAGTTTTTAAAAAACAGTTGGTTAAGTTGTTTCAATTTAGCATCAGTCGCTTTATATAGCGCTACACAGTTCGCCTTATTCATTATTTTTATTGATTCAGCTAGTGTATAAGTAACACCTTCCATAATCAGACTTTTAACTAAAGGAGTGGCGATAGTGGCCTCATTCGCTAAAAAGTACAGTGCATTACTTAGTTGGCGACCCAATTTAATAGGCCAGTTTTTGTTTAGTACTTTGTTATCGCTGCTGCCATTATCACTGGTAGTGATTGTATTTTTAAATGCGCTGAATAAACAGCTAGCAGTAACTCAACAAATCGTCAGTGAAAATTATCAAATTACCAAGTCATTTAATAATCTTAAGCAAGACCTCAATAGCTTAGAGCGCGCAACGCGACAAAACTGGGTGCTGAAAAGCGAATCACTCGATGAATTGATTGTTGATAAGTGGCAATCATCACTACAAAGCATTGATGAACTAACTTTTATAAGTTCTACGGGGGAGTATATTAAGCAATGGCAGCAACTCGCACAGGTATTGCAATTAGCGCATACTCAACTCGTTACTGAAGGACAACAAGATGCGCAATTGTTTATTCCTGTGAGTGAATTAATTGCGCGTCAAACGGTGTGGCTAAGAGATCAAAATGAGCTGCAAATAACTAAAAATCAGCAACAGTTAAAAGCTTTGCAAAGCTCATTTATCAATTGGTTAATAGCACTTATCCCATTAACTTTACTAGTAGGTGGTGGTTTTTTATGGCGTATAAGTGGTCGCTTAAAAGGATTAACGTCGGTTATTGATAAGCTTGGGCAAGGTCATTGGCAACAAAAAATAGCTGTACAAGGCTCTGCTGAGTTGGTTGAACTAGGAAATAAATTACAATGGGTGCAAGAGCAGTTGCATCAATTAGAGCAACAAAAAGATACTTTTTTACGCCATGTTACCCATGAATTGAAAACTCCATTAGCGTCAATGGTTGAGGGCACTGACTTACTTGCCGATGAAATCGTTGGGCCAATTAACAAAGAGCAGCAAGCGGTGTTGGCGTTAATTACCCAGAGCATGGTGCGTTTGCGCGCTATGATCGATAGTTTACTTAGTTACAATGCGATTCGCAGCAGCAAAGAAGACTTAAGTGAGCTGGAATTCTCGCAATTAATAACCAAGATAAACAGCCATTTTGAACATCGTTTAGTGGCGCGTAAGCAAAGCTTATGTTGGCATTGTGAGTTACCCGAGCAACCACTGGAAATTGCTGCAGAGCTTGTTGAAATGATCTTAATTCAGTTGATCTCTAATGGCTTAAAGTTTTCACCAGCAGGACAGGCGGTCAATATTGCTCTGTCATTAGCTGGTCGTACTTTGACTATGAGCGTTAGCGATCAAGGCACCGGTATTAAAGAGCAAGAGAAATCACATATATTCAGTGCCTTTTATCAAGGTAAGAATGCTAAAGATGTAACCGCTCAAGGTAGTGGCTTAGGGCTTACCATTGTAAAAGAGTCTGTTGAGCAATTGATGGGTACTTTACACGTTGAGCATAATGAGCCACAAGGCTGTCGTTTTATAATTCAAATCCCAATCATCCCTCCAACCAATAAAAACCAAGGAGTTAATTAGCATGGGCGTGCGTTTAAATGCCATTTTAGTGGTTTGCATCACAACCTTAGGGCTCGCAGGGTGTGAGTTAACTGAGCAGCCAGTAAATAAAAGCAACCCTGAAGCTGAACAGCCGGGTAAGGTGACTACACCACAAGGGGATAGTTTACCGAATCCGAAACCTAGGCCGAAAACCGATCCTATGTATGCACCTGCCGAAACGGTCATTGGTTGGCATGCAAAGTCGTGCGGTGGTTTTCAAGTGGCAGCGAGTAAAACGGTTTATATTGGTGCTAAAGAGCTTCAGAATTATTTTGATTTTAGTTGTAAAAATAATGTATTAGCACCGGAAAAAGTATTAACGCAGCTGCTAAAACTGGATCAAGCTTATTATTGGCCAGATGATATAAAACAGTATTTATGGCTGCAAAAACAACAAATAAAACAGCAGATCAACGCTAAAAAACAGCAGCAAGCGCTGAATAATAAAATGCAAGAAACCCTGTCATCACTGGCAGCCATCGAGCAGCAACTATTACTACGCGAAGAAACTAAGGAGCAGTAATTATGTCAACAGAGCAAAACCAAGGCGCGCGAATTTTACTGGTCGATGATGATGCAAGTTTATTAAAACTATTGGCTATTCGCATAGAATCTAAAGGCTATCAAGTGACTACCTGCGAAAGTGGTATTGCTGCGCTACAGTTATTAAAAAATTATGTGTTTGATGCTGTGGTTACAGACTTACGCATGGATGAAATGGATGGTATGGCATTACACCGTCAGTTACAAAATCGCTACCCAGCGCTGCCAGTGTTGATGATGACAGCTCATGGGTCTATTCCTGATGCTGTTGAAGCGACGAAGCAAGGTATTTTTGCCTTTATTACTAAACCGGTAGATAAAGATGAGTTATTTGATAGTTTAGCAAAAGCGATTGAAATTCATGGTCTCAGTGCCGATGAAAGCGCATCAAACAGCAATATCGTGACCCGCAGTGGTGCTATGCTGCATTTACTTGAGCAAGTTAAATTATTAGGTCCGACTCAGGTCAATGTGTTGATCTCGGGGGCCAGTGGTACAGGTAAAGAGTTACTAGCTAATGCTATTCATCAACATAGCCATGTTAGTGAAGGTCCGTTTGTCGCAATAAACTGTGGTGCGGTACCGGGTGAATTACTCGAATCAGAACTATTCGGTCACAAAAAAGGGGCTTTTACGGGCGCGATTAAAGACCACCAAGGGTTATTTCAGCAAGCGCAAGGCGGTACTTTATTTTTAGATGAAATTGGTGATATGCCACTTAATTTACAAGTTAAGTTACTGCGCGTATTACAAGAAAAAACTATTCGCCCTGTGGGCTTTGAAGAAGAAATTCCAATTGATGTGCGGATTGTATCAGCAACTCATAAAAACTTGCCTGATGCGATTGCTAATCAGCAATTTCGCGAAGATTTATACTATCGCTTAAATGTTGTGAATCTTAAATTACCACCACTGTGTGAGCGCAGAGAAGACGTTAGTTTATTAGCGCAGTATTTTAGCGCTACCATTGCTAAACGTATGGATCAAAAAGAAAAGCGTTTCGCCAATGATGCAATGCATGCATTAGTACGTCACGATTGGCCGGGTAATATTCGCCAGTTACAAAATGTAGTAGAGCAGGTTGTCGCACTTACCCCAGGTGAAGTAATATCAGCACAGCTGGTTGAAAGTGCGCTTAATAGTAATACCAGCAATGTTGAGCCGCTTTCACTTAACGATGCTAAAAAAGAATTTGAGCGTGATTATGTGATTAATGCTTTAAAGATGGCTGGCGGTAACGTGGCTGAAGGGGCAAAACTAGCTAAGCGAAATCGCTCAGATTTTTATAAATTGATTAAAAAACACAACATTGACGTTGATACTATTTGTTAGGAGAGAAAATGCAGTTATTTATGGTGTATTTAGGTGGGCGTATTCAGGGCTGCCATATTGAAATGCATGATGTTCGTTTTGTTGTTGGGGAATCGATAGAACAAACTTACTCAAAATTAAAAGCGCAGTGGGTCGGTGATAAAAGTAGCGTGCACATGGACAGCTATATGGCGGTAAATCACATTGATGGCTTTGCAGTAACCGTGGTTGATGAACCCGTGGCCCAATCGCAGCAGTTATACTTTGTAAATTTAGGAGCGTATCGTGCTGATAGCTTAGCTGAGCAGCATGACTTTGCGTTATATGTAGCTAGTAGTAGCGACGAAGCTAAACAAAGAGCAAAAGAGGATTTACTAGCAGGTTTAAGTCATATTCATAAAGATGACTTACATGATGTAGATGATTGCTTTGCAATTGACTTGCTCGACAGTCAATTACATATCAAGCTAACCCCGAGTGAGCAATCTCAAGCGATTAAGCCCGATTGGTTTGGTTACCATATATTATAAATAATCAAGAGTGTGTGTGGTGCAAGCGTTAGCCGTTATCACTTTGTTCTGCACGCTCTTTGTCTTCACTGTTACTGGCAATTTTAAAAGCGATAATCACTAAGCCAAACATAGCAAAAGGTAATGCAGCAAGCATATACTCGGTAACATTGCTATCTTGGAAGCTGGCTTGTAGTAAAAAATGCCCAGCAATACACAGTAAAATAACAATTAGTAAGATCGGTAATAAAATAAGTTCTTTTTTAGCAGAATGAGTTTTCATTATTAGGCAGTACTTTTACAAGGTGCGCCATTGTAATGAGCAAACCGCTTTTAGGTCAAACAACTAGGCTGATAAATTACTTTTGATTGCGTTATGTCATGTTTTTCAGTATCAGAGTTAGGTTCGCTACTGTTTAACTCATCACTATCTTCATAGCTGTATAAATCAAAAATAAAATCAATTTCTTCACGTTTCAGTATCGCTTGCATATTGCCTCCTATCTTATCAACTTAGTTAAGTAGTAAGCATATGTCTGCGCGACTGAATTGTAAGTGAACATTAACCGTACAAAATGTGTATAAATGTAATCCTTAATTATTATTAATAGGCAGTCGAACGGTAAAAGTCACACCATCAGCTTGTTGATTATTAGCCGCGCTAACTGTGCCTTTATGGTATTCACACACTAAACGTACTATATAAAGCCCTAAACCCAAGTGTGGTTGCTGCTGCAGTTGTTGACTACGTACCGACACCATCGAATCAAAAATATGCTCTGTTAATCCCTCGGGTAAAAGTGGACCTAGATTACTGACACATAACAGGGCTTCATTATCATGTTGATCAAGGCTGACACTTATAGCGCTATCTTCAACACTAAACTCTAAGGCATTATTGATTAGTTTATCTAGCAACTGAGCAATAAACTCAGGCGCGCCGCTAAGTAGTAATGGTTGCGGACAAATATTAAGGCTAAATTGTTGCTGTGCATAGGTTAGCTGGTAGCCTTGCATACAGCCATTGATCACATTTCGCAAATCAAATGGTTCAGCTTCAGCGCTTTGAATACTTTGCTCAAGGCGAGTTGCTTCGCTCATGGTGGTGATTATTTTACCTAAACGCTCGACCCCTTCACTGGCACGATCAAGGTATTTTTGGCTCAGCTCACTTTGTGGCTGCATTTGTAAGTTTTCAAGGGAACTACGTACGACCGCAACGGGTGTTCTGAGTTCGTGAGATAATCGCGACGACATGGTTTCTAAATAGTTAGTGTAACCACCTAAGCGACTTACAATATTTGCAAAACTGCGAGATAAATCGCCAATTTCATCGTTTGAATCGCTGTAATTAATAGTGCCAGTTACTCGCCCTTGAGCATCAATGGCTTGCTCTGCGGTATCTCTTAAGCGACGAATACGACTGGAGATCCTTGATGCAAAAAAGAATAACGTTACTGTGCCTATTAGCATCACTGCTAAAATCACATTAAATAGTTTCTCTAACGATTTGTTGCGTAATGTGCGAACACCATTGGTAGTCTCTTCGGCCACTACAGCACCAATGACCTTATCTTGGATCCAAATAGGATATGCGGCTGATAAAATAACCGCTTTGTTATCTGGAGTGAGTCGCCAAGACGATGCTGGTGTGCCACTGAGTGCTTTACCTATATGTGTGCCTTGCATCGCTGCGACATCGTGCAATGTATCTAAAAATTCATTTTCAGGGCGGGTAAGTACTTTATAGTAAAGTAGATGTAAGTAGTTTTTCTCAAATCGTTGCCACCAGGTTTTTGCTGGCTGGTCGTTAAGCCCATCAGCCCAAACGCCGTCGGCATGATGAATTGATCCCGACTGCGCTAACACGCGGTGATGATTATCAACCACCCAAATTCGGCTGCCGCTGTGACCCATACCTTTTAATATACGATTTATTTCAGGGGAGGGCACCAGCACTGAGCCAATATCATTGGGGTTTTGTAAGTTTGAAGTCGACATAGTCTGTGGCTCAGGCTTGCCTTGATCCCAATCTTCAATTGCAAAGCCGAGCTTATTGCCAAGCATCGTTAGCGGAAACCGCAACTCTATGTTGTAGCCAGTCTCTGTACTGACAAAATAGCCTTGAATTTTTGTTATTGGGGTTTTGCTTTGTGCGTCAAATGCGTTGATCCAGCCATCTTGGCGAGCGGCAACAATATAGTGCTTAAATTCCCCTTGTGGGGTTTTTAACATGATCTGTAAGTGATCATTACGGGTTAAACTTAGGGTGTTTTTAGCGCGATAAACCACCGAGTCATCGGTAACTTTAAATACTGCATATAAAAAGTTTTCATATTTACCAACCATATGCTCAAACGATAAGTCCTCAAGCTGATGGTCTGGTTTATTAGTTTGTAAATAGCGCTCGTCGTAATGCCAAAAAAGACTTTGATAAGGCTGCCAGTCCGACAGTTTGCCATCAAGTTGAATGGGGTTACTAAGGTTATAGGCGTAGAGATCACGGCCTTTTATAACCTGATCTAAAAAATTGGTTTGCGAGTCAAATAATGCTGGGCGCTCATGCAGGGCCGTGGCGAGTGCTCGAGTAGTGCCGACTAAGGTTTTTTCTTGACCTTGGCGCAGAAATTTTTCCATTTCCCACACGTATTCATAGCCAAGCCAAGGCAGTAAAAATAAAAAACACGACAGCAATATAAATTTACTGCGCAAACCAAAACGCAGCATTACACTTGCTCCCAGCGATAACCCATACCGTACACGGTATCTATACAATCAAAGTCAGTATCTAAAGCGATAAATTTTTTGCGAATACGTTTAACATGAGAAGTGATAGTGCTGTCATCAACGTAAATCTTTGCATCACTCATTAGTTCGTTACGGCTTTTTACATGCCCAGGGCGCTGTGCCAGTGAATGCAGCATCCAAAATTCAGTTACGGTTAAATCGACTATTTGCTGCTGCCAAAATACTTGCATGCGTTTAGTATCAAGCGTGAGCAGGCCGCGATTGAGTAAAGCATTTTGATCAGCGGGTTGCTCGAGTGCTTCCATACGTCGAAACAGTGCACCGATACGAGCCGCCAAATGCGCCATGCTGATATCTTTAGTGAGATAGTCATCAGCGCCCATGCGTAGGCCACACACAGTATCTATTTCGCTGTCGCGGGCGGTTAAAAAAATAATCGGCAAGGTTTTAGAAAGCGAACGCAGAGTTTGGCATAGTAAGAAACCGCCATCAATTTCATGACCTAAACCAATATCGACAATCGCTAAGTCTGGTAGTGCGTCATTAAAAGCATGCTCTGCACTTTGACGGTTGCTATAGCCGCTGACCAGATAACCCTGCGCGCTGAGCATTTCCATGTAATTTTCGCGGATCGCGGGTTCGTCTTCAATAATTGCAATCTTCTTCATTTACAGCACCTTCTTATATTCTAGTTGCACTATACCTAATTTTTTTGCTTTCGCACTGGCGAAAAAGCAATTGCCTTTTTTTTGCCACAATTGCTCAGCAGTTTGCCTTTTTTGATCCCCTTTGTTGCCACTTGAGCTTGCTTTAATGGCGTTATACCAAATCGGGCAGCTACCAACCCATGAGTTGCCAACTATTAAGTAATTAAGCAAAAAAGGATTACACCATGAAAAAAATGATTATCGCTTGCACTGTCGCTACTATTTTTGCAGCACCTAACTTAGCCCACGCTGACACAGTTGCAGTTAAAGCAAAAGAAACTCATAAAGAAACGGTGATAGGTTTAAGTACGGGGGCAATTGTTGGCGGTATTGTTGGCGGCCCAATTGGTGCCTTTGTTGGTGCATTTGCCGGAGGCTTGATTGGCGAGCAAGAAGTGGCAGAAGATAAAATTGCCGAGCAACAACGAGCTTTAGTTGTGCTGCAAGATAAAACCGATGATTACCAGCATGTACTTGCTCAAAATACGCAAATGAGTGAGCAGCTCGATAAGCTTGAGAGTAATAACGAACGCCTTGCATTAGCCAAAATGCATAACCTAATGGCAATGACCATTCAATTTAAAACCGGTTCAAGTGAGATTGCCCCGCACTTTGCCAGCCAACTTGATCAACTAGTGAATTTACTACAAAGCCAGCCAGACTTGCAGCTGGATTTAAATGGCTTTGCCGATCAACGTGGTGATGAGCTCGCTAACTTAGCGCTTTCAAAACAGCGAGTCGCAAATGTACAAAGCTACTTAATAAAGCAAGGTATTAGCCATACCCGCTTAACGACTACCGCATTTGGTGAGCAACAAACTGTGGCAGATAGCGATAATTATGAAGAAAACATGTTTGACCGCCGTGTAACGTTAACAACTCGTCCAAGCACGCAGCCGTATAACCAAACCGCGAGTAACTAATCGCCATTTTGCCAAGTAGCCGCCAAGGGAGTGATTTTTATGTTGAGTAAACCAAGCAAAGTGCTGACCCGTAGCCATTTATGGTTACGGGGAAGCCTTTTTACCTTCATCGCGTTTGTTAGCTGTGCGAGTAACGCCAGCACATCGCCAGAACTAACTATGTTCGACAGCAATGGTGCAAAGGCAGCGCCTGGCGTTATCTTAAAAAGTGATGCCACCATGACAGTCACCGGATTGATAAACCATGTCTTGGTAACTCAACATTATCGCAATGAAAACCCGTTTGCTGTTAATGCACGCTATGTCTTTCCGCTACCCGATGAAAGTGCGGTGCATGCTATGACTATGCACATTGGTGAGCGAGTGATCAAAGGTGAAATTGATAAAAAAGCACAAGCCGAGCTGCGCTTTCAACAGGCGCAACAAGCGGGTAAACAAGCCGCTTTAGTGCGCCAGCAGCGTGCAAACATGTTTGTCACTAATGTGGCAAACATCGGCCCTGGCGAAGAAGTACAAATAGAGCTGCAATATCAAGAAGTGATTGATTATCGCAGTGGTACATTTGCACTACGATTTCCAACCACGATAACGCCGCGTTACCATCCGATTAATGGGGTATTAAATGAAACAGCAGAGGATATGATTGACTCGCAGAGTAATGAGTTATCATCAGCGAGTATTGCTGCCACCGGTTGGATTGCACCGATTTACATGGCCACTAAAAATACCGGCTCGGTTCAAGGCGAGTTTAAGCTAACGGTTAATATTGATGTTGGCCTAGAGCTGGTGGATATTCAGTCTCAATATTATCGTATTAATACCGAAAATCTGGCATTTGGTCAGTATCAAGTTACTTTAAATGAACAACGTGCCGTGAATCGTGATTTTTTACTGGAGTTTAAACCGCTGCAAAAAGAGCAAGCGCAAGCCGCATTTTTTACTGAGCAGCTCAGTAATGATGAACGTTATGGATTATTAATGTTGCTGCCGCCGGATGATCATTTTACGCAGACTCAGCGTCTAGCAAGAGAAATGATTTTTGTAGTCGACACTTCCGGCTCTATGCACGGACAGTCAATGGAGCAAGCCAAAAGTGCACTTCATTATGCGTTATCGTTACTTGATAGTAACGACAGCTTTAATATTGTCGGCTTTGACGATCAAATTATGCCTATGAGCGATAAACCTGTGCCGGCTAATGATTTTAATTTACGCCGTGCTGAGCGCTTTGTATATAATTTACAAGCTGATGGCGGCACTGATATTAAAGGGGCATTAGATGGTGTACTAGATGCTCGTGAGCATCTAGGGTATGTGCGTCAAGTGGTATTTTTAACCGATGGCAGTGTCAGTAATGAAGATGCATTGTTTAAACATATTAGTGCGCAACTAGGTGATAGTCGTTTGTTTACGATTGGTATCGGTAGTGCGCCTAATAGTTACTTTATGCGTCGAGCTGCAGATGTTGGACGCGGAACGTTTACTTATATTGGCAGCAGTAGTGACGTGCAACCAAAAATGCAGCAACTATTTGATAAGTTAGCTCATCCTGCAATTACTCAACTTGCGCTTAGCAGTGATTTGGCAAATCAAGCTCTTGAATATTGGCCATCGCCGTTACCCGACCTGTACTTTTCAGAGCCGGTGATGGTTGCTATAAAGCTTGATAATAATGCCGGCGTTACTTTAGCGGGGCAAACGGCGCAAGGACCGTTGTCGATAAAGTTAAATACACAACAAGGGCGACCGGCTCATGGAATTGCAAGGTTGTGGGCACGGCAAAAAATTAAATCATTATTACTTTATAACGAGCAAGAGCAGGTTAAAGCACAGGTTGAGAGTCTAGCGCTTGAACATCAATTACTTAGTCCGTTTACCGCCTTTGTAGCGATTGAACAGACACCATCGAGCACTGTTGCTGAGCAGAATGTGCAAGTGGCTAATCAACGACCTCAGGGTCTAGCAATGAGTTTGCCACAAACTGATGGGCAAAGCAGACTACATATTTTACTCGGTTGCATGCTGTTGGCTGGATTTGCAGTGTTGAGACTGAAAAAATGAAAGCAGTGATTGGCGCTATATTGTTGATTGTTGGCTTGGCGTTGCTTGGTCATGGTAGTTATATGCAAGCTAAAGCGTGGCTGGCACAACGCCTTATAGAGCAGGCTTGGCAAGTGGCACTGACAACGCCAGAGCAACAAGTTAAACCCTGGTTCTATGCTGATAGTTATGTAACTGCACAACTGAATTGGCCAAGCCAAAAGCAAACCTTAACAATATTAGCAGGAGCCAGTGGCCGTAACTTAGCGTTTGCCCCGAGTCACTTTTTAGCTAGTGCAGAGCTAGGCTCTGAGCAAGCAGGCGTGTTAATTGCTGGACATAATGACACTCACTTTGCTTTCTTACAAAAAGTGAATGTGGGTGAGCAATTTAGCTTACAAACGCAAAATGGCCAAATTGATCGCTATCGAGTGCGTGGGATTGCGGTTATTCATCAGTCCCAGTACGATTTTTTAGCGCATAAAGGCTTGTATTTATTAACCTGTTATCCGTTTGATTCTTTAGCCTCCGGGACTGAATTACGATTATTAGTCTCTGCCGATAAATTGCCATCACCTGCATCGGTGTTATCTATGTCTACTACCAATTCTTGATGACGCTGACTTATCATTACACCTACAAATACCACGCCAATGCTGAGCCATTGGCTAAGAGAAAGCACTTCTCCCAAGATAATTGCTGATAATATTAGGGTGAAAATCGGTATTAAATTTGAATAGGCTGCGGCAGTGAGCACCGACACCTTACTAATTGCGTAATTATACAAACCATAGCCGCCTAAGGTGACGCAAGAGCCTAAATATAAAATACTTAATAATGCGCCAAGGTCGTGTTGATTTTCACTGGGTAAATCAATAAACAGTAAAAATGGCGCAAAGAACAGACTACCGCTAAAACCTTGCAATGCAATTAAGGTTAATGGTGAGTAGCGAGCAACTAAATGTTTAACTGAAATAGTATAAAATGCAGCGCAGACCATTGCCATTAACTCCAAAAAGTTACCCAGCAATGGATTGGGAGCCTGCTCTGAGCTTGGCGACATTAAAGTTAATAAGATACTGCCGCCAATACAAAAAGTGAAACCAATAACAATGGCCTTACTAATGTACTCTTTGAGCATAAAAAACGCTAAAAGTGCTACGATAATCGGTAAGCACGATACAATAACTCCCGCTTGAGAAGCTGAAGTATATTCCATCGCATGGCCTTCAAATAAAAAATACAAACAGGGCTCAGCCAGCGACATCCCCACCAGATATTTCCAGTCACCTTGATGATATTTAAAGCGAATAACGTAACGCCATAAGCACAATGCCATGACTAAGGTGGTTAACATGCGTAAAAAAATCACCAGTGCAGGGTCATAAATGGCGATCGCGTATTTTAGCGCGATAAAAGAACTGCCCCATAAAAAGGTGGCGATTATTAAACATAAACTGGCTGGCATGAAGGTCGCTTTAAAGTGAATTAAAACACGATCCTAGCACGTCAGCACCGTGATTGAATATTTTTAACTTGTTCAAAAATCGATAACTGGTATAAATAAATCCTTCAATATTTTTGTGTAGTAAAAAGCATGCAAAGGGCACAGGTAATAGTGGTTAAGCTGGGAACGAGTGTACTCACTGGTGGAACCGATAAACTCGACAAAGCACACATGGTTGAATTAGTTCGCCAATGTTGTGAATTAAAAAAGCAAGGTCATCAAGTTGTGCTGGTATCAAGTGGCGCGGTGGCTGCTGGCCGAGAGCAACTATTAAAACCCTGCGGTCGTTCTTTGATTGATAAACAGATGCTTGCCGCGATTGGTCAAGGTCAGCTTATCCACATTTGGCAAAGCTTATTTGCTTTATATGGCGTCAATGTAGGGCAAATGCTACTGACTCGCGCTGACGTTGATGACCGAGAACGCTACCTCAATGCCCGCGATACTTTAACTGCATTATTAAGTTATGACGTGGTGCCAATCATTAATGAAAATGATGCGGTCGCAACTGCTGAAATTAAAGTAGGTGATAACGACAACCTCTCAGCACTGGTCGCTATATTAGCTAATGCCGACAAATTATTATTACTAACCGACCAAGAAGGTTTATTTACCAGTGATCCACGTACTGATGTTAATGCGCAATTAATTGACGAAGTGGCACATATTGATGATGAGTTACGCCAGCTTGCTGGTGGCAGTGGAACTAGTCTAGGCACGGGTGGCATGGCAACGAAATTGCAAGCCGCTGATATTGCTCGTCGAGCTGGGGTGGAAGTGATTATAGCCAAAGGTGCTGGTAAAAATGTGATCCTTAATTGTATGAGCGAACAGTTACCAGGCACACGCTTTGTAAAGCTAACAGCGCCAAGAGATGGCCGTAAAAAATGGCTGTTAGCTGGACCTAAAAGTAGTGGCCAAATAGTGATTGATGATGGCGCAGTAAATGCTTTACAGCAACAAGGCGCTAGTTTATTAGCCAAAGGCGTACGCGGTGTGCACGGGCAGTTTGAACGTGGCGATTTGATTGATTTAGTCACCAGCGATCAACAATTAGTGGCCCGTGGATTAGTACGTTTTAGTAAAGCAGAAACCGATACGATTAAAGGTTGTCATTCAAGTGAAATTACAAAGTTGCTAGCTTTTGATTGCGGTAGTGAAGTGATCCATCGAGATGATTTGGTGTTGTTTTAGATTATCAAGCTACTACATTGTAAAACATTAAAGTCATCCATTGAGGATATAAATGAATAGTTTAATAATACAGCAAGACTCAAGCTTTTATTCTTTGATGCCGGCCTTTTCACTGCGGTATTGAGTTTTGCTTTATATTTTTAAAATAACGTGGATTGCTTTACCTTTTAGGAGATGGATTCGCGTTCTTTGATGCTATTTTAGCTTTATATTCTGTGCTAAAATCTGTGCCCTTAAATTGTTGTAAACAGGGCCCAGTTGATGAAATTAGTTCGTTGGTTATTAGGTAGTTTGATCTTATTTTTTGATTTTGTTTTTACACCACGTAGTAAAAAACGTCCTGCGGGAGAGCAAGCTCAGCTTGATCAACTCACTGCACAATTTAAACTATATCAATTCAAAGCTTGCCCATTCTGCGTAAAAGTGCGCCGTGCAATTAAACGCGAAGGGTTAAAAGTTGAAACGCGCGACGCGAAAAGTAATGAACAGTATCGTCAAGAATTGCTCGAACAAGGCGGAAAAATAAAAGTACCGTGTCTACGTATCGAAAAAGATAACCAAGTCACTTGGTTATATGAATCAAACGATATCATTGCTTACTTAAATAAAGCTGCAGCTTAATATTCATTTTTCAAGCGCATTTGCTGTGTTAGCATTTAGCGCATATTTTATTGCCCATTGAAAGAGAACATAACCATGACAATTCGTACACGTGTTGCGCCGTCACCAACCGGTGACCCGCATCTTGGTACCGCTTATATCGCCTTATTTAATTACTGTTTTGCTAAGCAGCAAGGTGGCGAATTTGTACTTCGTATTGAAGACACAGACCAAGTACGTAGCACTTCAGAATCAGAACAAGCGATTATGGATAGTCTTCGTTGGTTAGGGCTTGAATGGGATCATGGTCCTGATGTCGGTGGTGAGTTTGGTCCTTATCGTCAATCAGAGCGTAGCGATTTATATAAAAAATATGCACATCAGTTAGTTGATGATGGCAAAGCATTTTATTGTTTTGCAACTAGCGAAGAGCTGGACCAAATGCGTGAAGAGCAAATGGCTGAAGGCCTGCGTCCTAAATACGATGGCCGTGGTTTAAACCTTACTGATGACGAAATTAAAGCCAACTTAGCTGCCGGTAAGCCTTACGTTATACGTATGAATATTCCAAGCGAAGGTACCTTTAAATTTAACGATTACTTACGTGGTGAAATTGAGATCCCGTGGGAAAACGTTGATATGCAAGTGTTACTAAAAGCCGATGGTTTCCCAACGTACTTCTTAGCAAATGTGGTTGATGATCACCACATGGAAATTAGCCATATTTTCCGTGGTGAGGAGTGGATCAACTCTGCGCCAAAGTTGCTAAAATTATATGAAGATTTTGGTTGGCAAGCGCCGGTGCTTGGTCACTTACCACTATTACGTAATCCAGATAAGTCAAAGCTATCTAAGCGTAAAAATCCAACTTCTATTAATTACTATAAAGAAATGGGGTACTTACCTGAAGCGGTACTTAACTACCTTGGACGCATGGGCTGGTCAATGCCGGATGAGCGTGAAAAGTTCACGCTTGCTGAAATGATTGAACATTTTGATATGAAGCGTGTATCTCTCGGTGGCCCAGTATTTGACGTTGATAAACTAAGCTGGTTAAACGGCATGTGGATCCGCGAAAACTTCAGCAACGAAGAGCTAATTCAGCGCTTTGTAGATTGGAAGTTTAATGGGGCAATGCTTGCTAAAGTATTACCAGAGGCGAAAGCCCGCATTAATACCCTATCAGATATGGTTGATTTAGCCGGTCATTTTGTCGGTGGTATTCCAACTTACGACCCTGCGTTACTGACCGCTGGTAAAGCCGATGAAGATGTAATTCGCCAAGCTTTACAGTTCTTTATCTGGGAGCTTGAGGGCTTACGAAGCTGGGAGAAATCAGCAATATTTGCTATAGCTAAAGCGGTGTCTACTTTCCATGAGCTGAAGATTAAAGACTTTTTAGAGCCGATATTTGTCGCTATTACTGGCAAAACGTCTTCAACATCAGTACTTGATGCAATGGAAATATTAGGCTCAGATCTATCGCGCGCACGTTTACGTGTAGCACTTGCGCATTTAGGTATCTCTAAAAAGCAAGCGAAGAATATTGAGCGTGCGTATCGCGAGTATCCTGCTGCATAGGTAAAGTAATCTAGCTAAGCTTGATGATCATTAGAAGCCGAACTTTATTAACGTGGAGTTCGGCTTTTTTGTGGAAAAATAATGGAGTATTGCCAACAAGCAAAGCTAGTTTGTGGACGATGAAATAATAATAATTGGCTGTTCTCACGCAATTTGTTAGCTCAGCAGTGAGAAGTGGGATATCGGTGGTTTATTTTTTTCAAAAAAAAAGCCGTGTTTTAAATCAACACGGCTTTGTTGTTTTAATTTGCTTTGCCCTAGACTTTGAACTCATCTACAGATAAGCGTAACTCTTCGGCAAGTTTAGCGACCTCAGAGCTTGATATATTAGTCTGATTAGCCCCCTCTGCGGTTTGTTCTGCAATGGCTACAATAGACTCAAGGCGCTCGCTAATCTCTTGTGAGACTTGTTGTTGCTCTTGTGCTGCTGTCGATATTTCTTCACTCACATCATGTGCTAAAGCAACCGCTGAGGTGATTGAATCCAGTGCTGCGTTGGCTAGGTCTGATTGTTCAACACAAGAATCAGCTTGTTGCTTGCCTTTAGACATTGCAGTCACGGCTGCTTCCGCGCCTGTTTGCAATGATTCTATCATGGCTTGAATTTCTTGAGTCGAGGCTTGTGTTTTACTAGCCAATGAACGAACCTCATCAGCAACAACGGCAAAACCACGACCTTGTTCACCAGCACGTGCTGCTTCAATAGCTGCATTAAGTGCTAGTAAGTTAGTTTGATCCGCGATACCACGAATAACATCAAGAATACTACCAATTGAGGCGCTATCTTGATGAAGCTTATTAATGACTAGTGAGGCTGATTCAACTTCACGAGCTAGCTGCTCAATGGTCGATTTATTCTGGCTAGAAATACCCTTAACACGCTCAGCTTCTTTATCGGCATTTTTGATTTCTTTAAGTGCCTGTTGTGCGCTATTGCTTACTGTTTGTGAGGTACTGCTCATTTCCGTTGTCGCTGTTGCAGCTTGTTCTACCTGTGCTTGTTGATTACGAATTGCTTGACTTGATTCACCGGTGATAGCAGACGTTTCTTCTGAGGCCGCAGCAAGTTGTGTGGAACGAGATATAATACCTTGGATCAAGCTGCGTAAGCTGGCTATAAGTGTATTACAGCTACGCGATAGTTCACCAAATTCATCTTTAGCTGTATCGTCTAGACGTTGTGTCATGTCGCCACTAGCAACAATATCAAGAATGCGGTTTACTTCTGCAAGCGGTTTAGTAATGCGGTTAACCGTTATATAAGCTACGATTATGGCTAGCAAAGTTGCGCTGATCATACCAACCCAGGTCCATAAATTAGCTGAATCTACGTCGGTCCTAACTTCTTTTTGCAATTCAAAAGCAACATTACTAGCTTGAGAAACTAATTCATTAAGTTGTTTTATTGCAGTTGCCGTAGCTTGCTCTGCCTCTGTAAGTTCCTTTTCAGTCATTGCGATTACATCAATTAAACGCTTTTTGTTAGCTGAGATACTATTGTTGCCGAGAATGTTATCGCGAAGAGAGACGAAGTAATTGTTTAGATCGTTATATAAACCAGGCTCTGCTGCTTCAACAACCGGTTTTAGTAGCTTTAAGCTACGCTCAATCTCCTCTAAATAATAAAGCTGCTCATTTTTGACGATATCTAAGGTATTTTGGGTTTTAACTGTCAGCATGTCAGTGCTGTTGGTGACTAAAGACAAAAAGTTATTTTCTAATTTATTAGCCGCTTGATAGGCTCTGCTATCACTGCTTTCTAAACCATCAATATCGATAATATCCAAAACCACAGAATTAGCATCTTCCGCTGCAAGCTCTATCGTTTCTAATTGTGCTCGTAATGATTTATTGAGTTCTAATTGGGTTTTTTTATCTTTTAATAAATCTTCTACTAATTTAATAAAGCTTTTGTAAGTTCGCTCAACGTTTTGACTATTTTGATTTAGTTGATCGTTGTCACGTACAACGAGTTTTAACTGTGAATAAGCTTTATCAAAGCGTTGTTTTTGTTCGAACACCAACTTTTCAATTGGCGCAAGCTCTGCTGCTGAAGAGGTATAAAAACTAGCTTGGGCGGCTTTACTCATCAGGATAAACTCAACCTGTAGTTCTGAGCTTTGTTCTAATGCCGGCAATGATAATTGATTTACTTGCTGTGCTGAATTATTAATATTTGCGATTCTGAACAGTGAATTACCCCCAATTAAAAGAAGTAATAAGGTGATACAAATAAAACCACCCCAAATACGTTGGCTGACAGTTAAGTTCATATAAAAATTCCATAAAGAGAGTAGCAATTAGACTTTATCGGCTTTATTGCGGATAAGTTAAGTAATTAAATTCAATTACTTTTAACATTCGTTACTATAAATCTAACAGAAGATGATTAATTTTTCAGTTAAATTAGATGAAATCAGTAGAATTAGCGCTAAAGTATTGCTTATTTTTTAACTCCATCAAGCTCAGCTTCCCACCCCATACACAGCCTGTATCCAAAGCATGGATATTTGCATGATTAGTTACGCCCTCAAGAGCAGCCCAATGTCCAAATACAATGTGCTGTTTAAAAGTTGTAAATTTTGGGTGCTCAAACCAAGGCATCATTGCAGTAGCGTTAGTAATACTACCTTTATAGCTTAACTCTAATTGTTCATCAAGGGTTAAAAATCGCATTCTGGTAAAGTAGTTAACAATATAACGAAATCGCTCAAACTCATTGAGTTGCTCACTCCAAAGGCCTGGGTGCTGCTCATACATATGTTTGAAAAAATCGCGCGCATTCTCACCTTGATAGCAGGATTCAGCAAATTGAGCATGTTGCAGAGCCTGCTCAATGGACCATGCGGGGTTGAGGCCGGCGTGGCTAATAAATACCTGTTCTGTTTCAAGCCATAGAGCCAATGGTTGCTGCTTTAGCATGGCTATATAAGCAGGTAGCTTTGCTGAACCAAGCAGGGCGGTGAGCTTGTCTTTTGGATTAGCGGGTTTATCTAACATATAATTGGCAATCAGGTGTAAGTCATGATTACCTAAGGTAACGGTGATACTATCTTGATGTGTATATAAATAATCTAGGCAGGCAAGAGAGTCGGGGCCGCGGGCGACAATGTCGCCCACTAAATAAAGGTGATCTTTACTTGGGTTGAAGTCAACTTGCAGCAACAAAGCTTGAAATTCTTTATAACAACCTTGTAGATCACCTATCGCATAATTTGCCATTATTTAACCTAAATTCGGGGTAATAAATCTATCTCCTGTGGCTATTTTCAACGCTAACTGCGTTGAATCTACTTGCAATAGGCCAGCTATTGACGCGTAAATTCGCCTTGTTATCTCTGAAAATCTCCGACAGGACAGCTTAAAGGCTAGTTATATCATTAAATCAATGCGTTAATAAATATCTTAACCCGATTTCAGGTTATTTAATGTAAAATATTAGGCAGTGATAAACGAAAAACATTAATAGGTGCATCAAACTCTGTACCGAACTCATTCTTCAAGGTGTAATAACCTTGCATCGTTCCTACGGGAGTATCTAGCACTGCACCACTGGTATATTTATAGCTTTCACCAGGACCAATAGTTGGTTTTTCACCGACTACGCCTTCACCTTGTACTTCGATTTCTTTACCATTTGCATCAGTGATCAACCAATAGCGGCTAATTAACTTTGCGCTGCATAGACTGTGATTTTTAATGGTAACGGAATAAGCAAATACATATTTATCAAGTTCAGGTTGTGATTGACCCTCAACATAAAATGTTTCTACCGATACTTTGATGGGTGAGCCCAAATTACTGCTTGTTGTCATAAATCCAATTAGCTATATCAATAAATTGTTGTAACGAAAGGCTTTCAGCACGCAACGTGATATCTATACCAATGCTAGTTAATTCATCTGCGGTGAGTAAATTAGCTAAGCTGTTGCGCAATGTTTTGCGGCGCTGATTAAAGGCCTCTAAACACACAGTGTTAAGAATTTTAGTACTTTTTGCTGTACGTTGCTCTGGCTTTTTCGGTATTAAACGAATAACGGCAGAATCAACTTTCGGTGCTGGTTTAAAACACTCTGGTGGTACTTCGATGACAGGCATTGCATTACAGTAATACTGTGTCATTACGCTCAAGCGACCAAATGTTTTACTACCAGGTCCTGCTACCATGCGTTTCACCACTTCTTTTTGTAGCATAAAGTGCATATGCTCAATGTTGTCGGCAAACTCAAATAAATGGAACAGCAATGGTGTTGAAATATTGTATGGTAAATTACCAAACACTTTTAGTTTGTTGCGGTCAGCTTTGATCAAACTTGAAAAATCAAATTTCATCGCATCACCTTGATGCACAGTAAGCTTAGGCCCTAAAAATGGGTGCTCAGTTAAGCGCTGGGCTAAATCTTTATCTAGTTCAACAACCGTTAAGTGGCCACTTAGCTCACTTACCGGTTCAGTGATAGCACCTAGACCAGGACCGATTTCAACTAAATTATCTTCAGGTTTAGGATCAATCGCGGTGACGATTTTATCGATGATCATCTCATCACATAAAAAGTTTTGCCCAAAACGTTTGCGGGCGCGGTGTCCTAAATGTACTTTATCTGTCATTGATTTTGTGCTTTTTCATGGGCGAGCTTAATTGCTTCGCGGATCGCTAATTCAAAACTACCTACATCAGCATCACCAGTACCTGCTAAATCGAGCGCCGTACCGTGATCAACTGAGGTGCGTATAAACGGCAAACCAAGGGTGATATTAACTGATTTGCCAAAACCTTTGTATTTTAGCACAGGTAAACCTTGATCGTGATACATTGCCAGCACTGCATCAGCTTGTGATAGATATTTGTCTTGGAACAAGGTGTCAGCAGGCAATGGCCCGATTAAATTCATACCTTCACTATTTAGCTGTTCAATGGTTGGGGTGATGGTGTCAATCTCTTCACGCCCTAAATGGCCATCTTCACCCGCATGAGGGTTAAGCCCACAGACTAAAATACGTGGTTTTTCGATACCAAATTTAGTTTGTAAATCATGGTTTAAAATACCTGCAACTTTACTTAAACGCTCACTTGTAATAGCACGTGATACATAAGCCAGTGGGATGTGCGTGGTCACTAGTGCAACTCTTAAGCCTTCAGTAGCTAATAACATCACCACATCAGGGGTGTTTGATTGCTGGGCAAAGTATTCGGTATGGCCACTAAATGAAATGCCAGCTTTATTGATAATACCTTTATTAACAGGACCAGTTACAACGGCTGCAAACGTACCATTCATATTCTTTTCGCACGCGATACGCAAGGTATCGAGTACGTATTGACCGTTGGCATCATTTAACACACCCATCTCAACGTCGGCACCTAAATCAACTTGGTGCAGATAGACACTCCCTGCAGGGGCGATTACAGCTGGTGCATTTTCATCAAATGGAATTAAATTGATTGTTAAACCAAGCTGTTTGGCTCGCTGTTGTAATAATTGCTTATCAGCAATCACAACCAGCTGCGCAGGCCAATCATGCTGTGCAAGTTGCAACAGTAAATCTGGGCCGATCCCGGCAGGTTCGCCGGGAGTAATTGCAATACGTAGGATCATTGGTTATTCATCAATTGGGAAAATTTCAACATGGGCTTGCTCACGCATTTCTTGCTGCCAGTTAAAGCTTTCTTCTTTAAATTTACGATTAAAGAGCATGCCGTGAGCACGGTTACGTTTAGCTAGTTCGGTTTTATCAGCTATACGTTTGTCTAATAGCTGCACTATATGCCAACCAAATGTGGTTCTAAACGGGTCACTGATCTCATTTTTATCAAGTGATAGTAGGGCATCTCTAAACTGTGGCGCATAGGTCGTAGGATCTGTCCAATCGTACTCTCCACCTTTAAGTGCAGAGCCTGGATCTTCTGAATACTCTTTAGCAAGTTCACCAAAGTCAGCAGTCCCAGCACGTAAATCTTTAGCAAAGCCATTAAGCATATTGCGGGCTTTTTCTTCGCTTAAGATGATTGACGGCTTGATTAAGATATGGCGAGAGCGCACTTCGGTTGTTTCAACAACCTGGCGACCACGAATGTCTTGAACTTTAATAATATGAAAACCAGCGCCTGAACGAAGCGGGCCTATAATGGCATCTTTTTTGGTGCCCTTAACTGCTTCAGCAAAGAGTGATGGCATTTCATTAATGCTCATCCAGCCTAATTGACCACCTTCAAGTGCTTTTGAACCACTTGATGATGAAATGGCGATACGTTTAAATTCTTTCCCGTCTTGTAAAAACTCAATAACTTTATCTGCGCGAGTTTTTGCGCTAGCAATTTCATCCGCAGTGGCATTATTTGGAATATCAACGAGGATATGGCCAATGTCATACTCTTCCGTATTTTGACCTTGGCTTTCCATTATTTTTAAGAGATTATCAACTTCTTGTGGGCTAATATAAATACGACGGTCTACGTTTGCGCGCATTACTTGTTGAGTTGTGATCTCTTTACGAATTTCTTCACGATAAGATTGGAAACTCTCGCCTGATGATTCAATAGTACGGCGTAGGTCTGCGATTGTTCCGCCTTGCTCTTTCGCCATACCAACCAAAGTTTGGTCCAGTTGGCTATCAGAGATTTCTAACCCCATACGCTCAGCTAATTGCATCATCAACGCTTGATTTACTAAACGCTCCATTGCTTGAATACGTAGCGTATCATCCGAAGGTAATTCTTGTCCTTGCTCTTTGGCTTGGGTTTTTACGCGGTTAACAATAGTGTTTACTTCACTTTGTAAAATAACCCCTTGGTTTACAATACCAACCACCTTGTCTATTTCAACAGGGGCTGCGAAAGCGCTTTGGCATAAACCAAGCGTCAAAAATGCTGATGCTAATAATTTTTTTAAATTCATACTTTTTCTAATACTCTTGCTAATAGTACGGTGATACTAGTTATTAAGAAAATACGGTCTACGATAGCCAAAAATACCTTGTTGTAATAATTTTTGTGCATCATAACGGCTTTTACTACCTAACCCTTTTAAGACAATATTAAATCCAATACTTGAATCAAAAGTGGCTTGTTCTTGGCCTATCGCTTGATTTAAATCAGTTGCGATTTGGCGACGGGCGGTAACTTGAAAGGCCCAACAGCATGATTCATATTGCAATCCGCTGAACACCTCGACACTACGACCGTTTTCTAAATCACGGTGATAGCTACTTACAAACTGCCATTGATCACTGAGCGGAATGCTAGTAAAAAAGCCAACTTGTTCGATTGTATTGCCTGAGACATCATTTGCATAGCGATGGTTCAATTGAACGAGTTGATTATCGTCACCTTTATAATCTAAGGTCACATTTGACTGGATAATCTGTTTACCATCGGTGTCATATTGAATTCCGCCTGATAAATACCAGCGGCGGTGCCAATGTAACATGGTTTGTGCGGCAAACAAGGCATTATAGTTGGTATCTGAGTTTAACCCTTGCGATGTTGGCTTGGCTGAGTCACTTAAATAAAATATTTGACCAGCACTAAAATTAAACAACTCTTCACTTTTATTATTAAATAAACGCGTGGTTGCACCTAATGTAAATTGATTTGCTGCGGCTATACGATCCACACTTGAAAAACGACTATCACGGAATAAACCAAAAAAATCATCTTGTAATTTTGTTGTATCGTATAAACCTATATTGGATTGATCTTTATTCGGTGTATACAAATACTGCAGTTGTGGCTCTAAGGTTTGAATACCATCATCAGCGAAGATAGTGGTTTCACGCTCAAAGTTTAATTGGCTGTATAAACGCACTTTAGGCAAAGTACGCGATACTGATTTAGCATAATCAGTATTTGCCAAATCACCTTCTTGCTTATAGTTAGTGTGCAATACGCTAAATTCAGATAAAAACGACCATGCATGCTCTTGGTAGCCGTAGCTTGCTTTTGGTTCGATGTGTAAACGAGTTGCCTTTTCAATAACTTGAGTGTCATTTGTAAAGTGGCTCAGTTCACCGTCTAGGGTAAGTTCAATATCCTGAAAACTAAATGGTGCTGTTTGCGAAAAGCTAATTTGTGGCCACGCCGCATACGATTCAACATGATCACCGAGCACTTCAAAGTTTTGTACTTTTATATCTGTACGCCAAGTATCACCTAAGTGTGATAACGAGCCAGTACGGTACAGTTGGGTGTCAGTACGTGTTGCGTAATTAGAACCCAAATCAGTGAGATAGTTATCATCGCTGACGTTGGTTATATCAACATTAGCACGCCAATTTTCGGCAAAATAACTTTGTTGTTGCCAGTGAAATAGAAAGCGCTCTTTGAGTTCTGGTTCGGAGTCGTCTTTGTCAAGGTATTCAAGTGCTACGAGACCTTCATTGCTATCACTCAAATAACGAAATTCGGTTTGCAGCTGCAAGCCTTTTTTAGACATATAGCGTGGTGTAATCGTGGCATCAAAGTTTGGTGCAATATTCCAATAATATGGAGTAACTGTTTCTACGCCGTAGCGATCTGAACTGGAAATATTGGGTGTTAATAAGCCCGACTTTCTGCGATTATCAATTGGGAAAGTGAAATAGGGTAAATAAAGTACAGGCGTATCCATAATACGCAATACCATATCATGGGTTTCGCCCCAGCCTTCATCACTGGATAATAAAATTTGTTCAGCTTGAATTGCCCACACGGGCGTATCGCTTGGACAGGTAGTAAAGCTTGCGTTCAGCAGATCTAAGCCAGACTTATTAATAGTGAGCTTTTCCGCTCCGCCGTGTGCTTGTTGATCCGTCAGCTTATAATCGGCACCAAGTAGGCTGATTTCAGAACTATTTAAATCAGCATTAAGACCTGAGCTATTTACTTCACTGATAGTGTCACGGTAAGTAATAGGGCCAGTTGCATTAAGTAACCCACGCTGTTTGTCAATTAGCGCACTTTGTGCGGACAAACTCATAGTAAGGGTGTTAATATCAACATTACCGGTAAATTCTGCGCTTTGGGTGCCAAGCAGTTCAATATCATCTGAACGGATATCGATCATGCCTAAGTCAAGGCCAGCAAGCGGTTGCCAAGCTCTGGTTTGCATTGAATTGCCACAAAAGTTGTGTGTCAGTTCAGTTTCGGCGAACGATGGTGCGCTGATCACACTTAGCATCATCATGCCCCAGGTTTTGCTCATTTATTAGCCTTAATATGCTGTCGTTGGATGTAAGAATGACATAATAAAGGAAAACAATGGCAAATACAGTAATTGACTTAGTGAAAAATAGATATCTTGTAAAATGAATCGTTATAAAAGTTTACAGCAGTTTTTAAATCCGCACTTCGAAGATGAAGTATACCAGCTAGCTGCGATCACCGGAGACGCCAGCTTTCGTCGTTATTTCCGTCTAAATCGCGGTCAAGATAGCTATATAGTTATGGACTCAGATCCAGCTAAGCTCGATAACACTCCTTATATAGAACTCAACAAAGTTTTTTCTGAGCATGGTTTCAAACTACCAAAAATATTACATGCTGATGAAAAGCAAGGGTTCTTCTTATTAAGCGATTTAGGCAACACACATCTTGCTGATATGCTAGATGATAAAGAACGTATTAATCACTATAAACACCTTATAAAACTTAGTGCACAATGGGCAAAAATGCCGCCTGTTGAGCACATGAAAGATTTTGATCGGGCATTTTTAGAATTAGAACTAAGTATTTTTTTAGAATGGTTGGTAGAGGGATTTTTAGAGCTAGAAGTTACTGCTGCAGAACGTACTTTATGGCAAACGAGCTGTGAGTTATTAATTGAAAATATACTCGCGCAACCTAGCGTCACCGTACACCGTGATTTTCATAGCCGTAATATTATGCACAGTGAACAGCAATGGGCAATTATTGACTATCAAGATGCCGTGCAAGGCCCGGTATGCTATGACCTGGTATC
Organism: Pseudoalteromonas sp. SG44-8; assembly: GCF_014164125.1. Lineage (NCBI taxonomy): Bacteria > Pseudomonadati > Pseudomonadota > Gammaproteobacteria > Alteromonadales > Pseudoalteromonadaceae > Pseudoalteromonas > Pseudoalteromonas sp. SG44-8. Next base: position 176,317 of record NZ_JACJEQ010000005.1, on the reverse strand, counting down.
GTTACTGCGTGATTGTTATTTTAAACTTCCTCACGATGAACTTGAATACTTACTTGAGCATGCATTTGCTGAGTTTGAGCAACAGGGCTTGCTCAGTAACATCAGCTTTGCAACCTTTAAACAATGGTTTGATTTAACCGGTATTCAACGCCATTTAAAAGCGGCGGGTATTTTTTGCCGGTTAAATTTACGCGATGGTAAACTCGGTTATATGGATAATGTATTACCGACACTGCGCTACATTAGTGATGTGGCGCAAGATCATTCATCGTTGGTGGAGCTGGGTAAATGGATCAGCAGTAAGATTATTCCTGCTACCTTAGTCGCACTTAATAAAGTGCCAACTAAATAATGAAAGCGATGATTTTAGCCGCGGGTCGCGGTCAGCGAATGATGCCACTTACCGCAGAATTACCTAAACCTATGTTAAAGGTGCAAGGAAAACCATTAATCGAGCATCATATTGAGCGACTAAAAACAGCAGGGATCACTGATTTTATTATTAACCTTGCTTGGCAAGGAGATAAGATCCGTGCTTACTTTGGCGATGGTAGCCGGCTTGGTGTACATATTGAGTATAGCCAAGAGCCTGAGCAGGGATTAGAAACTGCAGGTGGTATTATTCAAGCCTTACCTTTGCTTGGTGAGCAATTTATTGTTATTAATGGCGATATATTTACCGACTATGATGTTAGTTCATTACTGCATATTCACTTAGATGCGGGCGAGGCACATATTGTGTTGGTTGAAAATCCAGCCCACAACCCAAATGGTGACTTTACGTTGCGTCATCTAAGCGCAGATAGCCCCAAGTATACATTTTCTGGTATCAGTCGCTTTCATCAGCAATTTTTTGCAGGAATTACAGCGGGTACTCATCGCTTAGGGCCATTATTAAAAAGTAAATTGGCTGAGCATGTTGTCTCTACGGAGCTGTACATAGGTAACTGGGACGATATCGGAACTCCAGAACGATTAGCTCAATTGAATGAGTTGTTGATAGAGCAACAAAAAACTCATTAAGTAATTCACATATAATAGGAGCGCCTCATGTGGGGTAAAATTTTAGGTGCCTGCTTTGGCTTTATGTTTGGGCGCATTATAGGCTTATTTATAGGCTTATACCTGGGCCATATGTTTGACAAGAGTTTAAAGCAGAACTTTGATAAAGCCGGCGGCTTTTCAAGCTTATTTAAAGGCGATGATGATATTAATCAGCGCCAAGCGTTATTTTTTACCAGCTGTTTTGGAGTAATGGGGCACATTGCTAAGTCAAATGGCCGTGTAAGCGAAACCCACATCCGTGCTGCCAGTTTATTTATGGATGAAATGGGACTCACTGGTGATGATCGCAAAGAGGCACAAGATGCATTTAAAGCGGGAAAAGACGCTGATTTTTCATTAAAAGAAACTGTTTTCGATTTTAAAGAGCGTTTTGCTCGTCGCCATGATTTATTACAACTGTTTTTAGAAATTCAAATCCAAATGGCGTTTTCTGATGGGGTGTTAGCTGCGCAAGAAAAGGAGCTACTCCAAGAGGTAAGTAAGTTATTAGGGATCTCTAAAACTCACTTTGCATTTGTACTTAAACGTTACCAAGCTGAATTTTCATTTCGTCAGCAACAACAACGCTATCAACAGCAGCAGCAACGTCAACAAGGGCAAAGCAGTAGTTATCGTGAAGGCTCAGGGCATCATGTACCGCCAAATAGTGGCATGAGCCGTACTCAAGCTCTGGCTTTGCTGGGGCTAAATAATGAGGCGAGTGAACGAGAAGTAAAAGTAGCGTACCGTAAATTAATGGCGCAGCACCATCCTGATAAATTAGTTTCTCAAGGTTTACCTAAACATATGATGGAACTGGCAGTCAAGAAAAGCCAAGATATTCAAGCCGCTTACGAATATTTAAAAAAGGCGGCGTAAAAACCCTTCTACTTCTTTGGTCAAGCGCTCATGTTGCTCAGGCTCAGAGCGCAAACCAAACAGCTCACGTTGGCGGTAATCATATTTACTGTGACGTTTAACCCAGCGTTTTCTATCCGCCACACTCAGCAGTAAGTCTGGGTTATCTATGTTGTAGTAAATATCCAATAACGGCGGGCTAATAGTCGATATAATCGCGTTAAGTTGTTGGTTACGTTTACTGTTTGGTAAATAACTGCTAAGGCTGACAAATGCATCTATGTTGGTATTTGGATATTCGCCATAGTGTTCGAGCAATACTCCAGCAGAGGCACCTTGTGCAATAACAACAATTTTCCCATCTTCATCCAATGCACTTTGATACAACGCATTAAAGCGTGCAATTAAGTTGAGTTTATAATTATCTATTATCGCATTGCTTATATGAGCGATAGCATCAACATGTACAACAGGAGTGGCTGTGTCAGCTGATGGTTCGCCATTGTCTGAACTTGTAGTTTGCTTAGCCGCTGCAGGTTCAGTTGTTTCACTTGCATCCGCAGGTGGCACTGCTTGCCAATCAATATCGGGTACCGTCATAGCAATTGTGGCATAGCCTAAATCGTTAAGTTGCGTGCGTAAAAAGTTGAGCCCGTTGTTATTGGTAGGTAAGTGTTGCCAATCAGGGATAATCAACACCACACCGCGCTGCTGGGCACTCATGTGTTGGCGATATAAACTTAAAAACTCAGTATCACCGGCAAGTAGCGGTTTTAGTTCATCTTGCGGCATTAAGCGTGATAAATCATTACTGCTGATTGTTGACCATGGTGTGGGTGCAATAAAGTCGGCTGCTTGGGCTGGCATGGCCAAGAAAGTCGCGTAAACCAAACTAATTAATTGCCATACTTTAAACTGTTTGCCGATAGCCATATAAACCACCACGATGAATCAATAAGTTGTTATCGGCGTGTACAGCAAAAAGTTTAGTGTGATTTTAAGCTCGTAATTAAAACTCTGGCTCAGCTTCAAAAGTCATAATTTGTGCTGTTCCCGGGTGAGTGAGCTGTAGCATTTGTGCGTGCAATTGCAAGCGCGGGGCAGCAGCCAGGGCATCAGGGTGAGCATAGAGCCTATCGCCTAAAATAGGGTGCCCCAATGACAACATATGCACACGTAATTGATGTGAGCGTCCGGTAATAGGGGTAAGTTCCACACGAGTGGCGTGCAACTCATGCTCCAATACAGTGTAATGAGTTAAAGAGGGCTTCCCCTTGTCATGATCAACCATTTGCTTAGGGCGGTTTGGCCAATCACAGATCAGTGGCAAATTGACTGATCCCGTTAATGGCTCTAATTTACCGTACACTCGTGCAATATAGCGCTTTGCAGTTTGGCGTTCTTGAAACTGCATACTTAAATGACGATGAGCCGATTTATGCATTGCTAAACAAATAATTCCAGAGGTTGCCATATCTAAGCGGTGAACTATTTTTGCCGTAGGAAAAACACGGTTAACGCGAGCTATCAAACAATCGGCGTGTTTAGGATCTTTTCCCGGCACAGTCAAAAGTTCACTGGGCTTGTTGACGATCAGTAAATCATCATCTTGAAATAAAATGGTTAAATACGGATCTAATGGAGGATTGTAGTTAATTAACACGGCCGACCTCAATGATTTATGAGCGCGCTATTTTAGAGAAGTCATCGCTTATACACAATCAATAACGTATTAGATTAGACGCGAGAGTATTAATGAGCGAGTTAATTGACAAGTAGTCGTTAAGCAAAGGGTATTTTTGGGCAAAAGAAAAGCGCGAACTATCGCTAGTCGCGCTTGCGGAATCTTCTAATTTTCTGCATCCTGCAATTGAACTTAATCAACTCCTAAACTTTACTCATCCATGTGATCACACTGTTACTTATTCGTTCTGCGTGATATAGGCTATCCGTGCCTCTGTCCTATGTGCTTCCTTTTGATCCTTTTTGATAATCTCTATTACCGGTCCTTTACGCATCGTCCTGATGCTATCCCTTAGTTAACAGTTCCATTGTGATACCCTTTAGGGCCTGTCCATCTGTCCGCTTTTATAACATCCTGTCTAACAACTCTCTTGCGAGCCCTGTTGTTATTCCTTTTCGCATCATCCTGAGCCTGTCCGTGAATCCATTTTTTCCTAACGTAACCTTTAATTCGAGGTTTATGAGTAATCATTCCTTGTCCGTTTACTCATTTAAGCGTCACTGCTTAACCGATGAAGTAAGTATAGAGAGTATCTGCAAACAAAATAGGCTAAAAACAGTAACGAAAATACAGTCATTATTTTGAAATTTTATAATAGTTATTATATTTCATGTGGTTAGTTTGTTTTTAGACTTTTTTTATGATGTTTTATACTCAATAGCTGTCATAACCGTGAGATATATCGCACAAGTGATTTCCATTATGGGCATGGTCATCATTGATTAAGATTTAATAAGTGCACTTTTTCAAGGAGCAAGTTATCATTACATGATAATAGTTATTATTTAGTTGGAAGCGATTTATGAAAAAGACATTAGCAGCTTTAGTTGGCTTAGTGTTAACAACCCCTGTGTTTGCAGATGAAGCAGTAAATATTTACTCTTTTCGACAACCGTTTTTAATTCAGCCAATATTAGATGATTTTACTAAGCAAACAGGCATTAAAACAAATGTGGTGTTTGCTAAAAAAGGATTAATAGAGCGTGTTAAGCGTGAAGGAAAGCATAGCCAAGCTGATTTAGTCTTAACCTCTAATTTTAGTGATTTAGTGCAGCTAGATGAATTAGATTTAACCCAAACAATTAATAGTGAAACCGTTAATAGTAATGTACCGGCTAAGTTTCGTGATGTTGAAGGACAATGGGTTGCATTAACTAAGCGGGTGCGTAACGTTTATTCATCAAAAGAGCGCATAGGTGCATTAGCGCATTTAAGCTATGAAGAATTAGCCGATCCTAAATACAAAGGCAAAATTTGCACCCGTTCGGGTAAGCACCCATATAATTTAGGCTTGGTCGCTTCAATGATTGCACACCATGGTGAAGCAGAAACTAAAAAATGGCTTGAAGGTGTGAAAGCAAATTTAGTTCGTAAACCTCAAGGTAATGACCGCGGGCAAGTAAAGGCAGTAAAAGAAGGCTTATGTGATTTAGCGATCGGTAATAGTTATTACTTTGGTAAGATGATGGAAGATCCCGAGCAAAAACCATGGGCTGATGCCGTACATATTAACTTTCCGAATCAAGATAACAGAGGCTCACATATTAACGTATCTGGTGTAGTTATGACCAAGTACGCTAAAAATCCTGAAAATGCCTTGAAACTAATCGAGTTTATGACCGACAATAAGGCGCAAAATATGTACGCTTCGGTCAATATGGAATATCCAGTAAGACTGGGCGTTGAATTATCAAGCTTGGTAGCATCATGGGGTAGCTTTAAGGAAGATAGCTTAGCGCTTGATGAAATTAGCAAATATCGTCCTTTAGCACTTAAGCTAATTGATGAGGTGAAGTTCGACCTTTAATGAGTTTAAAATTTTCACTGTCGCGATGGCAGTTATTCGCGTGGGTTATTGGCATAGTGTTGATAACCCCATTGTGTTTTTTATTGTTCGAATCACTACAAGGCGATTCTGACGTATTTAGCCACCTCTGGGATACCGTGCTATGGGATTATACCCGCAATACACTGTTACTTATTTTGGGTGTTGGCGTTGTCAGTTGTATTATTGCCCTTCCGCTTGGCTGGTTAACCGCTTATTGTGATTTTCCCGGCCGTAAACAGTTTGAGTGGGCGCTTATGCTGCCCCTTGCGATGCCGACCTATATTATTGCTTACGTTTACACTGATCTGTTTGATTATGCCGGTCCGGTGCAAATAGGGTTACGCGAATGGTTTGGTTGGCAATCACCTAATGATTATTGGTTTTTTGATATTCGTACTTTATCTGGTGCGATTATTATGATTGCCTTAGTGCTTTATCCTTATTTGTATTTGATTTTTAAAACTGCATTACGCGAACAGTCATTTAAATTGGTGCAGGCGAGTCAGTTGATGGGATTATCACCTAAGCAGAGCTTTTTCAAAGTTAGTTTACCACTTGCTCGAGGGGCGATTGTGGCTGGACTGACGCTGATCAGTATGGAAGCAATGGCTGACTTTGCAACCGTTAATTATTTTGCGGTAAGTACTTTAACTACAGCGGTTTATGATACTTGGTTAGGGTATTATTCGTTAACAGCTGCGGCTAAAATTTCAGGTATTATGTTACTTATATTGTTTTTAGCGTTAACGATGGAGCGTTTTAGTCGTCGTAATCAAGCTGTATTTGAGCGCCAACCAAGCGTCAACAGTGATGCGCTATATAACTTAACGGGCAAAAGTGCATGGCTGGCAACTATCTTTTGTATTGCAGTGTTATTTTTTGCCTTTATATTACCTGTCGCTGTGTTAATGGGTTATGCCATTTCATATTTCGGACAAGCATGGAATAGCGTATTTTTTCTCTATGCATGGCAAAGCTTTAAAGTCGCGGCCATCGTGAGCATTATCACCATTATTTTGAGTCTGTTAGTGGTATTTTATCAGCGCATTGCTAAGCAGCAATATCCACTTGTACCTGGGCGATTAGCCAGTACAGGTTATGCGTTACCTGGAACAGTACTCGCTATTGCAGTGTTGTTACCATTGACCTTGTTAGACGATAAATTAAATACTTGGTTAGAGCCAATAGGTATTACACCGGGGCTATTATTGAGCGGTACTTTGTTTGCAATTATATTTGCATATGTGGTGCGCTTTTACGCTATAGCTCATGGTGCAATTGAAGCTAGTTTTATGCGGATAAGCCCATCGCTTGATATGGCGAGTCAATCAATGGGGAAAAGCCAAGGCCAAACTCTACGCAAAGTACATATCCCGTTATTACGTCGTGGTATTTTAACCGCAGGATTGTTGGTATTCATTGAATGCATGAAAGAATTACCTACCGCATTGTTATTAAGGCCATTTAATTTTGAAACCTTAGCGACTCATGTGTTTCAGTATGTCAGTGATGAGCAGTTAGAGCTGGCGTCTATTTCAGCGTTAGCAATTGTTTTGGTGGGGTTAATTCCTTTATACTTTATTAATCGCTCGATGGAGCAACGCAGTTAATGAGCAGTTTAGTATTAGAAAATTTATCGTATCAATACAACGGCACATCCGTGATTGAGCACTTAGATTTAACTGTCGCACAAGATGAAATAGTGTGTTTACTCGGTGCTAGTGGCTGTGGAAAAACCACCACATTAAAAGCTATTGCTGGGCTGATTGAAGCAAAGCAAGGAAAAGTATTTATTGATGGTAAGTTAGTCAGTGATGAGCATACTTTTTTAGCGCCAGAGTATCGAAATATTGGCATGATGTTTCAAGATTATGCGCTATTTCCACATTTAACTGTGGCTGATAATATTGCCTTTGGCTTAACCAATATGACAAAAGCGGATAAGTTAAAGCGCGTTGCTGAAATGCTTGAATTAGTGCATTTAATTAATTGTGCAGAACGTTTCCCGCATCAGTTATCTGGGGGTCAGCAGCAGCGAGTGGCAATTGCTAGGGCACTGGCTTATAAACCTAGTTTATTGTTATTAGATGAACCGTTTTCCAATATTGATACGCAAGTACGGTTTGAGTTAATTGCAGATATTCGTCGTATTATTAAAACCCAGCAAGTATCAGCTGTATTTGTTACTCATTCAAAAGAAGAGGCATTTGCGTTTGCTGATACATTAGCGGTAATGCACTGTGGGAAAATTGCTCAACAAGGTACGTCTGAGCAGCTATTTAGTGCTCCAAGCTCAAAGGTAGTTGCAGAATTTCTTGGTCAGGGCATATACTTAGATGCAGAAGTATTAACAGCAACTGAATATCATACTGCTTTCGGATGTGTTGAGTCATTAGTTACGCATCGTCATGTTAAGCAAGTTGGGAAACTTTATGTTCGCCCACACCATCTTGAGTTAATACCTTTTCAATCACAAGGCTGTAGTGCAAATACGGTGACTATTTTAAACAGTCGTTTTGTTGGTTCGCATTTTGTGTATAAGGTTATGGTTGATGGACAAGAAATTGAAGTTGCTGCTCAGTTGGGCCACTCATTTTTAGCAAATGAACAGGTGACAATAAAAATAACACCACACACGGTTAACTTTTTCGCAGATTAAGTGCTTTAGTATTTTTAATTTCATTAAAAACGCCGTGTATGAGATTTTGAGTTAAGGAAATACCATGGCGCAAGCGCAATCTGGAATTTGTGCTGAGGCAAACTTGCACGGTTTACATTTGTTTTTTAATGTATTTGATGGCCACGATGAGTCATTACGCAAAAAGTTAAAATACGTTAGCGCTATCCAAGATGAGTTTTCAGATCAGTTTTCTGAATCGATGCTCTCCAGCCTAGTTGCAGTGGGGGCACAGTACTGGCCGCACATTCTGCCTGAATTTCTGCCTAGTGAATTACAGAGCTTTCCTAATATTACTCATAATGATCATATTATGGGGGCTCAGCCTTTTGATTTATTTGTCCAAATTCGTTCCGATAGGGAAGATGTAAACCATTTATTTGCTTTGCAAATTCTTAAGTTATTTGCCCCCGATGTTGAATTGGTTGAGCAAGTGCGAAACTTTCGATTTTTAGATGGTCGCGATTTTAATGGTTTTATACTCGGTGGTGACACTCCTCATGGTCGCCAAAAGCGCATCACAGCGTTAATCAATAAACCCAACCATTTTGAAGATCAAGGCAGTTACGTACATATACAGCGCTATAAGCATGACTTAAGTGTGTGGCAAAATTTACCTCTGAGTGAGCAAGAGCAAATAATGGGACGCACTCGCTTAGATAATACCTTGATTATGCCTGCGACTGAGAATAGTCATGCTGTACGCACTGAGTTAAAAGATGAGCAAGGGCAACCACTGCAATTAAATCAAAACATGCCTTATGGTGACGTTTACGAACAGGGTATATTAGCGATTAGTTATGCAGCACAGGGAAATGCATTTGAGCAAGTATTACGAAGTCGATTAGGTGATGCCGATTGCTACGATCATTGGCTTGATTTTACTCAAGCCGATATGGGTTCTGCGTTTTTTGCCCCATCAATTAACTTTTTAAAGCAGCTGTAAAAAGTTTGAATCGGTAGATTTATACCGTATCAAATAAAATACGCACACGTTCAAGAGTTACATCAATTTCAGATACTTTAGCTGGAGCGATAAAAATAGTATCGTCACCAGCAATGGTACCTAGTACGCCATCTGCTTTACCTAATGAATCTAATAGTCGAGCAATTAATTGTGCAGCTCCTGGGCTGGTTCGAATAATGATCATCATTTCGTTATGCATTATATCGATCACTAACTGACGTAATGGGCTTTTCGCTGTAGGTACGCCCATTTCAGCAGGCAAACAATAGACCATTTCTTGTTTGGCATTACGAGTGCGTACCGCGCCAAACTTGCTTAACATCCGCGACACCTTACTTTGACTAATATTATCAAAGCCTTGCTCTTTTAGGGCGTCAACAATCTCACCTTGTGAACCAAAGTTTTCTTCTTTTAAAAGTGCCTTAAAGGCCTTTACTAATGCTTCTTGTTTATCTTGTGGTTGCATATTATAGGTTCTTATTCATAAGTGATGCGCTAATTGTACACAATGTTGCATACTTATGCAGTAGTTGTTTGCTTTTGCGATGGATTTTAGTGCTGTAAACCAGCAAGTTTACAACTATGGTCTAAATTATATGTGAAATAAGCAGGATAAATTTGTCTTTAGTCGTTAATTTCATTATCTTTAGAGCCACAAATATTTCCTACCTCAAATTACGGAGAATTCCAATGAAAGTTGCTGTATTAGGTGCTGCTGGCGGTATCGGCCAAGCGTTGTCTTTATTATTAAAAACAGGCTTACCAGCTGGTTCTGAATTATCACTTTATGATGTTGCTCCAGTTGTTCCTGGTGTTGCTGTTGATCTTTCTCATATCCCAACTGACGTTAAAGTTGCAGGCTTTGGTGTTGATGCACTAGATCAAGCGTTAACTGGTTGTGATATCGTTCTTATCCCTGCTGGTATGCCACGTAAGCCTGGTATGGACCGCGCTGATTTATTTAATGTTAATGCTGGTATTATCAAAACATTAGCAGAAGGTATTGTTGCTAACTGTCCAAAAGCATTAGTGGGTATTATCACTAACCCAGTAAATGGCACTGTGCCAATTGTTGCGGAAGTATTCAAAAAAGCAGGTACTTACGACGCGAAACGTGTTTTCGGTATTACCACTCTTGATGTGATCCGTTCAGAAGCATTTGTAGCTGAGCTTAAAGGTGTTGACGTTGCAACTGTGAAAGTACCAGTAATTGGTGGTCACTCAGGCACAACAATCCTTCCGTTACTATCTCAAGTTGAAGGCGTTACTTTCACTGATGAAGAAGTTGCTGCACTTACTCCACGTATCCAAAATGCAGGTACTGAAGTAGTAAATGCAAAAGCGGGCGGTGGTTCTGCAACATTATCAATGGGCGCTGCTGCTGCACGTTTTTGTATGTCTTTAGTTAAAGGCTTACAAGGTGAAGACGTTGTAGATTACGCTTACGTTGCTGTTGAAAATGGCGATGCTGCATACTTTGCACACCCAGTACGTTTAGGTAAAAACGGCGTAGAAGAAATTCTTTCTTACGGTGAACTAAGCGCATTTGAAGAGCAAGCTAAAAACGACATGCTTGATACGCTGAAAAAAGACATCCAAGAAGGTGTTGATTTCATCAACGCTTAATTGCTAAGTCGATTGATACAAAAAAGCCTGCATTTGCAGGCTTTTTTATGCTCGAAGGATTTTTATACATTAGGTGTTTATTAGTGATTACGATCAACGGCAATACGAGCCAAGCTAACGAGTGCTTCTTTATACGGTGATTCATCTAATACAGATAAACACGCAATCGCTTTATCAGCTTCTTCGTTGGCTTTATTCATCGTAAACTCAAGTGCTTTGGTTTCATTGAGGGCACTTAGAATAGCTTCTAAGTGGTCCATACCATTACTGTGCTCAATGGCATCACGGATCAACTGTACTTGCTCAGCATTACCGTGGCGCATAGCATAAAGTAGTGGCAGGGTAGGTTTGCCTTCGGCCAGATCATCACCGATGTTTTTACCTAACTGCTCAGCATCAGCATTGTAATCAAGTACGTCATCCACCAATTGAAAAGCGGTTCCTAAATGCATACCATAAAGATTAAGCGCTTGCAGCGTAGAGTCGTCTTTTTCGGTAATAATCGCAGCAAGGCCTGTTGCAGCTTCAAATAATTTAGCTGTTTTAGAATAAATTACCTGCATGTAGCTATCTTCGGTGGTATCAGGGTCGTTACAGTTCATTAATTGCAGCACTTCACCTTCCGCAATCACGTTGGTTGCATCAGCGAGTATTTGCATAACTTGCATTTTACCAATACCAACCATCAGCTGAAATGAGCGGGTGTAGATAAAGTCACCAACAAGTACGCTGGCTGCATTACCAAACTCAGCATTTGCTGTCGGTGTTCCTCTGCGTAAATTTGATTCATCAACGACATCATCATGCAGTAATGTAGCTGTGTGAATAAATTCAACAATAGTTGCTAAAGTAACATGATCTTTGCCTTCATAGCCAAGTGCTTTAGCCGCTAAAATAGCCAACATAGGGCGAACACGCTTGCCGCCGCTGTTTACTATATATAAGCCTAGTTGATTGACTAATGCTACATCAGAGCGCATTTGCGCGTAAATTAGTTGATTGACGTCATTCATATCGTTTTCGATTAACGCCTGGATAGCTTTTATATCCATTGATCTCCGAGCCAATTTTAATGGGTATACGGGGCTGATTGTACAACAAAAAACAGCTTTGCTCGACAGTTTGTGACGATTCGCTGAAAAAACACGGTTAAGCAGCTTAATTTAGCCTTAATTTGGAAAGATAACTTTTTTATTTGAGAAAATTTACGTTAATTCAACATGGTTGTTTTTTATTCTTAGTGCGTGTTTGTTCGTGGTGTAATTTATTTGTCATGAAACGCTAAAAAGGCTTGGCATAATGCCAATTTAATATAAAATAGGTGAAAATATTGAATCGCCTTCAATGCAGCTATTTTTTATTCATTTAATTAATAAAACAGGCTTGCTAGTTTTTGCACATTAGCGTAAACTTCGCGCCCTATTGAATAATATTTTAGTTGCGTCGATTTGAGGGCGCACAGACGGAGTTAATTATGTACGCGGTTTTCCAAAGTGGTGGTAAACAGCACCGTGTGACTGAAGGTCAAACAATTCGTCTTGAGAAATTAGACGTTGAGACTGGTGCAGCAGTTGAATTTGATTCAGTACTTTTAGTTGCTGATGGTGAGAAAATCGAGATCGGTGTACCGTTCGTAAACGGTGGTAAAATAACAGCTGAGGTTGTTTCACATGGTCGCGGTGAGAAGATTAAGGTTGTTAAATTTAGACGCCGTAAGCATTCTCGTAAGCAAATGGGCCATCGTCAATGGTTCACAGAAGTTAAAATCACTGGCATTAGCGCTTAATTAGAGGTACTTAGAAATGGCACATAAAAAAGCAGCTGGTAGTACTCGTAACGGTCGCGATTCAGAAAGCAAACGCCTTGGTGTTAAGCGTTTTGGTGGCGAATCAGTTCTAGCGGGTAGCATCATTGTTCGTCAACGTGGAACTAAATTCCATGCTGGCACAAACGTAGGTATCGGTAAAGACCACACTATCTTCGCAAAAGCAGATGGTAAAGTTCAGTTTGAACAAAAAGGTCCTTTAAACCGTAAATACGTAAGCATCGTATCTGAGTAATCAGAATCGGTTCTTAAAAAACCCCGCCTTTGCGGGGTTTTTTGTTTTGAAAATAAATATATACCTAAGCCAAGCCTGCAATCAGCTTGGCTTAGGTATATAATAGTGAAATTAACAAGCCAATCCCTAAAGTGAGTAATCATGAAGTTTGTAGATGAAGTAGAAATTCGCGCAGAAGCTGGAGACGGTGGCAGCGGCATCGTATCTTTCCGTCGTGAAAAATATGTCCCAGATGGTGGACCAGACGGCGGTGACGGTGGAGATGGTGGTAGTGTTTATCTACAAGCTGATGAAAACTTAAATACCCTAATCGATTATCAGTTTGAGCGTTTTCATAGAGCTGAACGTGGTACTAATGGCCGCAGTCGTAACTGTACCGGTAAAAAGGCTGATGACTTATATGTGATGGTGCCTGTAGGTACTCGGATCATGGATGTTGATACCCAAGAAGGTCTTGGTGATTTAACTCAACATGGTCAAAGAATTTTGGTTGCAAAAGGCGGTTTCCACGGCTTGGGGAATGCGCGTTTTAAATCAAGTACTAACCGAGCGCCTCGTCAAAAAACATTAGGCACACCGGGTGAAGTACGTAACCTTAAACTAGAGCTATTATTATTAGCTGATGTTGGTTTATTAGGTTTGCCAAATGCAGGTAAGTCTACTTTTATTCGTAGTGTATCGGCAGCGAAACCAAAAGTAGCTGATTACCCATTTACTACGCTGATTCCAAATTTAGGTGTGGTACGTCCAGAAGCAAATAAATCATTTGTTATTGCAGATATCCCAGGGTTAATTGAAGGTGCCTCTGATGGCGCTGGCTTGGGTATTCGCTTCTTGAAACATTTAGAGCGTTGCCGTGTATTACTGCATATTATCGATGTTATGCCTGCCGATGGTTCAAACCCAGTAGATAATGCATTTGCGATCATCAATGAGTTGCATCAGTACAGCCCGAAGCTGGCTGAAAAACCACGTTGGTTAGTCTTTAATAAAATAGACTTATTGCCTGAAGATGAAGCTCAGGAGCTATGTGAGCAAATCGCTGAAGAGTTAGGCGAGACTGAAAATATTTATCATATTTCTGCAATTAATAAGCTAAATACTCAGCCATTAATTCATAACATCATGACGCTACTTGATAGCATGCCAAAAGAAAAGTTTGTACCAGTTGAAGATGAAGAAGTTGAATTCAAATGGGATACTTATCATAAAGATGCCACTAAGAAGAATGATGACGACGACTGGGATAGTTGGGATGATGACGATTATGACGTTGAAGTTGTCTATGAGCGTTAGACTAAAGTAAAATATTTTAAAAGGAGCTGGTGCTCCTTTTTCTTTTTATAATAAAAAAGTATTGGGTTTTAATGTGAAAATTTCAATGATTGCAGCTATGGCTAAAAATAGAGTGATTGGCCAAGATAATGATATGCCATGGCATTTACCTGCTGATTTACAGCATTTTAAAGCGGTTACAATGAATAAGCCCGTGATCATGGGACGTAAAACATTTGAGTCAATTGGTCGCCCTTTACCTGGTCGACGCAACATCGTTATTAGCCGAAATACAGACTATACTGCAGTTGGGGTTGATGTAGTAACATCTCCTGAAGCCGCAATTTCATTGCTGTGTGAGTCTGATGAGGTAATGGTGATTGGTGGCGGGAATATATATCAACAATTTTTAAAAAGTGCCGATACACTTTATTTAACGTTTATTGACCTTGATGTTGCAGGGGATACTCAGTTCCCTGATTATGAACAATCAGCAAACTGGCAAGTTGTAGAAGAGCTGTATAATCAACCTGACGATAAAAACATTTATGGTTATAAATTCGTCACATTGGATAAAGTTAAGTAACATTATTGCGGTTAAGCTTATAGGTTGATACAATATTAAACAACTAAGGTAGTTATAAAGTATTACACAAGGGTATAAAATGATTAAATTATCAACACTCGTTATTGCTGCAGCTGTTATTTCTGGTTCTGTTGCTTTTAGCGCGCCAGTTAAAGCGGATGATCAGTTAGCTGTTTCAATCTGTGAATACATAGCTGCGGATGATAAAAACCGTCTACGTGATAAATTAAAAAGCTCACGTGTGAAAATTCGTAATATTTATGATGCAGTACAATGTAATGGTCTTAACTTGCTACGCCATGCGGTTGCCAGTAATGCAGTTGATACTGGTGAATACATTGTGAAAAACTTATCTAAAAGCTCTTTAGAAGATGGAGCTGACATAGCATGGGCCGAAGCAAATGGTCATGGCGGTTCTGCATTAATACCAGCTATTAAAGAACGTGCTGGTTTATAAGTTATAATAAATCATTAAAAAAGCCGCGATATCGCGGCTTTTTTGTATCTGAAACAAAAGTTTAACAGATTCGACCTCTATTGTAATTTTATCTGGTAGAATAGGCAGGTTATAAGCAGTTTAAGCAGTGAACAACTATGTTAAGTCCTTTTTATCAGCAACATGCTGACTATGTCTCTATTTCTCGTGAACAAGGGTGTCGTTTCGCAAAGTGCGTTGCTGATGATTACAATCCACTTCATGATAAAGATGCAAAACGTTTTTGTGTGCCTGGAGATTTATTATTTTCATTGGTATTAAGTCGTTATGGCATCAGTGAAAAAATGGAATTTACCTTTGCCGGCATGGTTGATGAGAATACCAAACTCAACTTCCCTGAGGGGGCAGATGAGTTTGATATTACCAGTGGCGATAAAGTCATGCTGAAGGTTAAGCGCGAAGGTAAAACTAGCCAGTGCCAAACACTCACAGATAGTCTAATAAAAAATTACGTTGAGTTTTCAGGTACAACTTTTCCGCATGTTATTATTCCACTTATGGGCAAGCAAGATGTCATGATCAATCCAGCTCGCCCTATGGTTATCTATGAGTCAATGTTGATTAATCTCGATACATTAGAGATCCATGCACCTACGTTAGAATACGCAGAGCCGAGTTTTGAATATACAGGCAAGCGTGGAAAAATCACATTGCGTTTTAACTTGTTAGAAAATGGCGTAAAAGTCGGCTGTGGTGAAAAGCACATGTTGGTATCAGGTATTCAACAATATTGCCAAGATACGGTGGATGATCTAATTACGTTCTATAACCAACGAAAAGAAACCCTCAAACCAGCTTGAACATTTAGCAAGCTTAGAAAGGCGCTGCAAAGCGCCTTTTTTGTTATTCGCTTTGGGCGTACAATAGCGCCATTATTTGTTACACAAAGCTAAACTTATGTCTGCGACTACTTTCTCTGAGTTAAAACTCGATCCTGTACTGCTTAATGCACTTGAACAAAATGAATATCATACCCCTACGGCGATACAGTTAAAAACTATTCCGCTGATTTTAGCTGGTCATGATGTTATGGGGAGTGCACAAACAGGAACAGGTAAAACAGCTGCTTTTGTATTACCTCTGTTACATAAATTACTTAATACACCAAGTAAAGATGAGCCGGGTACTGCTAGAGTACTTATTTTGACACCAACTCGAGAGCTTGCTCAGCAAGTCTTCGGTAGCTTTGAAAAATACGCGCAAGGTACTGATATTAAAGGTGCACTCGCTTATGGTGGTGCCAGTATTGGCCCGCAAATTAAAGCCATGAAAGATGCACAAGTTGTAGTGGCAACGCCAGGGCGATTACTTGATCATATAATCAAAGGCAGCATTAAGCTATCAAGTGTTGATTCACTGGTGTTTGATGAAGCCGATCGCATGCTTGATATGGGCTTTATTGACGAAATTAAACGTATATTGCGCCATGTTCCCAGTGATCGTCAGACCTTACTATTTTCAGCGACCTTTGACGATAGTGTATTTGAGCTCAGTAAAAAGTTATTAAAAGATCCAAAACTTGTTGAAGTCAATAAACGTAATTCTGCGGCTGTAGAAGTTGAGCAAATCATTTACGCGGTTGATGAAGACCGTAAACGTGAGCTTGTCTCGCACATGATTGGCATGAAAAACTGGCGCCAAGTACTGATCTTTACTCGCACAAAGCAAATGGCCGATCAACTCGCCAAAGAAATGTGTAAAGATGGCTTAAAAACACAGTCAATTCATGGTGATAAATCTCAAGGTGCACGTGATAGAGCACTGCAAGATTTTAAAGAAGGTACCACTCGTGTGCTAGTGGCAACCGATGTTGCAGCTCGAGGTCTAGACATAGTCTCGTTAAAGTATGTGATTAATTTTGAATTACCTTATATAGCTGAAGATTATGTCCACCGTATTGGCCGCACAGGGCGCGCTGGCGAGCAAGGCTTAGCGATGTCATTAGTCAGCCTTGACGAGCAGTGGTTACTTGAAGAAATTGAAGTGTTGCTTGATACTCGTCTAACGCCGCAGTGGTTAGCTGGCTATGAACCTGATCCAAATAAAAAGCCAAAAGACAACCGTAAAAACACCAATAAATCACGTAAAGAGCGCGACAAAAAACGTATTACAGGGCAAAAAACACCAAACAGAAGACGCAAATAATCGTTCTCAGTCGTGACTTATTAATTCATTGCATAATATAGTATTTATTATCAAGCTCAAAATAAGCAAACGGATATGCTTACTTTGAGTGATAAATTATAAAAACGGATACTTACGCAATTTGTTTTTCAGCTAAGTTTAATTCCATCGTCGCTTTTAATAAGCGGTAAAGATTAATAGATGCATCAATTTCTTCTTTACGGTTGGTTAAACTTTCAATATTTAACCCCAGTGGCACGTCTAAATGCGCGCAACTTCTTAGTATTAAATCTAAGTTTTCACGGCAAATACGTACAGATTCACTCAGTGGGTTTTGCGAATCAAGCATCCGCCATTTAGTTGCATCAGGTACGGAAATTCCTAACCATTGCATAAACTCTAAGGTTTTTTCACTGCCGCAGGGCGTAAAGGTTAGAATAATACGTTTAGGTTCGATACCTTGAGCTTTACAGCTGCGCGCATAACTGGTGATCAAATCCACGGTTGCTTGCGCGTTATACACAGCTTGTGAGATAAAAAATTTACAGCCTTGCGTGGTTTTTTCAAGTAAGCGTTCATGTTCATTACGTTTACTTGCGTGGCGCTCGGCAATGGTAACGCCTCCTAAAAAGAAGTCTTGAGGCTGTTCGCTTAAGACTTTATAAGCATCAGGCAGGCTTAATTTAATATCCCCGTCAGATGATGGACTACCGACTAATACTAGGTTTTTTAAATTAAACTGGTTTTTAGTTTCGCTTAACCACTGTTTAAATTCGGCCACACCGCGCTGTGCAACACTTTTATAAGTGATCACTTCTTGATGCGATAAATTACGTAGTAAGTTACTGTATTCTCGAGGATCTACTGTTTGTTTGAACGGAAAAGGGCGAGGCATCTCAGTGCGACTACTTTCATCTTGAATGTCATAAATAATCACGCCATCGTATTCAATTTCATGCAAACGAGCTAAGAGCTTTTGTGCGATAATTTCAAGCTGCGCTTTATCAGTACCAATACGTGGTGGGGTGGTACCAATTAAGTACACACCCTGATTGGTGTCTTCAATTTTCTCTTGTAGTGATAAAGCCATAATCCTCATTCCAGCTAAGTTAGTGTCTATGGCAAATAATATAGCAGCCATTTAGACGTCTAGATAGATTTTTTTAGTGAAACTTTTTCAACGAAGGTGAGTTTTATTCATGTTGCTCTGAATGAAGAGTTCTCTGATACACAACTGTTTACATAATTTATTACCTCAGGGGTCTTATATTGACTTGCTTTGTTGCATAATCGGATGACTAAAAACAAGAAATTTATTCAACTAACAAGGGATAGCAATGAAATTTAAATTATTAGCAACGAGCCTTGCGGTAACGCTTGCACTGGGCGGCTGTGCAAATAACAGCGGCTCAAACATGGTCAAAGAGGTTGAGATTGAACAGTCAACGGTTGCCAGTAGTAATGATCGGGTGTTCTCACAAGATTATTTATTAGAAGAGCTTGATAACGGTTTACGCGTTATGGTGGTGAAAACTGATTACCCTGATGTGGTATCACTACAAATTCCAGTGTCTGTCGGTTCTCGTAATGAAGTCGAAGCAGGTAAAACCGGTTTTGCACACTTTTTTGAACACATGATGTTTAAAGGCTCTGAAAAATATCCGCAAGATGTGTATTCTGATATTCTAAAAAATTCTGGGGTTGATAATCGCGCTTATACAACCAATGATTACACTAACTATCACTTAAACTTTTCAAAGCAACATCTTGATAAAGTACTTGAAATTGAAGCGGATATTTTTCAAAACCTGACTTATTCAGAAGAGCAATTTCGTACCGAAGCATTAACAGTTAAAGGCGAATACCTTAAAAATAATGCCAGCCCGGTTCGTAAGTTACTTTCTGCAGTACGTAATGAAGCATTCGAAAAACATACTTATAAACATACCACCATGGGCTTTTTTGAAGATATTGAAGCCATGCCGGATCAAATGGCATACGGTAAAGAGTTTTTTGCTAAGTTTTATAAACCTGAATATGTGTCATTAGTGATTGTAGGCGATGTTGATCCAGCTGAAACTATGGCTATGGTTAAAAAACACTGGGGCCAATGGCAAAAAGGCGATTTCGTTGCTGATATTCCAACCGAACCAAAACAGCAAGCGGCGAAATATATACATGAGCAAAACGAAGGCTTACCAGGGCATTGGTTATTAGTATCTTATAAAGGCACAGCCTGGCAGCCAAAACAAAAAGACAGAGCCGCGCTTGATTTACTGTCACAGCTTTATTTTTCAACCAACTCAGAGCTTTACCAAGAGTTAGTGGTTGATAAACAAATTGCTAGCCAAATGTTTAGCTATAACCCTGATACCAAAGATCCCGGCTTATTACATGTTTTTGTGAAAGTTGAAAATGAGGCTGATTTAGCGGTTGCTCGTGATGCAATTAATAGCACCTACGCAAAAGCTCGCACTGAGTTGGTTGATAGCCAAAAGCTAGCTGATTTAAAATCCAATCTTAAATACAGCTTTATTAACGGCCTAGACTCATCACAAGCTATAGGTTCAACCCTTGCCAGTTATATGCATTTTGAGCGCGATCCAGAAGTCGTCAATCAGTTATATGCAACGGCAGATAGCATCACCGCGCAAGATATTAAAGACATTGCTAATAAGTATTTTGTAGACAGTGGTCGTACTACTGTGACTATGTCTGCACTGGATAAAGTGGCTGGCTTTGAACAAGAAGTGGACTTAAACACTCTCGTTGCTAGCAAGCAAACTGTGCAACAGCGTCATTTTAAAGTGCTAGATAAAACCAATAGTTCGCCATTGATTGATATTAACTGGTTATTCCATACCGGTGCTGCGGCTGATCCTAAAGGTCAAAAAGGCGTAGCTGCACTCACTGCGGCCATGCTTGCTCAAGGTGGTTCACAGGCGAAGAGCTACAACGACATTAAACAGGCACTTTATCCATTGGCAGGTAGCTTTGGTTATCAGATAGATAAAGAAATGATTTCGCTACAAGGGCGTGTCCATAAAGATAACGCTGCACAATGGTATGCACTGGTTAGTGAGCAGTTACTAAATCCTGGCTTTAGAGAAGATGACTTTAAACGCCTTAAGAAAGAGCTCATCGACGGTATAAAATCTGGCCTAAAAGCCTCAAATGACGAAGAGCTAGGTAAAGAAGTGCTTTATCATAAGCTGTATCAAGGTCACCCATATGAGAGCTATAACTACGGTGATCTATCTGATTTAGAAGCATTAACACTTGATGACGTGAAAGCGTTTTATGCGAAAGAATTTACTCAAGCTAAACTGACTGTCGGTTTAATTGGCGCAGTACCTGAATCACTTAAAGCAACCATGTTTAGCGATTTAAGCGCTTTGCCTAAAGGTCAGCAAAGTCGTTTATCGATTCCTGATGCACCAGCGCTAAAAGGTCATCACGCTACAATTGTAGAAAAATCAGCGCAATCGACTGCGGTATCGTTTGGCTTCCCAATTGATACCATTCGTAGTAGTGAAGACTGGACGGCACTGTGGTTAGTTCGCTCATACTTTGGCGAGCACCGCAGTTCAAACTCATATCTTTATGAGCGCATTCGTCAAACCCGCGGTATGAACTACGGCGATTACGCGTATATTGAGTATTTCCCACGAGGTATGTTCCAGACTAAGCCTGATGCAAACTTAGGCCGCTCTGAGCAAATATTTCAAGTATGGCTTCGCCCGCTGCGCTCGAACAATGACGCTCATTTTGCAACGCGTACCGCTTTATTTGAACTTGATAAGCTAATCAAAAATGGCATGACAGAAAAAGACTTTGACGCAACGCGTAACTTCTTAATTAACTTTGTGCCGCAAATGGTAGCAAGCCAAAACCGTCAATTAGGGTATGCGCTAGATAGTGAGTTTTACAACACCGATACTTTCGTAAAGTATGTAACGAGCAAGCTTGAAAAACTGACAGTAGCTGATGTAAATCGTGTCATAAAAGAGAACTTACAAACGGATGATATTCAGTATGTGTTTATCACCGGCGACGGAAAAGATATGCAAAAGCGCCTAGCGTCAGAGCAAACATCCCCTATGGTATATAATGCAGAGAAACCAGCTGAATTAGTTGCTGAGGATAAAGTAATCGCTAATTACAAACTGGCAATACCAGCGAAAAATATTGAAGTACTTGCTGTAGATAAGGTGTTTGAATAACGAGCATTTAAATAACTAAGAAGCTTAATTTAGATGCCCCAAATTTGGGGCATTTTTATAACATTGCGCCAATTTTTACACCTAATCCAAAAAGTATAATTGCACTGACGATAAGCAGTAAGGTGATGTGTCCTCGCGATTCCTTTGACATAGTTTAAATCTCCTTATTTCATAATTAAAAACACGGTGATCATGCCAAGCGCAAAGCTGGCAATGGACGACAGCGCTAAAATTGTTGTGATACTTTGCGTATTTAAAGTATGTGTCTGAGCAACTGAAACTGTATTTTCCTCAAGTTTTATTAACTCACCTTGACGTACTTCTAACACTGCACACAAGGCCATGGTGGTTTCTTTAGACGCTGCACCTTCTTTTTCTACCCGTTGAATAGTTCGTAAACTTACGTCACAGGCATCTGCAAGCTGTTGTTGAGTCCAATCAAGCTTTTGCCTTAATGCTTTTATAGTTTTGGGGTTTAATTGCATGATTATTTCCCCAAAGCTAATGTTGAAATAATATACCCAACAGTAAAACCAACAACAAAACACCCTGCAATAAAAAGAGCTGATTTTTTAGGGTTACTAAATAAAGTTGTTTGCTCTAAGCTTTTAACTAACTTTTTATTTTTAAACAGTGAGCACTCAAGCCTACCAGTTAAAATATTGTGCATTTCAAACTTAACATTAAAAGTATTACCTGATAGTTCAAATTGGTGTTTACTTGTGACATTAATACTTCGCTTTTCACTAACTAGCTCATCATTAATATAGACTTCTTCCTTACCGGTGAAGTAACTGCCAAAGCAGGCTATTTGATCGTCGCCATCTTGAAAGTAAAATTTATAGCCTAGTTTCTTTGTATTGAGTATGTCATTGTTCATCATCGTATTCCTTATTAAGTTGATGATGCTAATTTAGCGTTTATTATTATTTTTTACGCCGTCAGCTTTACGCCAGTTGTTATTTTGTCATATGACAGTATAACTGTCATTGATGTTTAGTTATTGAATTTTAAAGTTTTATATTTTTTATGGCTACACGTTAATTTTATCTACTGTCGTAACTCATTATGTAAAACTATAATGAGATTATTAAAGAATGATTTTGAAATTTAGTTATATCTAATAACTAGAACAAATAACCGCAGCGTTAACACATCTGACTTGAAATCCGTTAAACTGCATAAAAGCTTATCTTCGTATTAATCTAAGGCCGTCCTATGCGTCATGAAATTTGGCAACAGCTCCGCACCGAAGCAAAAGAAGTCGTTACCCGTGAACCTCTATTAGCAAGTCATGTGTATTCATGCATTTTAAATCATGAGTGTTTAGGGTCTGCGTTGAGTTTTATCGTTGCCAATAAGTTATCTGATGCTGTGGTATCTGCATTTACTATCCGGGAGTTATTTGATCAGGCTTTTGTTGAATGTGATCGAATGCTTACTCATGTTGCCCATGATATAAAAGCCGTTAAAGATCGTGATCCCGCTGCCGATACATATTTAACTGTGATATTAAATTTAAAAGGTTTCCATGCAATTCAAGCACATCGACTCGCCCATTGCTTATGGTTACAAAACCGTAAAGAGCTCGCTCGCTTTATTCAAAGCCGTACCTCAGAAGTATTTGGCGTTGATATCCATCCTGCTTGTAAAGTCGGCCATGGTATTATGTTTGACCATGCAACTGGTATAGTGATTGGTGAAACAGCTGTTATTGAAGATAACGTCTCTATTTTACAATCAGTTACTCTAGGTGGTACTGGTAATGAAAAAGGCGATCGTCATCCGAAAATTCGCGCCGGTGTTTTAATTGGTGCTGGGGCTAAAGTGCTCGGCAATATTGAGGTCGGCGAGGGCGCCCGAATTGGCGCAGGCTCAGTGGTACTGAGCGCCGTACCACCACACACCACGGTTGTAGGCGTACCAGCTAAAATTGTTGGTAAACCAAATTGCCCCTGTCCAGCGAAAAGTATGAATCAGAATTTTTTAGAGGTTGATGAGCCGCAAAACGAATCACACACCAGTGCAATGCTCTAAGTAAAAAACTTAAAAGGAATTAAGTATGAGTAAAAATGATCCATTTTCGCTGTTGTTAGCATTTATCACAGGTGTTGTTCTAACGTGGAGTTATTTTGCGTTGAGCTCTGACGAAGCAGCTCCTGTGACTACAACACAAACACAGGTACTTGAACAAGAAGTCAAAATAATGCCTGCCAGTACCGTAGCTGCAGAGCTAGATACAGTATCCCAGTCTCAACAAGTGACTGATATTACCTCGTCTGCCCAAGATACATCAGCGCAAACAACGGATGAACAAACGCTTGAGCAACAAGTGCAACAGCTCAAGCGTGAGTTACTGCAACAGCAAAAATTAGTAAAAGCTTACGAACAACAATTACAAGCACCGTCCGATTTTGAACAAGCTTTGCTAGACAAGTTTACTGAGCAAAGTCGCAATGAAGAGTGGGCTTATCGTACCGAGACTGCTATGAAAGACTTTTTACAGATTGCTGACCTTGGCATCACCCCTGAATTAGTTAGTGCGCAGTGTAAAAGTTCGGTATGTAAATTTGAACTTGCAGCGCCAAAGGATGTAGATGATTTTGATCATACCCAATGGCGCGAACTCAACGATAAGTTGGTACAACAAGACTTTTGGCAGCAATTTAAAGTCAGTACTTCAAAATCAAGCGATCGCGATTTTTCATTATTATTAAGTACTGAGTCAGAATAACGAGCCTCAGCTGACAAGAGCTTGAATCACGCCATCAGCAAGCTCGGTTACAATTAAATCACCTTGAGTTACTTGCTTAATAGACTTAATCACTTGCCCTTGCTCATTTTTAGTGATGCTATAACCACGAGCGAGTACATTGAGCGGACTTACCGATTCTAATCGGCTAGCCTGCATTGCGAGGGTATTTTGGGCACTGTGTAATTGTTGCTGCATGGTTTGTGTTAAACGCCCTTGCAGTTGCTGTAATTGATGACTTGCCTGAGTAATTTTGCGATCTGGTGAGCGCTGCATTAGTCGCGGCGTTAGATTATTTAAGCGGCGCTCATATTGATAGAGCCGATTTTGTATCGCCTGCTGTAATGCTACTGTCAATTCATCTAAACGTTGCGCTTGTTGATTTAACTGATTACGCGGATGACATAATGTTAAACGGTGCTCAAGTGCTGTTGCAACGCTTTGCTTTGCAGATAACTGATGTTTAAACGCATTGGCTAAGCGATTTAATTGTTGTTGGATTTGATTATAAAGTTCGCTGCTATTGGGGCTAACAAGCTCTGCAGCCGCGCTTGGCGTTGCGGCGCGCACATCGGCAACATAATCGCTAATGGTGGTATCAATTTCATGACCGACAGCACTGATAATTGGTAGGTTACTGGCAAAAATAGCGCGTGCCAGTAGCTCATGGTTAAAGCACCATAAATCTTCTAGTGATCCACCACCGCGGCCTAAAATAATTACATCAACTTCATTGCGGACATTAGCAATATTGATTTTATCAATTAATTGTAGGTGCGCGTCTTTACCTTGCACCATAGCAGGGTAGATCACGACTTCAAGTTGTGGCGCTCGACGCTTAAGTACCGTTAAAATATCTTTGATAGCCGCCCCTGTGGCTGATGTAATAACACCAACACGATGCACAACCCCAGGCAATGGTTGTTTATGGGCGGAGCTAAATAAACCTTCGGCGGCTAAGCGCATTTTTAATTCATCAAACTGTTGCTTTAGTTGCCCTTCGCCAGCAGCTTCCATGTGTTCAACAATCAGCTGATAGTCACCACGCGGTTCATACAGCGATACTCGGGCTCGAACTGTCACTTGTGCGCCATTTTCAGGGCGATAGCGTTGGCCTCGATTGTTGCCTCGCCACATCGCCGCTTTTACTTGAGCGCGATCATCTTTGAGCGTGAAATACCAATGACCAGAGGCTGGTGTAATGAAATTTGATATTTCGCCGGTTAAATTTAACGATGCGAATCCTTGTTCGAGTACGGTTCTTATTTCTCTATTTAACCTAGAAACGGTATAAATCGTTTGCTGCTGGGATGTTACGGCCATAAAGCGACTCTAAAAAGCGATGATGGGGGTATTTTATCATAAATAATTGTGAAATCTTATTTACTCGTGCCCACAACGCTGATAAAATTTGGCCGCAATTCCTTAAACAAGATCCACATGTGAGAAGTTGCCAAAATGCTTAGAATTGCTAAAGAAGCTCTTACCTTTGATGACGTACTTTTAGTACCCGGTCATTCTACTGTTTTGCCACACACGGCAAACATTTCAACTCGCTTAACGCGTGGTATCAAACTTAACTTGCCGCTAGTTTCAGCATCTATGGATACTGTTACCGAAGCACGCTTAGCGATTGCGCTAGCGCAAGAGGGCGGTTTAGGTTTTATCCACAAAAACATGACAATTGAAGAACAAGCCAAAAACGTACGTAAAGTTAAAACGTATGAAGCGGGTATTGTTTCTTTCCCTGTTACTGTGACAGCGGATTTAACCATTGCAGATGCAATTGTACTTGCTGAAGAAAAAGGCTTTTCAGGTTTTCCGGTAACGGACGCTGAAAACGGCCTTGTTGGTATTGTTACCAGCCGCGATATGCGTTTCGAAACCAAGCTTGAGCAACCGGTTTCAACAGTGATGACTAAAAAAGAAAAGTTAGTCACTGTAAAAGAAGGTGCAGCGCGTGATGAAATCTTAGGATTAATGCACGAACACCGTATCGAAAAAATCCTTGTTGTTGATGATGCGTTTAAATTAAAAGGCATGATCACAGTAAAAGATTATCAAAAAGCACAAGACAAACCACATGCATGTAAAGATGAACAAGGTCGTTTACGTGTAGGTGCTGCCGTTGGTGTAGGTCCAGGTACTGATGAGCGTATTGCTGCATTAGTCGAAGCGGGCGTTGATGTATTACTAATTGATACCTCACATGGTCATTCTCAAGGTGTTATCGACCGTGTTGCACAAACTCGTCAAACTTACCCTGAACTACAAATTGTAGCTGGCAATGTGGCAACAGCTGAAGGTGCGATTGCGCTTGCCGACGCCGGTGTTGATGCAGTTAAAGTAGGAATTGGCCCAGGTTCAATCTGTACTACGCGTATTGTTACTGGTTGTGGTGTACCACAAATCACAGCTATCTCTGATGCTGTTGATGGCCTAAAAGGTCGTGACATTCCAGTGATTGCTGATGGTGGTATTCGTTTCTCAGGTGATATTGTAAAAGCACTTGTTGCTGGTGCATCATGTGTGATGGTTGGCTCAATGCTAGCGGGTACTGAAGAAGCGCCTGGTGAAGTCGAGCTTTACCAAGGCCGTTACTACAAGTCATACCGTGGTATGGGCTCGCTTGGTGCGATGAACCAAAAAGAAGGTTCATCAGATCGCTATTTCCAAAAATCAAATCAAGCAGACAAGCTTGTGCCAGAAGGGATTGAAGGTCGTGTGGCTTATAAAGGTCCAATCGCGACAATCATTCATCAACAAGTTGGCGGCCTGCGCAGCGCAATGGGTTTAACCGGTTGTGCCACGATTGAAGAATTAAACACTAAACCTCAGTTTGTACGTGTTACTTCAGCAGGTATGGGTGAGTCACATGTTCATGATGTGCAAATCACCAAAGAAGCACCTAACTACCGCTTAGGTTAATAGCTTCAAATCTATTAAAATTACTGGGCTAGCTTCGCTAGCCCTTATTTATTATAGTCATTCAGGTAACCTGAGTGCTAGTTCTTGACTAACGAGACCCTCAATGAGCAAAGACATTCACGATTCACGAATTCTTATTTTAGACTTTGGTTCGCAATACACGCAATTGATCGCCCGCCGTGTGCGAGAAATTGGTGTTTACTGTGAACTGTGGGCATGGGACGTAACGGAAGAGCAGATCCGTGAGTTCAATCCACAAGGTATCATTCTATCTGGTGGCCCTGAGTCAACAACCTTAGAAAACAGCCCGCGTGCCCCTGAGTATGTATTCAATGCAGGCGTACCTGTACTTGGTATTTGTTACGGCATGCAAACAATGGCTACTCAGCTTGGCGGTAGCGTTCATAGCTCTGATAAGAAAGAGTTTGGTTACGCGCAAGTTGAAAAAGTCGGTAACTGTGCATTATTTGATGCCATTGAAGACAGCATTACCGATGGCGGTGAAGGCATTTTAGACGTGTGGATGAGCCATGGTGATAAAGTAATGGAAATTCCAGATACTTTCAAAACTACTGCTAAAACATCTACTTGCCCACATGCGGCAATGTCTAACGAAGAAAAGCGTTTTTACGGCGTACAATTCCACCCAGAAGTAACCCACACCCATCAAGGCCAACGTTTACTAGAACGCTTTGCGATTGATATTTGTGGTTGTGAAAAACTGTGGACTGCAGCAAAAATCATTGATGACGCCATAGAGCGCATTAAAGATACTGTGGGTGATGACGAAGTAATCTTAGGTTTATCTGGTGGTGTTGATTCATCAGTGGTGGCTATGCTTATTCACCGCGCGATTGGCGACCGTTTAACCTGTGTATTTGTTGATAACGGTTTACTGCGTTTAAACGAAGGTCAGCAAGTAATGGATATGTTTGGCAATAAGTTTGGCCTAAACATTATCAAAGTGGATGCCGAAGAATTATTCTTAGCGGATCTTGCTGGTAAATCAGACCCAGAAGACAAGCGTAAAGCGATTGGCCATACATTTATTAAGGTATTTGATAGCGAATCTAAAAAGCTTAAAAATGCAAAATGGTTAGGTCAAGGTACTATCTATCCAGATGTTATCGAGTCAGCAGCGTCTGCAACTGGTAAAGCGCATGTGATCAAGTCTCACCATAATGTGGGCGGCTTACCAGATGACATGGAAATGGGCTTAGTTGAGCCACTGCGTGAATTATTTAAAGATGAAGTACGTAAAATTGGTTTAGAGCTCGGTTTACCGTACGACATGCTTTATCGTCACCCGTTCCCTGGGCCTGGTCTAGGTGTGCGTGTACTTGGCGAAATCAAAAAAGAGTATTGTGACTTATTACGCCGTGCTGACGCTATCTTCATTGAAGAGCTTCACAAAGCAGAGCTTTACCATAAAGTAAGCCAAGCATTCACGGTATTCTTACCGGTTAAGTCGGTAGGGGTTATGGGTGATGCACGTAAGTACGATTGGGTTGTTTCACTTCGTTGTGTAGAAACTATCGACTTTATGACTGCACGTTGGTCACATTTACCGTATGAGTTCTTAGGTCTGGTTTCAAACCGCATCATTAATGAAATCGACGGTATCTCACGCGTTGTTTACGATATTTCAGGAAAACCACCTGCGACTATTGAGTGGGAATAATTTTTAGGCCTGAAACGTCTGGCACTAACAGGCATTAAATCTTAATTAAGTCCGCGTAATTGCGGACTTTTTTTGTTCGGAACATCACTGAAAAAATGCTGTGACACTTTGTTCTATAAGTCAAAATATGGCCCAGCCTTGATTCTGCGTTACCAATTCACAAATCAAATAATAACTGTCTAAATCAAAATGATCTGGGCTTAGGGCATTTTCGCGGTTTTCTCCTGAGCGGTTACATAGTACGAACTGACGATATTGTTGTAGTTGCGAAAGAGTCAACACATCTTCTTTAGCGAGAGGGTGCTTTTTACCGATATACGTTACTTTACGTCGTCAAAAGCTAAAACCAAGCTATCGGTTAAACAACTTGATAAGACCATCGCCACTCGTATCGTGCAATTAGGGTCGTCAAACTTAGTGATGTTTATCTACTTCAGCTTCGTCATGGCGTTCCATAACATGCAATTTATGGCCTACGGAGACACCACGCAGTTAGCCGCATTCGCGATTGTTGGCTACTTAGCGAGCTGTTATTACTTCTTCGCTGAAGGCTTAGTCAGCGGCTTGCAGCCACCAGTGAGTTACTACTTAGGCGCCAAGCAATACAAACGCATTAGCGAAACCGTAAAACTGGCTTTTCTGTTACCGTTGGGTCCGGTATAGCTTTGGTAATACTGTTTAACATTTTTCCAGAAATCTTTATCAGCATCTTTACCACAGGCAATGATGCATTACTTGAAGCAAGCAAAAACGGTATTCGTTTACACTTAATGGCATTGTTTTTAGATGGCTTCTTATTCATGGCGTCCATCTACTTCGTCGCCGTTGGTAAAAGCGGACAAGCCCTGTTTGTTTCCGTCGGCAATATGTTGATACAGTTTCCTTTCCTATTCATCTTGCCGAAATACCTAGGTATCGATGGTGTTTGGTTAGCCGTCCCTTTATCTAACATTGCCTTCGCATTGATCGTACTGCCGATGCTATTAAGCAACCTGAAAGGTTTTATGTACATGCATAAACAACAAAGTTTCGTTTAAAAAACAATAAGAACAAAATAGTAAGGATATTTTTATATCGACGAGCGTTAAATAACTTTGGGGCAAAAGCGAGTTATGTGTTTTAACAACAAGAGTCTGCACCACTTACTATGACTTGATATGTAGCTGGTCGCTCATGTTTTGATACGCTTTAAAAGTGGACAACAAGTTGAGTATAAAAAGTGAATAGAATTGAACCTAACCGCGCTTACTACTGAAAAGAAGCATGGGCTTCGTTGTGATATGGCCGAATCCTCAGTCTGGGCCAAAGCTGAACTAAAGCGTCTGCGAGTAGCAAAAAGTAAAAAATGCTGAGCATGGATATATATGAAGGCTTATCCTAGTTTAGGTAAGTAATTATAAAAACGGCGAATTAGTTGGCTAATTCGCCGTTTTGTTTATTTAAAAAGCAGTTAAACTAAAAGAGTGATTTTTTTCTTTACCTTTAGCGAAACTTCTCTATAATTCGTCGTCATTGCAGGGGCGTAGTTCCAATTGGTAGAACAGCGGTCTCCAAAACCGATGGTTGGGAGTTCGAGTCTCTCCGCCCCTGCCACTTCTTCTTTACATAGCCTTGATTACTTCTTATATTGTTCCAGTGTTTAAATCTACTGAGTTTTTATGCATCCACGATACGCAGCTATTTTTGGTATAGAAAACCTCGAACTAAATCAGCATTTCCGATTACAGCCAGTCGCTGAACAACGTTCTGATGCACCAAGTGCAGCGCCGCAGATAAATATAGAGCTAAGTACAACGCTATTGGCTGATTTAAATCGCGCTATTGCGCCATTAAAAATTAGCCAAGTAGTGCAAAGCGATAAGCTTGCATGGCATGATGGTCAATTGAGCTTACCAACCCAGCAGCTTAATGCTGATAATAAACGCGCGCTATGGGCGCTGATGAGCACACACCTTGATAACCTTTGAATCTGTTACTGAATTATCCATTGATGCGCTGATGCGTGTTGAGAACGCGTGTCACACTCATCCGTGGACAGTAAACACTATGCAATCATGTCTCGCTGGGCGTTACTTTAATTTAGCTGCGTTTAATGAGCAGCAAATTATTGGTTTTTATATCGGTGAAAAAGCAGGGCCTGATTTTACTTTAATGGATATCTGCGTGGCACCTGATTTTCAGGGGCAGGGGATTGCCAAACAATTGCTTGCAGCGTTTATTGAATACGGCGAAAAGCATCACGCTGAAAACTTATTTTTAGAAGTACGTGAAACCAATACTCGTGCCATCGCCTTATATGAGCAGGCAGGCTTTAGTGAAATGTCGGTACGTAAAAATTACTACCCAAGTAGTGACCCATCAAAAAATGGCCATGAAGATGCTATCTTAATGGGAATGACATTACTTTTTGGTTAATGACTGTTCTTGTTGCAAGGTATATTTTATAGCTTCAATTAAGCTCAGTGCTAAATAATCACGGCGGTTGTGATCACGGCCACGTAAATTATCTTCAAGTGTGGCCGCCGCATGGTGAATATTACTAAAACCAAAACAACCAGCACTGCCTTTTAAACTATGGGCCAGTGCTCTGAGCTGCTCCCACTCACCATTATTGTATAGCTGCGTAACGTCGGTTAAATAACCTGGCAGTTTTAAGCGATAGTTGTCGTTGATCTGTTGAAATTTTTCGCTGTTTAGCAAGCTATCCCATTTATTTTGGCTGTCTTTTTCAATATTTAAATAGCTAACAAGCACACTTTCTAAGGCATCTTTATCGATAGGCTTAGCCAGTGCTTCGTCGCAACCGGCTTGCAAATAGGTGTTTACGTCATCTTTCATTACATTCGCGGTAAGTGCAATGATCGGCCCATCGTAGGCTGCATGGCGGAGCATTTGTGTGGCTTCTAAGCCGCCCATTACCGGCATTTGCATGTCCATAATGATTAATTGATAGTCATTCACCAGCGCCATTTCAACAGCTTCTGCACCATTGTTGGCTATATCAGGCTCAAGCCCCCATGTTTGCAGTAATAACTTGATTAGTACTTGGTTGTCAGGGTTATCCTCGGCGACTAATATATTGGCATCAAAGCTATTTTCTGCGAATGAAAGCTGTAAGTCCTTAGCGGGAGTTAATTGGCTTAACTCAGTCAGCATTGGCACTGTTTGTTGTTTATCAGCAGGTAAGTTACAGGCAATTTGCACGCAGAAACAGCTTCCTTGGCCTGGCGTGCTTGTTACATAAACATCACCACCGAGCAATTGTGCTAAATTTTTAGAAATACATAAGCCTAAGCCAGTGCCGCCAAAGCGTCGTGTTGTTGTTGTATCCGCTTGTTCAAAAGGTTTGAATACCCGTTCAACTTCTCGCTCTGACATGCCAATACCGCTATCTTTAATGGCAAATTCTATGAGTTGTAAATCACTGTTATAGGTAATATCTAATTCAATTAAACCTTGCTCGGTAAACTTCACTGCATTGCTGGCAATATTAATGAGAATTTGCTTTAAACGAGTGCTATCACTATTAATTATACGCGGTAATGGTAAGTGAAAATTGATATTGCAGTTAAGTTTCTTCTCTTGTGATAAAGGACGAATAATCGAATCAATATCATGAACTAACTGCACAATATCTAGCGGTTCTTTTTCAACAGCTAATTTTTCGGCTTCGATTTTCGACAAGTCTAAAATATTATTGATGAGTTCAAGTAAGTGTTTAGAGTTACGTAATATAGTATTTAGGTGCCAAGCGTCGCCGGTTGTATTTTGGCTGTGTAATAGCTGCTCAGTAAAGCCCATGATGGCGGTTAGTGGTGTACGTATTTCATGACTCATATTGGCTAAAAAGCGGCTTTTTAATTGGTTCGCTTGTTCCGCTTGGGCAATGGCCACCTCGAGTTGACTATTCATGGTTTCAAGTGCCTTGGTACGGCTTTCGACTTTATCTTCTAAGTGATGTTTATATTCTTCAAGTTCGTCTTGATAATGACGAATTTGGTTCACCATGTGATTAAAATCATTAAATAATACCCCCACCTCATCATTATTATGGGCAGGCAAATATACCGACAAATCGCCGTCTCCTACTCGATGGCTGGCTGCCCCAAGTAACTCAATTGGGTTAAGTAGTAAATTACGTACCACAATAAAAATCAGCATCGGCAGGGTGATCACTGAAATAATCACAATCAAGGCGGTGATCAAACTGATCGCTTTGCCGGATTGATAAAGCAAGGCTTTGGGGATGGTCGAGACATAATAATAACCACCGCTCATTTGGATGGCGTAAATCATCCGTTCAACCTTATCAATACTCGATAACTCTATGGTTGAGAGCTTACCTAGATCGGCTAAGTCGTGAATTTGTTGCAGCTCATATTCGCTAATATATTGACCGCGCTTATTGTAGTCTGAGCTAAATAATATTTTGCCATTGCTGGTCAGTAATAAATTTAAGGTATTGTTATAGGGCGCTTCTAAAATGCTGGTATTTAAAATCGATGGCTCAACATGCAACACAATAAACCCTAGTTGTTGCGGACGTTTAAGGTAGTAATCAGCACTGTAAATACGTTGAATAAAATACAAACTGGTAGTGCCATCTTGTTTTTGCACCATAAACTGTTGTTGGCGTAAGTTACTTTGTAAAACTTGTGAGAAAAATGGATAGCTGGTTGGTGCGGTATTTAAATTACTGGAGTAATAGGCGTCGCTTTGACCATCCGGAGAGACTAAATTTACGCTAACAATATCGGGGTAAGCTTCTGAATAGCTTGCAAATACATCCATTAGTGCGCCTAGACGACGGGTGTAATTGCCGTTATCGCGTAAGTCATCTGCTAAAAAGTCACTTAGTACAGGGGAGGCCGAGAGTAACTTTGTAGTAGAGTGGAATGAATCGATGTAATTGAACATTTTTTGTTGTTGCTGTTCAACAAAACGGCTAACAATGAGCTCGGCTTGTTTTTGTGTGGAGCTGGTAACGTTGGTGAGAGTAAAGCCACCTAAAAACAATAACGGTAAAATCACCAAAGGCGTGATATACCATAATAATCTTATACTTAACTTACTTGTTCTCATACCCAAACAAAATATCCTCCATGTAATCTATCAATAGTATGCGTTAGCGTAAAATTACACAAGTTTAGTGCGTTCGCTGCAGCAAACGGGTTGAGCTGATTTTAAACCAAGTTATCGGCTAATTACTTGCAATCGTTGCTTTTTTGGCTAAGACAAACAAGGTATAATGTAACAAATTCTATTTTATATTTACAGTGCGTAGCGAAGACCTGTGCTTAGGTTTGTTTTTGGTTGCGCCTTGTTATGACTTAAAGCGGCTTACATGTCTAATTTATTAAACGAAATCAATACGCGACGCACGTTCGCGATCATCTCGCATCCGGATGCTGGTAAAACTACCATCACCGAAAAAGTACTGTTGTTCGGACAAGCTATTCAAAAAGCGGGTACCGTTAAAGGCCGTGGCTCTAATCAACATGCCAAGTCTGACTGGATGGAAATGGAAAAAGAGCGTGGTATCTCGGTCACGACCTCTGTTATGCAATTCCCATACAATAAAGCGCTAGTAAACTTACTTGATACCCCAGGACATGAAGATTTCTCTGAAGATACTTATCGTACCTTAACTGCGGTCGATTCATGTTTGATGGTGATCGATGCGGCTAAAGGTGTTGAAGATCGTACTCGTAAATTAATGGAAGTAACGCGCTTACGTACCACGCCAATTGTCACATTTATGAATAAATGTGACCGCGATATTCGTGATCCGATGGAGTTGTTAGACGAAGTTGAAACAGAGCTAAATATAGCTTGTGCACCGATCACATGGCCAATTGGCTGCGGTAAAGAGTTTAAAGGTGTTTATCATATTCACCGCGGGGAGACCTTGTTATACAAAACCGGCCAAGGTCATACTATTCAAGAAGTACGCAGCATTAAAGGGCTTGATAATCCTGAGCTTGATGCAGCGATTGGCGATGAGCTTGCTGGGCAACTGCGTGAAGAGTTAGAACTTGTTATTGGTGCATCGCACGAATTTGATTTAGAGCTATTTTTAGCGGGTGAGTTATCACCAGTGTACTTTGGTACTGCGCTTGGTAACTTTGGTGTTGACCATGTGCTTGATGGCCTAACTGAGTGGGCACCAACGCCATTACCGCGTGAAACAGAAGACCGTACTGTTGTTGCAACAGAAGAGAACTTCACTGGCTTCGTATTTAAAATTCAAGCGAATATGGACCCTAAGCACCGTGACCGTATTGCGTTTATGCGTATTGTGTCGGGTAAATACAGCCAAGGCATGAAAATGAACCATGTGCGTATAGGTAAACAAGTCAGTATTTCTGATGCGGTAACCTTTATGGCGGGTGATCGTGAGCGTGCAGGTGATGCTTTTGCAGGTGATATTATTGGTTTACATAACCACGGTACGATCCAGATAGGTGATACCTTCACACAAGGTGAAAAGCTTAAATTTACTGGTATTCCAAACTTTGCGCCGGAATTATTCCGCCGCATTCGTCTGCGTGATCCACTTAAGCAAAAGCAATTATTAAAAGGCTTGGTGCAGCTATCTGAAGAAGGGGCAGTACAAGTATTTAGACCGCTTATTAATAACGACTTAATTGTAGGCGCGGTTGGTATATTGCAGTTTGATGTGGTTGTAGCGCGTTTGAAAGCAGAATATAACGTAGATGCTTTATACGAAAGCGTAAATGTAAATACCGCACGTTGGGTAAGTTCGACTGACGTTAAAAAGTTTGAAGATTTTAAACGTAAGTGCGAAAGCAACTTAGCGCTTGATGGCGGCGATAATTTAACTTACATAGCGCCGAGTCGTGTAAATCTTAACTTATCAATTGAGCGCTATCCAGAAGTGACATTTAACCACACGCGTGAAAATTAGACTCAAATTTTAATTTAAAGCTCGCCAACGCGGGCTGGTAAAGGTAATAAATTACATGAATATTCGTACCCTACTAATTGAAAGAGCCATCGCAGCCATGACTGGCGCTGGCTTACCAGCAGATACTAATCCTGCGGTAACACAGAGTACCCGACCACAATTTGGTGACTACCAAATTAATGGTGCAATGGGCGCTGCTAAAAAAATGAAAAGCAACCCGCGAGAGCTTGCACAACAAATTATTGATCACTTAGATGTAAGTGATATCGCAGATAAAACAGAAATTGCCGGCCCTGGTTTTATCAATATTCACCTAAAACCTGAGTTTTTAGCGCAAAGCTTAAAAGCGGCAAACCAAGATGCAAAGCTTGCTGTTGCTGAGCATGCACAACCGCAAAAAGTAGTGGTTGATTACTCATCACCTAATCTTGCTAAAGAAATGCACGTTGGGCATTTACGTTCAACGATCATTGGCGATGCAGTAGTACGCGCACTGGAGTTTCGTGGCGACACGGTTATTCGTCAAAACCACATGGGCGATTGGGGCACGCAATTTGGTATGCTGATTGCGCATCTGGAAGATCAAATCAGCCAAGGTGTTGATTTAGATTCTGTGGCACTTGCTGATCTAGAAACCTTCTACCGCGACGCTAAAAAGCGTTTTGATGATGAAGAAGGTTTTGCAGATAAAGCGCGTGATTACGTAGTAAAACTACAAGGTGGCGACGCGCATTGTGAAAAACTATGGAAGTTGTTTATCGCAACCTCGGTAAAGCATTCTGAAGAAGTATATAAACGCTTAAATGTAACGCTTACACCAGACGACATAATGGCTGAAAGTGCTTATAACAGTGAACTGAACAATATCATTAAGTTATTACAAGATAAGAATATTGCTGTTGAGTCACAAGGCGCACAGGTGGTGTTTTTAGATGAGCTGGCAAATAAAGATGGTGAGCCATCAGTGTTTATCGTGCAAAAATCAGGTGGCGGTTTCTTATACGCAACCACCGATTTAGCCGCCTGTGATTACCGTTCAAACAAGTTAGGCGCAGCCCGCATTTTAATTTTTGTTGATGCGCGTCAAAGCCTACACTTCAATCAAGTAGAGCTTACTGCACGTAAAGCCGGTTTACTACGCGATGAAACTAGCTACGAATTTTGCCCATTTGGCACCATGATGGGTGAAGACGGCAAACCATTTAAAACGCGTACAGGTGGCACGGTAAAACTTGCTGATTTACTTGAAGAGTCAATCACTCGAGCTGCTGCTAAGCTTGCTGAGCGTGAGTCTGACTTAACTGATGAAGAGCGCAGTGAAATTGCCCGTAAAGTAGGTATTGGCGCAGTTAAATATGCAGACCTTTCTAAGCACCGAACCAGTGATTACATTTTCAACTGGGACAGTATGCTTAGCTTTGAAGGGGCAACAGCACCTTACTTACAATATGCTTATACTCGTGTACGCAGTATTTTCCGTAAATCAGGCGTAGACGCAGCAAGTTTAAACGCAGATGTCGCTATTGTTGAGCCGCAAGAAAAAACCCTTGCGCTTAAACTACTGCAATTAGAAGAAGTACTTGATCAAATGATCAGTGAGGCAACACCGCACGTATTATGTAGTTACCTATACGAGCTTGCCAGCCTATACATGACCTTCTACGAAGCTTGCCCAGTACTTAAAGAAGGCGTAGAGCCAAGTGTACGCGATAGCCGTTTAGTGCTGTGTAATTTGGTAGCGGATACACTGAAAACGGGCCTAGATCTTTTAGGCATTGAAGTCATGGAGCAAATGTAATCACCGTCGTATTTTAATCTAATACTGCGTTGTCCACTCGACTGACCCTAATCACATACAACTACGTATGCTCATAGGGATAAGTCGAGTGTCCGCCTTATCTTAGACTAAACTACTTAGGTGAACGTCTGCTGCGTGTAGTTCGCTTTAGCTGCGTTAATGAGTTTATTTAGCCTAAGTCACATACAAAATACGTATGCTCCTTGGCGGCATAAATAAACTCACTGCCTTGCTAGCGCTCCTACACTTGCAGATAATTTTAGGTGCTAGGTGCTAGGTGCTAGGTGCTAGGTGCTAGGTGTAGCTTGACACTGAGCTGCAATTGTTAATTTTGTAGCTTACAGCTTACAGCTGATAAAGAAGGATTTGATATGAAACTTGAAGATATCCGTCGTGAGTATTTGCAAGATGCTCTGAGCGAAGAGAATTTACTTGATGATCCATTCAAGCAATTTGAAACCTGGCTTGAGCACGCGGTAGCAAGTAAACTGCCCGATCCAACGGCGATGGTGGTGGCAACGGTTGATGAAACCGGTCAGCCTTCGCAACGTATTGTGTTGTTAAAGCATCTTGATGATAACGGGTTTGTGTTTTTTACCAATACCGGCTCGCGTAAAGCGCAAGAGCTTAAAGGCAATAATAAAATCTCTTTGCATTTTCCGTGGCACCATATGGAGCGCCAAGTGATTGTTTATGGTGAAGCACAACCACTGCCAACTTCAGCGGTTGCCAAGTACTTTTTGTCACGTCCCAAAGAAAGCCAGTTAGCTGCATGGGCTTCAAAGCAAAGCCGTCCTGTATCATCGCGTAAAGTGTTGATGGAAACTTTTGCTAATATGAAAACCAAGTTTGCTAAAGGCGAAATACCATTGCCAGATTTTTGGGGGGGGTACTGTGTTGTGCCAACAAAAATTGAGTTTTGGCAAGGTGGTGCACACCGCCTGCATGACCGTTTTATATATCAGCGTCAAGCTGATAACAGCTGGCAAATAACGCGTTTAAACCCATAATTTATTATGGCGTTTATTGATTCCCACTGCCATTTAGATTTTACTGAATTTGATGCCACCCGCAGCAAGCTAATTCAGCAATGTCAGCAGCTGGGGATCGAAAAATTGATCGTGCCGGGGATCACTTTGGCACAATCTCTTTCTTTATGCGCTTTTGCTAAACAGCATTCTGCAGTGCGCATCGGTGCAGGTTTACATCCTTACTTTTTAGCAGAATATCACCACAGTCATTTAGCCAAACTGACTGAGTTTACTGTGCAACATCGCCAGCAATTGGTCGCTATTGGCGAGTGTGGTATTGACCGCAGTATTGACGATATTGTTTTGCAAACTCAGATATTTGAGCACCATATCGATCTTGCTAATCAGCTTGAATTGCCATTGATTGTGCATCATCGACAAAGCCATGACCTTATTGCACAGTCATTTAAGCGCTGTAAGCCAAAATATGGTGGTGTTATACATGCTTTTTCAGGCTCATTACAACAAGCACAGTATTATATTAAACAGGGTTTTAAACTCGGGGTGGGCGGGGTGATCACTTATCAGCGAGCACAAAAAACACGTTCCGTTGTTGCTCACATAGCACCTGAACACTTACTACTTGAAACAGATGCACCTGCAATGCCGTTAGCGGGCTTTCAAGGGCAAATAAACACGCCGTTACAGTTACCCCTAGTGTTTGAGCAGTTATGTCAATTAAAGCAGATCACAACACCTTATAAGGCTGGTTTTCAAAAGCAGCTTTATGATTCGTGCTCAGAACTTTTTCGGATATAACGATTTACTTGCCAGCGCTTTAAACCACGGCCTAATTGCCAAGTAAAAATGCAGGTTATCACTAGCATTAGTAATACTTGGCGGCCTAAGTCATGAAAGCTGCTATGACTGGTTGCTACTGCTGAGCGGGTCAAGTAAGTTATTGCAACAAATCCTAGTGGGCGATCGTCATCACTGATTATCGGTTCAACAAACGGGGTTTTAAGTTTACTAATACCTGGAGTGGAGTTGGGCAGCTTACCTAAAATATGGTGAGCTTGCCAATTATCACTACTGGCGATAAGTATGCCTTGCTGATCATAAATCGTTGCAGCCAGTACAAACTCATCTTTGCTTATGCTGTTACATAAGGCTGTTAATTCAGGTTTGTTTTTTTCAAGTAGCGGCGTTTTGGCATTGAGAGCCATAAAACGAGTTAAGCTTTTTGCTGTGCTGTCGGCACTATCATAAAGCAACTGGTGGCTTTGAAAACTACCATTAACAGCAACCCAAGTCAGCAATACAAAGCATGCCGCAGCAATACTTAATCGCACTAGGCGTTGCCTAAGAGATGCTGAAATAGGGTTTTTAAGATGGTTATTTTTCATAGTCACCGTTTACGCTGCTGACAGCTTTTGTTTTTGATGTTACAACTAAGCGTAACTATAACCTTAAATCCCCCTTTATGGCGAATTAATACCAATCGACTTAAATATTTAGTCTTTCTAGCGTGCTAAATAAAGCGCTAACGGCGTTATAAGTTTTTTATGTAGAACAACTACATATAAAATTTATGCCTTGTTATCACTCTATTTATCCGTCGCTATAAATGACCAATAACCTAACCCGATTGGTATAATTGTTATTTTACAGGGGAGACATTAGTATCATTTTTGGAGTTATCATGACATTGGAGCGCTTTGCGAGCCTTTCATCAGAGCAGTTATCGGCACAGTTGTCGTTAGGTATGTGGTATCACTATCAAGATGCTTTATTAGTACCAACAAGCTTACCAACTGATCCGCAAGGAATGTTTAGTATTGCTTTTGCAGGGGACTTTAGCGGCCAACAACTAGCTAATATAATTAACTTTTTAGCTCAGCAGCAGTTTATTGTCAGTGCATTTTGTCGTTATCAACCAGAGCCAAACTTAAGCCCCGCACTGTGTTTTTACAGCGAGACACTAAGTCCAAGCATTAATCCTTTGGTACTGAATGAATTTGCCCATCCATTAGGATTTCAATTTGTACAAGTTAGTAAGCCACCGATTTTAACTAAGCCCGGTTTATTAGTAATGGATATGGACTCAACCGCCATTACGATTGAATGTATTGACGAAATCGCAAGGCTTGCTGATGTATATGATGATGTCGCAGCGGTAACCGCACAAGCGATGGCTGGTAAGTTAGATTTTAGTGAAAGCTTACATCAACGAGTCGCTAAACTTGCGGGTATTGAGCAAAGCTTAATTGATGAACTAAAAAATAGTTTACCATTAATGCCAGGGATCAAAGCGCTATGCCAAGTGCTAAAGCAGCATAATTGGTATTTAGCCATTGCCTCAGGTGGCTTTGTGCCATTTGCTGAACAAGTGCAAAAACTGCTTGAACTAGACGAAGTACATGCCAATGTTTTGGAATTTAAAGATAATAAGTTAACAGGTAAAGTGCTAGGCACGATTGTTGATGCGCAGCAAAAAGCCGTGGTGTTGAGCCAATTACAGCAACGATTAAATTTACCTACGCAACAAACAGTAGCGATTGGTGATGGTGCGAATGATTTGACCATGATGGCTGCGGCAGGACTCGGTGTTGCCGTACACGGTAAACCTAAAGTTGTTGAACAAGCCCAAGCTGCAATTTGCCAAGGCTCGCTATTACAACTGTTATATTTATTAACTATTCCTGTTATTAAGTAACGGAGTTAAGTTAGGCGTTTAAGCCAAGTCTGCTTGCGCTTATTCATTTGGTCTACCAGCTCTGCGGTAAAGTCCAAATGACTAAGCGTTTCATTTGTTACATCAACCATGTCACCAACACCTGTTACTGCCCACAGTGCCTCTTCAAGATCTTTTGCTTTGTGCAATGCATATTGGCTTACGTATTTTAACTCGTTAGATAAGTAATCTGTATCAGGGCGGCCAGTGCGTGAAATATAAATACGCATTATAAAGATCAACTCAGATTTGAGACCTTTCTTTAAAAAGAGTAACT
Source organism: Pseudoalteromonas sp. SG44-8 (assembly GCF_014164125.1). NCBI lineage: Bacteria > Pseudomonadati > Pseudomonadota > Gammaproteobacteria > Alteromonadales > Pseudoalteromonadaceae > Pseudoalteromonas > Pseudoalteromonas sp. SG44-8. The sequence goes on along the minus strand of NZ_JACJEQ010000005.1, from coordinate 134,740 downwards.
GTGGGGCATAATCCTCGCCTGCACTGCACTTGCTTTTTATAGCGTCTTTAATGGTCGGTTTTTTAGGATCAAAACGAATAAATAAAGTGAAAGGTAGAGGAGGATCTTGACGACTGCGATCTTTTATAAGCGGTGTGATCACGCCATTGAGCTGCTCTGGCGATAAAAAAGCATCAATGCTGGTGGTATTATTAAGCAAGCCATAGTTTTGCAAAATAATATGCAATGGGCTCGGGTACAAGCCTTGACCAATTGCTCCTGTTTTAAAATGTGCAGCTTCTTTATGTAAATAAAACGGAAATTGGCAGACACTTTTAGTTACCATATTTCGCAGCGCTGTCGATAATCCTGGCACCTTTGGCGCTTCTTCAGATACTTTTAGTTTATCTTTATTATTTTCAATTAACTGCGTAAAAAATTTCACCCCTTCGTGTGGGTTATCAACAATACGTAAGGCTTTTAAGTTGATAGTGGTGAACGATTTACTGACCGCCATCACTTCGTACTTTAATTTACTCAGCGTGTGCTTTTTGGTTATTTTTTGCAGCTCAGGTAAGCTTAATTCAACAACTTCACCTTTTTGAAAAGTAACCGGTTGGTCACACTCAATTTGCAACCCCATCACCGAGAAATCACGACTATGAGCGGTATGTGTTTGCTCATCCTGAGTTGTTAATACTACATCGGTTTTATACAAATAGCGTTTGTGAGAGCGTAGGTTTACATACTCTAAATCCACGGTTTCAAGCTTTGGTGGGGTTTTATGTTTGCCATGGCCAAAGTGCTTGAGCTGATTAACTATACTTTTATCGTAACTAAAACTTTGATAATGCGCTCGTTCAACGTCTGTTCCGACTGCTGTTAAAATCACTAGATATTTTACGTCTTTGATCATTCCTTGTACGCGAGGCGTTGGTGGCTTGTTTAATTTTTCAATATCTTTGCCAGCGGTATTTGGTAAGCTTAATGGAATAAATGAATCTTCTGGATGGCTTGGCATTAACTGTACTTTAAAACATTGCCAGCTTTCTTTTTGGCTACCAAAACCAAAAAATAATGCGCTTAATTGCGGCTCTGCAGTCAACTCCGTGCGTGTTGCTGAGTAATAATATACTTTTCCAGCAACCACGTGCGTAAAGGTGTATAAATACTCTTCTTTAACTGGGGCTGGGTTACTTAGTAACTGACTTAAACGTTGCTGATTTAAAATAGTGTATAAACATGACAGCTTTCGCTCATCGCAAAAATAACGCTGAATAAAAATATTGTTTTCAGTGGTCAGCACTAAACTTGGGTAGAGTTTATCGTTTTGCAAACTAAAAAAAGTAAATAACGAAGTCACCCGGGGAATATAGTACTGCTCATAGCCTTTTGATACGACGGCATCTAAAGTATTATCTAAATTTACTTTATAGCGACGCTTATTGCCGTGAATAAAGCTTTCTAAAAACTCATCAAATTTTGCGTTATTTTCTATAAAAGTACGTTTTAAGCGAATATGATTAAATTCCGCAGAGATTTTCTCAACTGCAACAACTTCATATTGAATGCCGTTTTTTAAACCTAATTCAAAATCTTGCTCAAGACCGACTAAACGCAGTCCTAATAACTGCCCTTTTTTGACTTGATAGCGCGGTGAGAGCTTTATTTTTGCGCCACTTAAAGATATATCTGAGGTGGTTGCTGCAATGGTGTTGTCTTTGTTGAGTTCTACAGTGATTTTGATTGAATAGTTCATCCGTTCTTCACGGCGACTTTCATAAGAGGCAAATTTAATAACCTGGCAATCTAATTTTTGTTCATTCTGTAACTCAGGTTGCTTAGCTTGTTCAGCGGCTTTTTTTTGCATTACACGATGGTTATTATCGGTGTTCATTACAGCTTCGTAAACAGCAAGGGTATAACCACCATGGCGTTCTATGGCTTGTTCAAATACCGCAATAGCGGTTTCATCCATAAAGTGTTGTTTGCCTTCATACTCATAAGGTTTAACTTGACCTGTTACTTGGCCGCGTAAATCAATAAAACGGGCGATAGGTTGCGACAAGCGCGACATTTCCATCTTGATCAAGAACTGCTCAGGTTTTGTTAAACCCGCTGTCTTCGATTTAAAGATCGTGTCAAATTTGGCATTACCTAAATATGATTTAAGCTCATCAACTAAACTTTCATATTTAAGCAGAGTGTCTTCAGTCATTTATAAAACCATCACCGTCTATTCTAAAAAGTTGGTATACTGCACATGTATTTACACACTCACTTGGTTGCTGGTTTGCAGCATGTGCGGTGTAATGAGTTACCATCTTTAATTTTTATTATTATGAGATTGCCAAATAAATGGCTCATTACTTTAGTTTATTAATCAAAAAAGCCCAAGCTAAAAAGATTAAGCAAAAAATATGCCCTAAAGTAAAAGTGATAAACCTTGCTTTTTTATATATCTCGATTGTGGCGTTGAATTGCCTGATTGGCAAGGTCAATATTCAGCGCACGATAACGTAACAATAAATTAAAGATCATCCTAGTATGGACATAAATGATTTCAAAATGACGAAGGTAGGCAAAAGTTAATGGCAAAAGCAGCAAAAATAGAGTTTGTTTGCACCGAATGCGGAATGAACTACCAACGCTGGCAAGGACAGTGTCGCTGTGGCGCATGGAATACCTTAGCCGAATTTAAGCCCTCAGCAGGGCAAACTAAAAAAGCAGCAACGCGCAGCGTTGTTGGCGGCTATGCTGGTGGCGTTGGCGGTGGCTCGAAAAAAATTAATGACATCGCAACCACCGAAGCCGAAAAGCAACTAACCGGTATTGGTGAACTTGACCGAGTATTATCAGGTGGCGTAACCACAGGTTCTGTGAATATTATTTCAGGCGATCCCGGAGCAGGTAAAACGACTTTATTATCGGATTTAGTCGCGCGCATGTCACAGCGTATGCCATCACTTTACTGCACCGCAGAAGAGTCGTTATCGCAATTTAAAAACCGTGTTAATCGTTTAAAGCTCGATTACAACCCAGACGAACTGTATTTGTTATCAGAAACCAGTGTTGAAACCATTATCGACGAGCTTGAAAAAAATAACATCAAGTTTGCAGTAATCGATTCTATTCAAGCGGTTGTTACTGATACCGCAAACGGCAGCCCAGGTTCACCGTCACAAGTTAAAAGTGCCGCGCAAGCGCTTACACAGTACTGTAAGCAAAACGACGTCACTATGTTTATTATTGCCCACGTAAATAAAAATAATGAAATAGCGGGGCCGCAAACCTTAGTGCATATTGTTGATGCGTTATTACATATCGACACTAACGATGGGCAAATACGTACCTTGCGCGCCAATAAAAACCGCTTTGGTGACATTGATACTGTAGGCATTTTTAGAATGTGCGAACGCGGTATGCTAAGTGTTGATAACCCCAGTGAAATATTTTTATCGGGATCAAGTACCGACTCACCCGGTTCAACCATTACTTGCATTCGAAAAGGTAACCGCAACTTGTTGCTCGAAATACAATGTTTAACCACCGAAACCGAGGCGGAGTTTCCACAGCGAGTGTGCGTAGGTTTAAATATGAACCGAATAAAAATGCTCACTGGTATTTTACGCAAGCACACTAAAACCAAAATCTTTCATGATACGTTTTTTAATATTGTTGGCGGGCTGAGAATTGATGAAACCGAAACCTGTATCGATTTAGCCTTAGTGACTGCCTTACTCAGTAGCTTAAATGAGTTTGTTGTACCGCGTACCACCTGCATAATGGGCGAGCTGAGTTTAAACGGTGACGTACGGCCAATCGACAGTGGCGTGCCACGCGTTAAAGAAGCTGCCCAACATGGTTTTACCGAAATATTTATTCCATTTCGTAATTACCATAAATCAATGGAAGGGCTGGGCGCTAAAATAACCCCAGTTAAAACAGTGCATGAACTGCTAAGTTTAATTAATTAGCCACGCTCAAAAAAGTGCAAATCAATTTGCACTTACTTATGCTAGGCCTTATCAAAGGTATTATTGAATGATACGCTTAGCAAAATCTTAAGTCTAAAGCCGTTAGAGACTAAGCTAAATAACAACGGTGATAATAGAAATCGTAATAAGGAAATAGAATGAAAAAACTCGCAATTGTTGCTGTTGTTGTCGTTGCGGCTATCGGTGGTGTTAGCTATGCAAATCATGCACTGACTCAAGAAGTTAAAGTAGAGGTTGATCGTCAGCTTGCATTAATGAGCCAGCAAATGGGTGTAACAGCCAGTTATGAAGATATTTCGGCCAGCGTGCTTGGGCAAAGTGTTGAAATATCAAATATGCAAATCACTGGTTTTGATCAGCAGCTAGTTGCTAATATTGCGAGCATTGAAGTGGCGGGATATGAAGTAGATAAAATTGCTCCTCGTACCGAGTTGAGCATAAAAAACTTTACCTTCAGTGAGCATTTTTTAGCGCAGTTACCACCAGACGCTAACAATAAACTCGCTGCTGCTAGTTATGATCTCCATACATTGATGAACTATGATGAAAAATCAGGTGATAGTGATATCGACTTTGCGCTTAATGCTAAAAATATTGTAGGCCTTAATTTTAACCTTGGTCTAGCAAAATCAACCGCATTGATGAATGCTTCATTGGCGCTGAGCAAAATGCAGCAACAACTAGGTAGTCAACAGCCGACTTTAGAGCAGCAATTACAGCAACAAACCTTACTAATGGAGGCGCTTGCAGAGCTTGAACCACGCAGCATCGAAATTGCCCTCAATAACGAAGGTGAATTTAAAGCACTCGTTGAACAAACGCTTGAAAAGCAAGGTATGACGCTGGAGCAAATGCAGCAAATGGTCAATATGCAGCTACAACAAGCGCCAGTCAGCGAGGAACTGAGTGAAGCGATTAAAAACTTCACGCAAGGCTTAAGCTCATTAACCGTGTCAGCAAGCTTGCCAGAAGGGCAAACCATGACCGAAATTAACCAACAGATCTTCACCCTAATGGGGCAACCAGAAGAATTGGCAGAGTTTATAAATTTAAAAGCGAAGGGCGAATAGCTCTTAGAGCTATAAGTTGTAAGCCTTAAGCGGTAAGTTTAAGACAAAATACAGTTTTGAGTTATTTTAAAGCGCGAGTTAATCTCGCGCTTTTTTATTGGCGATTCGGGTGAGGGACTAGGATTTAGGCGCTAGGAACTAGGAAAAACCAAAGCAGGTCGGCGTAAAATTTATTATCGTAGGTTGTGGTTCAGAGCAACGAAACCCAACGGTGAAAATTAAAGTTTAGAGATTGTTTCAAGTGGGAAACTGACGTTGATATAGATTTAGGATAATAACTCATTGAATAATCAAGCTGTTGTTTGCTCCCATATTCAGGAAAATGAGCGACACGCGTATCTTTATCTGCTTTATTTTCCTGTATTCATAAACAGTTTTGATTTTTTTTAACAACTCGCGGGTTTATTTCTTGTGATTTACAATAACAAAATAACAACAAAGATAAATCCCTTGATTTACATTTAGATACAGAGTTAGACTGAAATTATTAAAAAACTCAAAGGATTTTCTGTCTGCAACTTGTGGGTTTAGATCCTTTGAATAAACTGTTATACATCCTTGAGGTACGTCACATTTTAATCCGAGCTATAAACAGTCAGAGGAAGTTAAAGCCTTATTTTTATTCGCAGACTGTGAAAGTAGGTTCTGTTGGTTGCACCTTAGGAATTATCGTTGCGTACAACTTGTTCTTTGTAATAGCTTCCAGCTTAGGTATTGAGGCTGATGTGCCTATTCGTAGCTATAGTGGTGGTTTAATGTCGGCCGCATTCGCCTTGTGTATATTGGCTTTGGCAGTCTCGCTGTATATATTTTGTCTAGTATCAGGCGCTATTTATTATGGCTTTAAACTCAAGAAAGAACTTATTAGTAAAGATGAATTCATGAATATTGTATTCAAAGGGGTTTACCCAACTCGTTGGCAAAAGAGGTTGTAAGGCGGATGTATAACAAACCAAGTCAGCGGGAATTTTACTCGCTGAAAAACACTCACAAAATCCCCTGCTTGGGGCGTTATGTTTTATTCTCGTTTTGAGTGTAAATGCGGTAGAAAACCAGAGTTTATAATTTTTTAATTTGAATAAGAAGGTATCGAATCATGTTCGTAGTTTCCCTTACATATGTTTGTGATATGAGTGAAGTTGATAAGCATCTGAATAGCCATATTGAATATTTGAACAAACAATACTCAAATGGTGTATTTCTAGCATCAGGTAGAAAAGAGCCTCGCATAGGTGGGGTGATCTTAGCTAGAGCAGAAAGCAGGGAGGCTTTAGAACAAATATTATCTGAGGATCCATTTAAAATTTACGGTTTGGCTAGCTATGAAGTAACAGAGTTCATTCCTAGTAAAACGTCACCTGAATTAGAATTTTTAGTTCAGTAATCAAAAACATAACAAGTCAAATCACTGGACGCATAACGGCTGTCGCGGTTTTTTGCTAAAAACCAAAAGCCGCAAAAACAGCGCCAACCTACGCGCCAGTGTTTGAGGCGTTAGGCCTCATTCTATAAATCGAGAGTATAATGGAAAACTCAAAAAGTACGGTTCGACAACGAGCTGATGAAATTAAAGAATATCAATGTAAAAACCTGATTGCAGTCTTAGAAAATCCAATGGATGTAAAAAATATTGGGTCTGTTATTAGAAATGCAAATGCTCTAGGTGTAGAAAAAATATATGTAGTTGATAGCCGAAAATCCTTACCTGATGATTGGGAAGAAATTCGAGAGAGAAAATCACTTTCCAAGATATCTGTTTCTGCTTCAAAATGGACTTTCGTGAAACGCTTCGATAGTACTGAAGAGTGCCTAGATCATCTTGAAGCCAATAGATTCACTTCAGTAGTAACTTCACCTCATATAAAGGGAAAACAAAACTTTGTGTTACATGAAGCTGATTATACACAACCTAAACTTGCAGTTTGGTTTGGTAATGAAGCCCGTGGCGTAAGTGATTTAGTCATTGAGAAAAGTGAGGCTTGTATATCTATACCAATGTTTGGAATGATTGAGAGTTTAAATCTAGCAACAACGACTGGTATAGTTCTTTACGAAGTTACAAAGCAAAGGCGTGAGTATCAAGCTAAATACAAGCGTGCTAATCGCAAAAAGGCCTAACAAGTTGCTTAAACGGAATAAAAACAGTTGGCCATCGCTCCGCGATTATAGCCAACCATTTTTATCCGCTTAGCAAGGCGTTAGGTACCTAATCGTGGTCGAAGATTTCAAATCTATGCCTCTAATATTGAAATTCATAACAGCACACGGATTATTTTGCTTTTTGTTTTTCCTGTCGGCTGTAATACCTGGCTTTGATGTGAATTTTTCCTACAAAGGTCAGTCAATGGGTTTTGATGAAATTTGGCAAAATGATTTGGGTGTTCACTTAATTTTAATAGGTTTGTTTTTTCCTACTAGCGCTATTTTACTTATTAAAAAATGGCAATATTGCCGCCAGTTTTATGCTTTTGTTATTTTAGCAACTTTTGTCATTCCAAACGCTAATGGCGATAGTTTTATCTATTTACCTTTTGCTTTAATAGTTCCATGCTTGCTTATTGCTTATCTATTCAAGTACGATAAAGCTAAGGTGTACTTCGGTACCTAACAAGCTAATAAATAAGGACTAAAAACAGTTTGCTGTTTTCGTTCCTCAACATTTTAGCAAACTATTTTTAGCCCATTATTAGGGCGTTAGGTGCACAGGATAAAATTTTGAATATAGTGCGACTTTTGGTAATTTTTATTTCGTTGTTTTTGGTTTCTTGTACTACCGGCCAACTACGGTATGTCGACTCTCAAGGTAATGAGAAGCTCGGTTGTGACGTTGAATTTGTAGGGTTACCAAGTGTCGATAAATATGCTGTTGAGTACGCATTGAGTTTGTGTGCTAAAAGTATCGTGAAAAAGGGTCACACAATAAGTGAAACCTATTTGCTTGAAGTTGACACTGCCATTCCTGATGCACCATGTGGTGAAATCTGGACGCACCAATTAGCAAAGCGTCAATATAAAAGCGACATCCTTTCAAAAAAGGATTACGGCTATATAGTCGCGCACATAGATTTGGGGCTGGCAGTTGTAAATGAATGCACCTAACAATCCAAGTCATCGGAAAACCACTCACTGGCTGCGCCAAAACGTTCGCGTTTTCCGCTGCTTGGGGCGTTAGGTGTCTATGAAAGTTGTCTACATTTACGGTTTTCAAGGGATGTTTGTTGGAAACTCAGAATATGACTATGTTGAGCCTGAAATTGGTGTTGTTCATAAATGTATGGTGTTCATAGCTCAAGATATTGATGAGTTAAATTTTGATCGGGCATTAATTGAAGTTAAAAAATATGGCTTCGACCAAGTGATAAATTTAACAGGTAACACCTTGAAGGTAGAGGTGCTTAATACCGACACTTATAAAGGTTTTACTGGTTTTTATACAGAAGCACTTGAAGAAGGAAGTTCACTTGTTTACTACCCAAACACCTAACAAACTGCTCAAGTTCGCAGCAAAATACGCTGCGGGACAGTTACTCGCTGGCTTCGCCAACAACACTCGCAACTGCCCCTTAGCAGGGCGTTAGCTTTTAGGAGACATTGTGCACTCAATAGATTATCAGGGCGTATTAACCCATCTTGAAAATACTTTCACGGAACAAGTTTCCTCTGATAGTCCAACGAACTTGTTATGCTTGAAAGCTAGTAATGATTTCGTTGAGGCCGATGTGAAGGTAATGATTTTTGGTCAAGAAACCAACGATTGGGAGTGTGAGTTTCCACACTCAGGTGGAGTATCCCATTTGCTGAATGTATACGACGATTTTTTCAACAAAGGAAAGTGCTTTAGTTATAGCGGACAGTTTTGGAATGCTTTCTCAAAAATACAGGAACGACTCAGGCATGAATTTTCTTTTGATTCTAAAACTGTTGGATTTGTCTGGAATAATGTGATTAAAATCGGACGCTGTGGGGAAGTTGGGGCACCATCTAAAGTTGTTTTAGAATGGCAAAATTCCGTGCTAGAGCTCACTAAGAAAGAGTTAGAATACTATAAGCCTGATATTGTAATTTTTCTATCTGGTCCAAACTACGACAAACATATTTCTAACATATTTGATGATGTTTCGTTCTCTAGTATCAACGACCGTTCAGAAAGACAGCTAGCAAAGGTTTCATCGCATCATTTGCCAGAGAAGACTTTAAGAACATACCATCCAGGCTATTTATGGAGAAGCGGATTTTATTCATACCTGGATGATATGGTGCAATTCATTAAAAGCTAACAAGGGTTTTCAAGACGGACAAATTACAGTTGGCTTTTTGTTCGTGCCTCACTTATTTTAGCCAACTGCAATTTGCCGCTTAAAACGGCGTTAGCTACCCAGGGGAATTAAGTACGTGCCGTTTTTTGGTTTTTTGTTTTTCTTTCTCTTTGCCATATTTGTGGGTGTGTCTTCGCTTATAAATGTATGGAAGTACGTAAAAACGAGAAAGGTAATTTACCTTAAAAAACTTGGTGTAATTTGGGTGTTACCTAGCATTCTTGTTGGGCTTGCTCTATATGCTCATTTTCCAATAACGAAAGAGCGTGTCGTAGGACTTTACGAAATAGATAGTAGCTTTTACCCAGGCAGAAATTCTGACTGGCAAAAAGAACATTTTACTTTTGAAATAACAAAAGATGATAAGTTTCTTTTTAATGAAAAACTCAAAGATGGAAGTGTTAAAACAGTTCAAGGTGTAATCGAGTGGTATAGGGACTCACCACCAATGTTATTCCGGATAGTCATGGAGCAGGAACACGAATTGGTAGATCAATATCCAGCTCTATACAGGGGTAATCGGAAGTTTTATTACGTTTTTAAGTCTAAATTCGGTAACATGTTTTATCGAAAGGTTCAGTAGCTAACAAAGCTATCAACCTGACCCAAATTACTACGCGATTTTGTGCAATTCGCTGCGCTCATTGTCGCACAAAACTGCTCCATAATTTGGGCAGGTTATAGCGGCGTTAGCCGAAAAAGGAAGTACGGTGAATAATCTAAACTACTGGTTACTTAAACAAGCTCATATTATTTGGATCGCTTCAATAGTGAATATAGGGCTTGGAGTTGTTATTCCTGATTTTGATTTCGTTGAAAAAAGTATTAGTTATGTTGCATTAGAAGATCCAATTTATGCTTATACCCACCGTATAGCTGACATTATCATTGGGTTATCTATGTGTGGTTTCGCATTTGCAATGCAATCACTCTCGCTAAATCGATTTTCTACCGCAATGTTAGCAACATCTTTATTTGGTATAAGCATGATTAGTGCGGGAATTTGGACACTCGAAACTCCGCTTCATCTTTTGTATAACTTATCAATATTCATGATTATTGCTCCTATGGCTTTTGCACTTGAGTTTAAAAATGTAATTAAATCTAGTGTATTTGAAAGTTTATCTGTTGCTGTTACTGTATTGCATGTTTTTATGTTTTGGCTTATTTACGCAGGGTTTATTCCTCAAGAAATTAATGGTTTAATCCAAAGGTTATGGGCAATTCCTACAATGGGCTGGTTCGGTATTGCTGCGTATAAACTTGCATGTTGCCAATTTTCGGCTAACAAGAAAATCAACAAGGACACGTAACAGTTGGCTACGTTTCGCTACACATTATAGCCAACCATTACTTAGCCTGTTATTTAGGCGTTAACTTCTTAGAGGTCACGACAAGATGGATATTGGTAACTGGATTTCGGTCTTTATGGCCTTGATTGCAACGGCGTCCGTAGTCGTCACTTACGCTGTCTTTCGCTCATCTACTGATCCAGTTGTTATTGTCTACGCCGATCCCGACATTAAACGACCTTCATTTGTAAACCTTATTATCAAGAACATCGGTAATGGAGCGGCACACAGCATACAGTTTAATCCAAATCGGCCGCTTCCCTACGAAGCATTCAGCATCGAGGTACCAGAGAAAATGCCAGCATCGATGGAGGTTGGCCCCATCGTGACAGGAATTCCATTTTTAGCACCGGGTCAGAAAATCACCTTAACTTGGGGGCAGTATGGTGGCCTTTACAAGTATATCGGCGATGAGCCGATACAAGTTGAATCCCAGTACTATGCAGTGGGAAATCCGAAATTTTACTCTAGACGGTTAAGCGCAACGTCCTCTCTGGATATCCGAACATTTGAGCGTAGTGAATCGGCAGAGCACGGATATGGGCCTAACTTGGTGAAGGAGTTTAAGGCCCTCAATCAGTCAGTTGTCTCAGCCACCAAGGGGATTCAACAGATTGCAGACCGAGACAAAAGTTAACAAGCGCAGGCACAGCGACGGCTTTTTCATTGCGGCTGCGCCTCCATTAAAAAAGCCGCGCGTGCTGCGGGCGTTAAGTGCCTATGGGAGATGCGTTGAAATTTAGCGACTTACAAAATATCAATTTTCTAAGGTTTGAAGCGGAAAGTTCTATTAAACGACTGCAAAATGAATATGGAATCGATGCTCCTAAATCAGTAATTGAACAATTTTATATTGACCATAGTGATAAGTTTCAATTTCAAGAGCTGTATGGTGCAATCGACTTAAACTCGATCGAGTGGCAACTTGTAGAAATACCTACAAGTAAAATGCTTAATTTAGGTCGCTCTGCTACCCACCCTGATTTTATTCTAGAAGTTTCAGAAGACGCTTCTCACTATGACGAAATTGGTGATTCAGCAATAGATTGCAGAGAAAATGTTTTAGAGCACTGGAAGCAACACGGAACATGGATTACACCTCCTATATTTATTAAAGGTGAAGTACTAGGGAAGCCAGAAATAGATTTACATTTAGTTGAGGGGCATACTCGTGTTGGTTGTTTGTGTGGCTTAACAAATTATCAGGTTATTGAAGTTGCAAAAGTACATAAAGTTTATTTAGGTAAATTAAAAAGTGTTAATTAAATACTTATAAGGCAAATGAGTCATGGAGTTATCCGAAGAAATCGCGCGCAAGTTTATTCGCGGTATATATACATGTGATATCGATGGGGAGATTTGGACTCAGGCTTTTAGTTTTATATTGAAAATGTCTGATTCACTTGATTTTAAAAGAGATAAAATACATCTTCTTTGGACTGAAAATGGTGGCCATATAAGACGTAAGCTATCAGATGATATGCTTTTGCTTAAGATCCTTAAGCTTTCATTACCAAAATACGATGGTGATGATTTGGTTTTATATCGCGGTGAATGTAGATTTTTACATGAACAGAATAAAATTGGTTTTTGTTGGACTCCAAAACGTAGTGTCGCTGAAATGTTTGCTAGTGGGTTAAATTCTATTGAGTCAGGTGGTGTATTGCTCAAAGCCTATGCCCCCAAAGGATCTGTGTTGTCATCACCAAATAAGCATAGTGCAGAGCAAATGGAAGAGTTTGAGTATACATGTGATCCAACTGCACTGACTAAAGTTGAGGTTTTGCAATATTTTAAAAAGTATTGAATGTAATCAGCACTTAACACATATGAGCCTAAACTCTGTCAATAGGCACTAGTATTTTATTTGACCGTTTTTATATAGTGACGGTCAATTCTAAATCAATAAACAAATTCGTTTACTTCGTCTGTCGATGTGGCTGTTAAGCAAGTAGCTTACGGCAAACACATATAGGCGCGTTACTCAGTAATCGATTATTGCAATCTCATTGCAGCCTACTTTTTTGCATATCTTTAATGGGTTTTTACAAACATTACATAAAAGCTAGATACAAAAAAGCCCGCATATTTTATGTATCTGCGGGCTTTTTTATCAGTTCAAATAGACACTGATTCGTTGCAGTTTACTAAAATGTATAACTTGCGCCGATAAAGTATTGTGTACCGGTATGGCTGTATTCTCTCGTTAAGTTGAGATCTCCGTCTCCGGTACCATATATGCGTTCAACTTCGTCTGTTAAATTAATAATTTCCAGTGAAAGCGAAATGTTTTCATTCACATTATAAAATGCAGATACGTCTACATGAGTCGGACCAAACTTACGCTCTTGAGCATGGCCGTTTCCGGCTGGCTCTTGAAGTAGGTAATCATCGCGTTTGTTTAATGATATACGAGCGCCATAGTTTTCTTCATCATAATACAATGTTGCATTATAAGAATTGGGTGACAAGCCTGTAGAGTCTTGTGCGCTTACATGTGTGAAGTTAGCAACCACACCAAAGTTAGACAGCCAACCGTCTAAAAAGATAAAGGGTTGTTGATACATCAGCTCATAACCAGTCACGCTATAGCCGTCGTTATTATTGACTGGTATGCGGTGTGTATAGGTTTGCGATGCGGGGTCACCTAGGGGGGCTGTGGCTATATACTGAGGATCAGCGTAAATAGATGGCCAAAACTCTTCGTCTACCAGTTTTTCTACTTCTTCAGTATCAAGAGAGGTCACTATGTCTTTATTAAAAACATTAAAAGCAACAACAGCTTCTTCTGCGAAATACCATTCAACACTCAGGTCAACATCATTTGATTCATAAGGGTTCAGTCCAGGATTACCTAAGTTACCTACAGTAAAAGTCGTATACCCAAACTGCGGTGAAGCAATATTTAAACTACCTAGACTTGGGCGAGTCATGCTGCGAGCATAAGCAAAACGAGTCACTATATCATCGGTGACTTCAAGTGCTAAATTCATCGATGGTAAGAAGTTATTGTAATCGCGCGTAACCGACAAAGGACTATTGTTTATAATGGCTTCAGAAGTGACCTCAGTGTTGACATAGCGCACGCCAAAGTTAGTACGAAGATACATGTCACCAATTTCATGATCACTGTTTAATTCAAGGTAAAGGGCTTGTGTTTTCTCACCTACCACCCAGCCTTGAGCTGCATTATTGGTATAATTATGAGTAAGAATACCGTCGGCCTCTAGCTTATCAAAGTCAGCAACAAGAAAAGGAGCCAAAGTAGCGCCATCTAAGCCTTTACCAAAATCCGAATACGGAAATGGGGTTGTATATTTTGAAGGGTCAAAGGGAGTAAAGTCACCATCTGCCGTTCTATATTCTACTTCTCTGTCATTAAAGGCAAGTCCGGTTTTTATATCAAAGCTATCTCCGGCATAAGCGAGATCCAGTTTCACTGTGGTATTTGATTTTTTAACATCGTCACTACGATTAGAGGCATTGACTGCATCAAGGTAGTTATTAGGATCGGTCGTATCGTAATCGCCATAATCTACTGTCGCTGCATTTCCACTGCTGTAATCATAGGAGTAGAAGTGGGGAACCGATCGGTAGTAATAACGAATTTCTTCTCTGTCAGCGTCGTTTTTAGCCATACCAGCCATAAGGTCAAGCGACCAGCGATCATTAAGTTGAATATCGCCAGATAATACATACTGGTCAAATATCGAATCGGACACCTGGTATCGGCTTTCGTACCATGAGGTGACATTTTCAAAACTGCCAGCAACAAGGACTTTACCCGACTCATCGACTGTAAACGAAACGGGGCTTTGACCTTGGAAATCACCCGGAGCACCACGATTAACTAGCCACTCCATAGAGTTGTAGTTTCTGCGATCATTTTCTAACTCAGAATGCAATATATCCAATGTGAATAACATGTCGTCATTAGGCTTATATTGCAAAGAACCGGTAACCCCAATACGTTTTTGCTCATTCCCGAAAAAATCAGCCCGCGGTAACCGAGGTACCCATAAACAGGATATAGCTTCTTCAGCACCACAGTAATTACTAGGCGTTCCGTTGATGGTCGATAGCCCAGAAGTGTCACCCCATGTGCCATTACCAATTCGATTTGTTGGCTCCCAGCGCACGCTGCCAAAGCCTTCTTGACGCACACTTCTATCTGATACTGCGACCGAAAAAAGTGCACCAAAGGTATTATCAGCAAATGTATTACTGGCTAAGAAAGCAAATCTAGGGTCAACTTCACTGGTTAAATCATTATAGCCACCTTTAAGTGACAGGGTCGAATTGAAGCCGGGGTTATCAAAAGGGCGTGCAGAGTACATATCGACTGTACCAGCAATACCACCTTCTTCAATCGAGGCTGTTTGCGTTTTTTGAATATCTATACGGTTGAAAAGCTCTGATGCAAATACATGGAAGTCAAAGGCTCGACTATTGTTAACAGTTACGCCGCCAGAATCGAGACCATCACTTCCTGCGGGTACTTCCATACCGTTAAGCGTGGTTCGGGTAAAACCCGGGCTAAAACCTCGTAGAACAATATTACGACCTTCACCACCTTCGCGCGATATTGCCACTCCAGGAACTCGCTGAATGGCTTCTGCCACATTCAAGTCTGGAAACTTACCAATATCTTCAGCCATAATTGACTCACGAGTATTAGCTGCATCTCGTTTGGCTTCTAAGGCTTTAATTAAAGAACCACGAAAGCCTTTTACTTCAATGACCTCAACATCCTCAGATGCTGCTGGTTGAGATTCTTGAGCGTTACTAAAGAATGAACTTACGGTAAGGGCGGCAAGCACGTTAGTAGCAATTAAGCTTTTCATAAATGTGTGTGTTAGTTTCATTATTGCTTCCTTGGAACAAAGAGAGATTAAATTGCGCACTATTTGATAAGGTAGCGCGTTAAATTAAAAGTAGAGATGCTGTTACTTTGTTTACATAAGTTACCACTAATAAAATTTATTTTTATCAGATTGCCACCGGTGGCAGTTTGGTGTCAAGTTGTTTGTTAATATAATGTATGATTTGTATCGTTAGATCTGCGAGCTTTATTTTTGTAAAAAATAACACGCTGATTTTTTTAGGGAATGATATTTAAATAAATTTGCCACCGGTAGCATAATTTGTTAGAAATAAGTATTGAAGAAGATTTTTTGGATAAATACCAGTCCAATTAGTTGGAATTGCGTTACATGCTAACTTCGTTCACAGATAATCAGCTATGTTGCAAACTGTGACTGCTATGTAGAAGTTATGGCTACAGGTGTTCAGTTGCTGTCCCCATAAGATGAGAGCGATTGTGATATCAATAATAAAAGGGTGGTTACGACAGTGATTACAAAAAACAAAAGAACAAGTCCTTTAGCGCTTTTAATTACATTGTTTCTTGTATCATTTGGGGCGCGATCGGTAGTGGCTCAAGAGTACGCCACAAAGATGGTAGTCTCCAAAGATGGTACGGGCGATTTTACTTCCATTCAGGCAGCAATCAATGCAAGTAAAACTTACCCTTGGCATGACATAAGTATTTTCGTTAAAAATGGCGTTTATGCAGAAAAGGTAGAAGTTTACTCATGGAATACACGAATAAAACTAATAGGTGAAAGTAAAGAAAATACAATTATTACCTATGGCGACCATTTTAATAAGATAAATTTAGGTCGAAATAGTACCTTTCACACATATACATTAATGGTGCGAGGGAATGACTTTAGCGCCCAAAATTTGACTATTATTAATAGTGCAGGCGCGGTTGGGCAGGCTGTTGCTTTGCATATCGAGGCTGATCGAGTAAGCATAAATAACGTAGCTATCAAAGGCCATCAAGATTCCTTGTACCTAGCTGGCGAAGGGTTTCGCTCGTATTTCAAAGATTGTTATATCGAAGGCACCACAGACTTTATTTTTGGTGAAGGCACAGCAATGTTCGAAGACTGTGAAGTTAAGTCACTCAGTAACTCTTATATTACAGCTGCTTCTACCCCTAAAAATCAGGCGTTTGGATTTGTGTTTAATCGTGTGAAGCTAACTGCCAGTGCTGCTGTTGATAAAGTTTATCTTGGCCGTCCTTGGAGACACCACGCAAAAACTGTGTTCATTAACTCTGACTTAGGTCTGCATATTGCTCCTGAAGGTTGGCAAAATTGGGGGGATGTTAGTAAACAGGAAACCGTTTTTTATGCTGAGTTTAATAACTCAGGGCAGGGGACTAATAGTATTAAGCGAGTGGCTTGGGCGCATCAACTGAGTCAAGTCGAAGCGCAAGACTACACCATTAAAAACGTGATGCGTGGCTGGCAGCCAAATATAGTTAGTAAAAAATGATCTTACTTACTCGCCACAGGCCTACTTTAAACATGCTATTTTTACTATGTAAGGAAAACTTCACATGCAGTTACATGGTCGGTTAAAAACAATAAGCGGTACTATTCAGGGCTTATTATTTTTCTTTGGACTTATATGTCAAAGCTTATCTGCGAATGAACTCGTATCACCACGAGTTGATGCAATTGTTGATAAAAACAATGAACACGCTTTTGCCACCATTGCACAAGCTATTGAGCAAGCACCTAATAATTTATCTCAGCCCTATATTATTAAAATAGCCTCTGGTGACTATTATGAAAAACTCGTTATTAACAAACCTTTTATTACGTTATCAGGTGCAGGGGCTGATACTACTCGATTATATTTTGATGACTATTCAGGAAAAGCAACAGTAAATGGTGGCAACCTAGGAACATCAAACTCAGCCACGTTAACTATTAAATCACCCAATTTTAGTGTTGAAAACTTGCATATTGAGAACACCTTTGACTTTGCGTATTACGATGCGCTGAGTAACGAGGATCCAAAACGCGTATCAGGTCTACAAGCAGTGGCTGTATTGACCGACTATGGTAGTGATAAAGCATTGTTTAATCATGTAAAAATCAGTGGATATCAAGATACTCTTTACACGAAAGCAGGGAGATCTTTATTTATCAATAATACCATAAGTGGTCATGTTGACTTTATTTTTGGGGGCGGAGCCGCCGTTTTTTATAAGTCGAACATAGTGACTCGGGCTAGACCTAACAAACAGTTACCGATAGGTTTTATTACTGCACCAAGTACTAATATTGAGCAAGCATTTGGTCTGGTTTTTATTGATTGTGCTCTTAGCGCAGAGGAAGGGGTGCAAGACAATAGTATGGGGTTAGGAAGACCTTGGCATCCTACAACTACATTCCCTGATGGAAGGTATGCAGATCCTAATGCAATAGGACAAACAGTATTTATAGATACTTGGATGGGAGCGCATATTCAACAAGAAGCTTGGCATCCAATGGAAGGAACAGCTAGAGCCGGTGGGAAAAAGGTGTTTCGTGCAGAAGATGCTCGTTTTTTTGAGTACAATTCTTCCGGTCCTGGGGCATTTATAACAACGAATAGAAGACAGCTAAATGAGAGTAAAGCAGCATCTTTTACTTGGGAAAATATCTTGGGTGAATGGTATCAATCTCCCCGTATTCAACAAGCAATACAGCAGGTATCGACGCGTGAGGTTGTCAGTTCACTCAGTGGTGAAATGGCTGAGTACACCATTGAAAGTGAGTATCGAAAAAACAAGAAACAGTTTCCTTTTATTAGTCCGATAAACAAACCGGAAAATATCGAGCAAACAGCACAGTCTATCAGTGAACATTACAACTTAGCTTACAAAACGGTGGATGGCTCAACGCTGCACCTTGACTTATTTTATCCTAATAAAGCAGAGCAGGCTAAACCGTTGGTCGTAATGATCCATGGCGGCGGATGGAGGACTGGTAACAAGTCTCATCAAACGCCAACGGCACGCTGGTTAGCTGGCCAAGGTTTTGTGGCGGTAAGTGTCGAATATAGAACCTCTAAAATGGCGCTCTATCCAGCTGCAATGGCAGATATCAACGATGCGATTAAGTGGCTAAAACAACATCATAAATTATATATGATAGATACCAAAAAAATCGCGGTGTTAGGGGCGTCTTCTGGTGCTCATATGGCCACGTTATTCGGGGCCATGAGTACCAATCACGATACAAAATCGCCTTACGAAGCAGTGCAAGCAATCGTGAACATTGACGGCGTGGCTGATTTAACCTCAACAGCGGCGAGGATGTTTGAAGATAAACCTGGAAAGATTTCTTATGCAGCGCTTTGGTTAGGTGGGCGTTATGCACAAGAGCCAAAACGTTGGCATGCGGTTTCGCCGGTAGAATATTTAAGTAAACATACTCCAGCAACATTATTTATTAACTCTTCCCATGACCGTTTTCATGTTGGCAGAGATGCTTTTGTAGCGCAGCTAATTAAAAACAACGTCCATCAACAAGTGTATACCATACCCGATACACCGCACACCTTTTGGCTATTTCACCCTTGGGTAGACGAAATGCGCAGCGTACTTGCGTCGTTTCTCAATAAGGTTTTGGTAGAGGAAAACCCTCGCTAACGCCTCTATTGAGGAATTTAGTAATAGAGAAATCTTTGACCGAGTTGTGAAAATATTCTTAAAAGCGAGCCGTTATAGCAAATACAGTAAGATGTAACTTAAGTGAAACTTGTTTAATACAGACAATAAAACTGGCAATATTTCATCGGCTAAGGTTGAAAAAAGTATTATTCTTCATCCAAATAAAAGCCGTGCTTGATTTAACAAGCACGGCTTTTATTTTTTGACCAGCTGACAGCTGTTAGTGAAGAATACGTGCTCTGATCGTGCCTTCTACTGCACTTAGTTCTTTTAGTGCAATTTCAGAGTGGTCGGTATCTACGTCTATTACTACGTAACCAATCGCTTCGTCTGTTTGCAAGTATTGCGCGGCGATGTTGATGCCGTGCTGGGCAAACGCTTGGTTAATTTGGGTTAACACACCTGGGCGGTTGTGGTGTACGTGTAATAAACGGCTACGGTTAGCAAGCTCTGGCAGTGATACTTCAGGGAAATTAACAGCAGTAATAGTTGAGCCGTTATCTGAGTATTTTGCTAGTTTACCCGCTACTTCAATACCAATGTTTTCTTGCGCTTCTTGAGTTGAACCACCAATGTGTGGTGTTAAAATTACGTTGTCGAATTCGCGTAGTGGCGATACAAATTCTTCATCGTTTGATTTTGGCTCAACTGGGAATACGTCGATGGCAGCGCCGCTGATTTTTTTATCACGAAGTGCTTCTGCTAGGGCGTCAATATCAACTACAGTGCCGCGTGAGGCGTTGATCAAAATTGAACCTTGCTTCATCACTGAAATTTCCGCGCTACCAATCAGGTTTTTAGTCTGCGGTGTTTCAGGTACGTGTAAGCTAATAACATCAGCGCGTTGCAGTAGCTGCGTTAGGTTATGTACTTGTGTGGCATTACCTAGGGTTAGCTTGTCTTCAATATCGTAAAATTCAACGTTCATACCGATATTTTCAGCCATGATACCTAGCTGCGTACCAATGTGGCCATAACCAATAATACCTAGAGTTTTACCACGGGCTTCAAATGAGCCATTGGCGGTTTTTAACCAGCCGCCACGGTGGGCAATGGCATTACGCTCTGGAATACCACGGAACAATAGTAAAATTTCACCAAGTACTAACTCAGCAACAGAGCGGGTATTAGAAAACGGTGCGTTGAATACTGCAATACCGCGCTTGCGTGCGGCACTTAAATCAACCTGGTTAGTGCCGATACAAAAACAACCAACGGCAACCAGTTTTTCTGCCGCTTCAAGTACAGCTTCAGAAATATGAGTACGAGAACGAAGGCCTACAAAATGCACATCTTTAATGCGCTCAATTAGTTCGTCCTCAGGCAATGAGGTTTTTACATAATCAATATTGCTGTAGCCGTTACGTTTTAGCGTTTCTACAGCGCTTTGATGTACACCTTCAAGCAAAAGAATTTTAATTTTGTCTTTTGCTAACGATACCTTACTCATATCCTCATCCTATTTATCTAATTTGCGGCCCATTTTTGGTACCGATAATCACTTTATCTGCGCCACGGTGGGCAAATAAGCCGTTGGTTACTACGCCAACAATTTGATTAATTGTCAGCTCTAAATCTTTTGCTTGGCTGATCGACAAGTTATGTACGTCTAAAATAACGTTACCATTATCTGTTACCACGCCATGGCGATAAACTGGATCGCCGCCTAGTTTAAGCAATTCACGAGCAACATAACTGCGTGCCATTGGAATAACTTCTACCGGCAGTGGAAATTCACCCAAGGTGTCCACTATTTTTGTTTCATCAACAATACATACAAATTGTTTTGCTACAGCTGCGACTATTTTTTCGCGGGTTAGTGCTGCGCCACCGCCTTTGATCATTTCGTTCAGCGCATTTATTTCATCTGCGCCATCAACGTACACGTCAAGGGCATCAACATCATTGAGTTCAAATACTTCAAGACCGAGTGCTTTTAGTTTTTCGGTTGAAGCGTCAGAACTTGATACCACACCGCGTATGGTGTCTTTTACTGAGCCTAATGCATCAATAAAATGGTTTACAGTTGAGCCTGTGCCAACACCCACAATGGTGTCTTTTTTTACAAATTCGAGTGCAGCCCAAGCAGCTGCTTTTTTTAATTCATCTTGTGTCATGATTATGTGCTCAATAGGTGAGAGGGATTGCCATTAGTATATAAATAAATTGCTTACCAATGGTAGATTTTCTGTGGTGTGATTATGTAATTTAATGGTACATCCCACGATTCAACCGGTAAACTTGGAACATGTTGGCATTGATGTGCAAGGCCAATCAGTTGTGGTTTTTGCCAGTTTTCTTTTTCGTAGCGCGCCAAAGTTTTATCATAAAAGCCACCCCCCATCCCTAACCGGTTACCGTTATCATCAAATGCAACTAATGGCATTAGCAGATAATCAAGCTCCGCTAGTGGGCATATCTGACTACAATTTAACTTAGGCTCCAAGATACCATAGCGATTTGCCCTCATGGGTGAATTTTCTTCATAGCGCTGGAAGTATAAAGTAGTGCCGTTAAATGGGTGGATTACAGGTAGGTAAAGGGCGTGGTTTTTAGTCCAAAGATCTTTTATTAACAATGAGGTATCTAGTTCTGCGTCATTGCTAAAATAAATGCCAATATGGGCATTTTCAATAGTTTTTTGCTGTTTTAAGTGTTGAGTAAAATTCACTTTAAGCGATTCTGCGGCAATTTTTTGCTCGAATTTTGACAGTGAGTTACGTGCTTTACGGATTTGTTGGCGGATCAGTGCTCTTTTTTCGCTCATATTTATTTTTGCTTTATCTGTTAATTATCCATAAAACTGAATAAATCAGGGAATGCAAACGACAATCCTAGTACTACAAGCAAGACAACAACCATAGCTATAAGTGAATACAGCAGCATGTTACTGCGTTTTTTGATCGGCGTTGTCAGCTCTTCATCTAGCAATAGGTCGTCAGTTTGCCACTCGTCGCCTTCATCAGGATCTGGTTGTTGGGTTGTGGCTGGTAAGCGTTGCTCTAGGTCGTCGAGTTTTTCTTCGATGCGAATTAAACTACTGGTGATGTAATCAAGGGCGTTAAAAATACGCTCATCTCGCTGGTTGGTTGTATCGCTGCTACTTACCGCTGGTGTGTTGTTGGTTATTGGTTGCAGTTTACTTTTGATGCCTACGCTGGCAAGTAGCTTTGCTTGCTTGAGTGCTTTTTCTTTTTCACAAGGCGCAAATAGGGGTTTGTTTTCAAAAAATGCAGCTACTTTACTTTCAGGGGCTTTGAGCTTTACAGCCAGTTGTTTAATTGCATTCGATTGCTCAATATCTTGAGCTAGACCTGCATACATAACACGGAAGTTTTCAGTCATCTGTGTTTTCCAAAAACGTAAAATCAATAGTTTGAGTATATCCGAATTATCGATAAACAAAAGCCCGTAAAAACGGGCTTTTTTAATCCAGTGGTTTTAAGCGCTGTTTAATACTTCGCAGCTTCACCTTCTTTTGGTAGTGACTGTAAAATAAAATCACGTAAATCGTTATTTGATGTTTCTAAATCTGCATGGCGTAAATACATCATGTGGCCACTGCGGTAGCCTTTAAAGCTTAGGCGATCACGCATTTTACTACTTGGATCTAGTTGCCATAAAGTGTATTTAGCATCAAAGTAGTTAGTGGCACCATCATAGTAGCCTGATTGGATCATCACATTGAGGTATGGGTTTTGCGCCATTGCTAAACGCAGATTTTCACCAGTGTTATTATTGCTGCGATCCCACGGGTGTACATTACCAAACAGGTTATATTTTACGTCAGTTTTATAGTTAAGCTCTTCACGTAAGTAGTGATTGATGGCTGGTGTAAATGAATGCAACCATGATGTTAGCTCAGCCCAGTAGTCTGGAGATTCGCCAGCGTCACGCTTGTCCATGCCTAAATAACGCGAATCTAGACGGCCTAACGTTTGACCGCGCTCACGTAGTAGTTCTTTCCAAAAGAAGTTGGTAGGAATATCAAGGTTGTTTTGCGCAACAAACTTTTCAGATACACCGGCATACAGTGCCATTTGTTTAATGATAGCGCGTTTTTCTTCATCATTAATAAAGCCACCTTTAGCAAGTGCAGGAATTAGCTTGTTAACGGTAAAGTCTTCAACTTCTGGTAGTAATTCATCTAAATCTTTAGCTTGCAATGCTGGGCTTAAAGCTTTGTGATACCACGCCGTTGCAGCAAAGTAAGGTAGACGGTTAGCTGCTTTTATCGGACCGTCGCGTTTAATACCAATGTCTGTTGGTGAAACCAGCACAACACCATTGATATACATCCATTGACTGTTTTGTAATTCATGGGCAAGGCCTGATACGCGGGTTGTGCCGTAGCTCTCACCAATTAAAAATTTAGGTGAGCGCCAGCGCTCTGTGCGATTTACAAAGGTGTTTAACCATTCTGCTAGGTATTTAATGTCGGCATTGACACCAAAAAACATGCTTTTTTGCGCCTCTTTACTTGGTAATTCACCTTTATCGTTTTCAAGAATACGCGAGTAGCCAGTGTTTACTGGGTTAACGTAAACGATATCAGCAACATCAAGCACTGAGTATGGGTTATCTTTCACGCCATACGGTTGAATAGGGTAGCCTTCGTCATCAATTTTTAATACCCGTGGTCCAGTATAGGCTAAGTGCATCCATACTGATGCAGAACCAGGTCCGCCATTAAATGAAATTAATAATGGGCGTTTAGTGCGATCGTCAACTTTGTCGCGTTCATAATAAGTGTATTGCAATGTAGCAACGGCATCGCCTTTGTCATCCCATACCGGTTGTGTGCCTGTGGTTGCGGTATATGAAAAACGCTCGCCATTGATGCGCGCTTTATGTTCAGTGACAACTTTACTATCGACATCGATACGACGTTGATTTTCTGCATAACTGACTGTGCTTACACTCAAAGTAAGTATGGCCACAGAGACACTAATGATACTAATAAGCTTCATGGTGGATCCTTTAAACAATAGTTAACCTATTAAAGATAATTTTTAAGCAAATAACAAAGGGAATGAGACTAGACGACGATATTAATCGGTGAGCACTAGACATAAATATTATCAGTAATGCAAAGGCTATGCTTTTATGCGTATATTTTCAGCAATATATTTTGCTCAAGCTAATAATAAAGTATATTACCGCCTGTTATGACTTTTAGTTTTTTTATTCGTAAAAAGTTTACCCTCGCAATGTCCACCTGAAGTGTAGAGAAGATATATGCAAAGAGTTTTAGTTGTTGAAGATAGTAAAGTGGTCCAGCAGGTGTTGCGACACTTATCAGCTCATTATCTTGATGTTGCTGTCGATTTTGCCTGGTCACTTGCCGAGACCAAAGAATTCATTGCGAAGCATCAGTACACACTTGCTTTGGTCGATTTAACCCTGCCTGATGCGATGAATGGCGAAGTTGTTAAATATACCTTGGCGCAAGCTATCCCTACAGTGGTACTAACATCTACCATCGATGAATATAAGCGCCAGCAAATATTAGAGCTTGGGGTCGTTGATTATGTAATTAAAGATAATCGTGATTCATATCATTATGCGGTTAAATTAGTGGCGCAGCTATTACGTAATCAAGGTTGCAAAGCCTTAATCGCCGATGATTCAGTTTTAAGTCGTTCATTAATGAAGCAAATGCTCGAAAAGCAGCTGTTTGATGTGCAAGATGCGCATGATGGTGAGCAAGCTCTAAAAATACTGAAAAATGATCCCGAGATTAAATTGTTACTAACTGATTATGCGATGCCGACAATGGATGGCTTTGAGCTTGTTAAGGCGGTGCGAAATTTTCGTGGTCGTGATGATTTAGCTATTATTGGTTTGTCAGGTGCGGGTAAGCATGGTTTATCTGCACGGTTTATTAAATTTGGCGCGAATGATTTTTTAACCAAACCCTTTATGAATGAAGAGTTCCATTGTCGTGTATTACAGACTATGGAGCAGCTGTCACTGATAGCAGATATTAAAGAAAGTGCCTTTCGCGATGATTTAACTAATCTTTATAATCGCCGTTATTTTTATCAATTTGCCGAAAAACTGCTAAAAGAAACATCGTCTAACAATAGTTTAGCATTACTCGATATTGATTTTTTCAAAGCGATCAATGATAAATTTGGCCATGAAGCTGGGGATCAGGCTTTAAAGCAAGTAGCGTCTTTATTACGCAGTTCGTTTAAAGATTTTACCGTTGCCCGTGTCGGTGGTGAAGAGTTTGCGGTTGTATTAACTAATTTAGATTTGGAACAATCGTACTCTTTACTTGAAGCGTTTAGAGTGCGGTTGTCTGAGTATGATTTTGTGATCAATGGTGATGTATTTGCAATTACGGTAAGTATAGGTTTAACAAAATTTCAAAATGTTACGTTAACAAGTGCCATGCGCCTAGCTGATAAGGCTTTGTATCAAGCTAAAGAACAAAGTAGAGACTGTGTCGTCAGACAAAGCTAGGCTGCTGCACCAGTTCAGCTAATATGTTAAAAAAATGCACCTGTATGGTGCATTTTTTATGCGGTTAATTTGTTTTTATTATGTAATTTGTTGTTTTTAAAACGTTAAAAATAGTGGCACAAAGGTTGGATTGTCTTAGCAAACAGGATAACAATAAGCGTCCGAAGGGGGCCACTATGAAAATGATTAGTGCAATAATAAAGCCATTTAAATTAGATGATGTGCGAGAAGCGCTAGCTGATTTAGGCATTGAGGGGATGACAGTTGTTGACGTCAAAGGTTTTGGTCGTCAACGAGGTCATACAGAGTTGTATCGCGGAGCTGAATACCAGGTTGATTTTATTCCTAAAATTAAACTGGAAATTGCTACTCGTACCGAAAATTGTCAACGGGTCGTTGAGACCATTACCAAAATTGCATCAACAGGCAAAATTGGCGACGGCAAAATTTTCGTTTACGACTTAGATCAAATTGTCCGTATCCGTACGGGTGAATTAGATGAAGAAGCAATTTAAGGGGGCTTTATGGAAAACACGATCGTAGAACTCAAGTTTTCGTTAGATACATTTTATTTTTTAATGTCGGGTATTTTAGTAATGTGGATGGCAGCAGGTTTTGCCATGCTCGAAGCGGGCTTAGTGCGTTCAAAAAATACCACTGAAATTTTAACTAAGAACGTGGCGCTCTATGCCATCGCATGTACCATGTTCTTACTAGTTGGCTACAACATTATGTATGTAGACAACGCTGAAGGTGGCTTAATTCCATCTCTAGGGGGGCTTATTGGCACCCAAGCCGCTGATGCTAATCATTCTTTAGAATCTGACTTTTTCTTTCAAGTCGTATTTGTTGCAACCGCTATGTCGATTGTATCGGGTGCGGTTGCTGAACGCATGAAGTTGTGGGCTTTTCTAGCCTTTGCCGTAGTGTTAACTGGTTTTATCTACCCAGTTGAAGGTTACTGGACATGGGGCGGCGGTTTCTTATCTGAAATGGGTTTTGTTGATTTTGCAGGCTCTGCCATTGTTCACGGCACAGGCGCTGCTGCAGCACTTGCCGGTGTATTAATGCTCGGCGCTCGCAAAGGTAAATATGGTAAAAATGGTGAAATTTATCCAATTCCAGGCTCTAACTTACCATTGGCTACATTAGGTACATTTATTTTATGGATGGGTTGGTTCGGCTTTAATGGTGGTTCACAATTACTTATCTCTGATGCTGAAAACGCGACTGCAGTAGGTAAAATATTGTTAAATACTAACGCTGCTGCGGCAACCGGTGCCATTGCTTCACTGTTTGTTTGTAAAGTGTTGTGGGGTAAAGCAGATTTAACTATGGTACTTAATGGTGCGCTTGCTGGCTTGGTTGTTATCACTGCTGATCCATTATCACCGTCACCTTTACTTGCTTGCTTACTGGGTATTTTAGGTGGTTCATTAGTGGTGTTTAGCATTGTAGCACTAGACAAAGTTAAAATTGATGACCCTGTAGGTGCTATTTCAGTGCACGGTGTGTGCGGTATCTTGGGTATTCTCTTAGTGCCAGTATCAAATACTGATGCAACCCTAGTGAACCAGTTAATTGGCTTAGTATGTATCTTAGGTTTTGTATTTATTGCTTCACTTATTGTGTGGACAATACTTAAGAAAACCATGGGTATCCGGGTAACAGAGGAAGAAGAACTAAACGGTATGGATCAACACGATTGTGGCATTGATGCTTACCCTGAGTTTGTTTCGGTACGTAGTAACTAATTAAAAGTAAAAAGTTTTAAAATCATTGTGTGTTCAATACAAAGCCCTAATTTAGATTAGGGCTTTTTTTGTACTTACGCAGAGGCTAAATTTTTTTAATTAAAGTTTATTAAAACAGCAAAAATCACAATAAGTAACTATGCTTAAAATTAGTCCAACTACAAATAAGGTTAAGCATGGATAACAAACTATTACTGATTATTTTGTCTATATTCTTACCACCTGTTGCTGTGTTTTTGAAAGCGGGTGTGGGTAAAGATTTGATTATTAATATTGTCTTGTGCTTTATATTTTTTATACCGGCAATGATCCACTCATTGTGGTTGTGTACACGCTAAAATTAAGCCACCGCAACTGAGGTTAAAAGATTTAATGCCCAAAGTTCGGGGCAAGTAGTTTCAGTCAAGGTTAATTTTGCAGGTGTTAGGCTATATGCTAAGCTCGCACCTGTAAATTTAACTCTGGAAATAAATAGCAACGTCAATGGCTGATAAAAAAGACTCCCGCTCCACTAAAACTCCATCAAAACGCCCGGCAAAGAAAGCACCAAGCACAGCGTCTAAGTCGGTGAAAAAAACTTCGACTAAAAATACGTCTGCAGCGAATATAAAAAAACGTGGAATTGGTCGCAAAGTCTGGTCTATTTTTTGGAAACTAAGCTTAGCTGGTATTGTTGCGATGGGCTTATATTTAATTTATCTAGATGCCAAAATTACGCGTCAATTTGAAGGTAATAAATGGCAATTACCAGCACAAGTTTATGCACGAGCAATGGGTTTTTACCCAGGACAATTCTTATCTAGCCAAGAAGTGGTGTGGGAGCTTGATAGGCTAAACTATTCATCGGTCAATCAGTTAAGTCGAACTGGTCAGTATGTAAAAGCGGGCGATAGTATTAAAATCTTCCGTCGTGAATTTGAATTTTATGATGGCTTAGAGCAAGCACAGGTTATTGAGTTACGCTTTGCAGGACAAAAACTCGCGAGTATTAAAGATAAGTTTGGCAGGCGTTTAAACAATGCTCGATTAGAGCCAGTACAAATTGCGCGCATAGGCAATGATTCAAAACAAGATCGAGAGTTTGTGCCGTTGGATAAATTCCCGCCGATGCTTACAGATACATTATTAGTGGTTGAAGATCAGAACTTTTATCAGCACCACGGTGTATCCGTGTTTTCGATTATGCGGGCTTTATACAGCAATATTAAAGCAGGGCGTACAGTTCAAGGCGGTAGTACGTTAACCCAGCAGCTGGCAAAAAATATTTATTTAACCCGTGATCGTACGCTGGTCCGTAAATTTAACGAAGCGTTGATCGCGTTAATTTTAGATTATCGCTATTCAAAAGATCAAATTTTAGAAGCTTATCTAAACGAAGTATACCTTGGTCAATCGTATAACCAAGGTGTGCATGGCATGGGCTTAGCTTCTGAGTTTTACTTCTCTAAGCCTGTTGATGAGCTTGAATTCGATCAAATTGCACTACTCGTTGCGATGGTGAAAGGCCCTTCATATTATAATCCACGCCGTTATCCTGAACGCACTATGGAACGTCGTGATTTAGTGCTACGTTTGATGGTTGATAATAAATTAATTGATACCCGCGAATACCGTGCTGCATTAAAGCGGCCAATTGATATTGCACCTATGAAAGACAGCTTGCCTAAATCGTATCCTGGTTATTTAGAGCTGGTGGATCGTGAGCTGAAAAAATTACTACCGGACCAAGAAGTACTCGATGCGGGCGTGCGTGTATTCACTTATTTTGATCTCCAAAAACAAGCGGCAATGGAAGAGGCAATTGAAAAAAGCCTACCTTACCTTGAAAAACGCGCCACGACAGAGCAGCTTGAAGCGGCGATGATCTCAGTGAATGTAGAGAAAGGCGGTATATCTGCTTTAGTTGCGGGACGCGATCCGCGCTTTTTAGGTTTTAACCGCGTACTTGATACTAAGCGCAACATAGGCTCGTTAGTTAAACCGGCTGTGTATTTAACAGCTTTGTGTTTACCGCACTATAACTTAGCTACTTTGTTAGATGACTCGCCAGTACAAGTGACTAATGAGCAAGGCAAAGTATGGCAACCAGAGAATTTTGATCATCAATATCGCGGTATGCTGCCACTATATAAAGCGTTTAGTCAAAGTATCAATATTCCTGCGGTAAACTTGGGACTTGATGTCGGGGTTGATAAAGTAGCGAACACACTCAATAAACTCGGCGCTAAAGAGCAAATATCACATTATCCATCATTACTGCTTGGTGCCGTTGAAATGTCGAGCTTTGAAGTCGCACAGCTTTATACCACGTTGGCGGCTGATGGCGAATACCGTCAATTAACATCTATTTCGGCATTAACCGACTCTGTTGGGCGTGTGCTTTATCAGCATCAAGTTAGTTCTGAACCGCGTTTTGATAAAGCCGCTGTTTATATGACTAAATACGCGATGAAGCGAGTCACCAAAGATGGCACTGCTAAACGTTTAAATGCCCATTTCCCATCAATTCAGCTGGCTGGTAAAACGGGCACCAGTAATGATCTACGTGATAGTTGGTATGCAGGGTTTGATCAAAATACAGTAACCGTTGCTTGGCTTGGTCGTGATGATAATAAAAGTACAGGCTTAACGGGCAGTGTTGGTGCATTAGAAACGTATATTCGTTATCTTAAGCCGCTCAACCCTGAGGCAATAGCAGATACTCGTCCGCCTTCAATTCGCTGGGCTTTTATTAATGAATTAACGGGTAAGCAAGCGCCACCGGGCTGCGGTAAAGTAATTCAACTGCCACTTAGAGCCAGTGAATTTGAGCCAAGGCCTAGCTGTCAGTAAAGTAATTACTGGAGCAGGTATTTATTTTAGACATAAAAAAAGCCCTTGCGGGCTTTTTTATGTTTAATAGTTTAAAGCTTAGCAAAAGCTCTTTTTGCTGCTGCAATTGTATCGGCAATTTCTTGCTCAGAGTGTTCAGAGCAAACAAAACCAGCTTCAAATGCTGATGGTGCTAAATACACGCCTTCTTCAAGCATCAAGTGAAAGAACTTTTTAAAGCGTTCTAAATCGCACTGAGTTGCTTGTTGGTAAGTGGTTACTTTCTCTTGTTCAGTAAAGAAGAAGCCATACATACCACCGGCATAGTTAGTTGTTAGGGCGATGCCTGCAGCTTTTGCTGCGGCTTCAAAACCTTCACAGATTGCTTTACTTTTTGCTTCAAGATCAGCATGTAGTCCTTCAACGCACAGTAACTCTAGCGATTTTAGACCTGCAGCCATAGCAATTGGGTTACCTGATAAAGTGCCTGCTTGGTAAACTGGGCCAACAGGAGCGATGTAATCCATGATCTCAGTTTTACCGCCGAACGCGCCTACTGGCATGCCGCCGCCAATCACTTTACCTAAACAGGTTAAGTCTGGAATGATGTTGTAATAGGCTTGTGCACCACCTAGGGCTACGCGAAAGCCGGTCATTACTTCATCAAAAATAAGCACTGATTTATATTCATCACATACTGCACGCAGGCCTTCTAAAAAGCCTGGTACTGGTGGAATACAGTTCATGTTACCAGCAACTGGCTCTACGATAATACAGGCGATTTCGTCAGCGTATTTGGCAAAAATAGCTTTTACTTCATCAAGGTTATTAAACGAAACAGTTAATGTATGCTTGGCAAAATCTTCAGGGATACCTGGCGAGTTTGGTACGCCCATAGTCAATGCGCCAGAACCCGCTTTCACTAATAATGAATCAGCATGTCCGTGGTAACAGCCTTCAAACTTTAAAATTTTATCGCGGCCAGTAAAGCCGCGAGCAAGGCGAATTGCACTCATGGTCGCTTCTGTGCCAGAACTTACCATACGAACTTTTTCGATTGATGGTACTAGCTCTTTTACTTTTTCAGCCATTAGAATTTCAGCTTCTGTTGGCGCACCGTAACTTAGGCCATTTTCTACCGCATCAAGCACTGCTTGTTTGATAGCTGGGTGATTATGACCCATGATCATCGGGCCCCATGAGCCAACATAATCAATATAACGGTTGCCGTCAGCATCAAATGTAAATGGGCCTTGGGCTTTGGTAATAAATAGCGGTGTGCCGCCAACGCCATTAAATGCACGTACTGGAGAGTTAACGCCACCGGGAATCGATTGTTGTGCGCGGGCAAATAAATCTTGGCTAATTGTCATAAAAAATCCTATTAGTTGTCACGTTAAAATTAACTATCGCGTTTACGGCTAAACCAAGGCACAGCAACTTCGTATTGCTCTACTTTATCGGCAACATCGAGTGTCAATGCAAACAGCGCCATGCGAATTAACACGCCATTTTGTACTTGGCGGAAAATAGCTAAATTGTCATTAAGGTTTAAATCGTTATCAAGCTCATTGGCTTCTATACGACTATCGCGTGGTAATGGGTGCATTAACACGGAGTTTGGTTTGCAGTGGGTGTTATAAATTGATTGGCTAATTCTAAAACCACCACGGTATTTATTGGCTTCTTCTTGCGATGGGAAGCGTTCTTCTTGGATACGGGTTTGATAGACGATATCGGCGGCTAAGTTACCTTCCATTTTATCGACGATTTCAATTTTATGGCCCGCATTATCGACGGCATCAAGAATATAGCTAGGCATTTGTAAGCCATCAGGTGCCACCATCGAAAATTTTATATCTTTATAATGACATAATAATTTTGATAATGAATGCACGGTACGACCGTATTTTAAATCACCAACAAGGGCGATATGCATACCATCTATTTTTTGATCGAAGCGATGTAGTTCACGCTCAATTGTCAATAAATCAAGTAATGCTTGAGTTGGGTGCTCGTTAGGGCCATCGCCACCATTGATCACCGGCACTGAGCAGCCAGTAGCAAATTCAGCAACTGAGCCTGCATCAGGATGGCGCATAGCGACCGCATCGGCGTAAGCTGAAATAACGCGCGCGGTATCGTATAAAGACTCGCCTTTGGCTAATGCAGAGCTTTGCATCCCCGTTGTTTCACGAACCAAACCACCTAATAAATTAAAGGCTGTACCAAAGCTTACGCGGGTACGGGTACTTGGCTCAAAGAATAAGTTTGCTAAGATTGCGCCTTCTAATACATTGGTGCGTTTTTGCTTTTTAGCATACGGCTCCATTTTTTTGGCTACTGCAAAAATACGTTCAATACAGTCGCGATCGAGCTGATTGACAGAAAGAATATTTTCACCTTGGAAACTTAACATGGGGGCTGTTCCTATCACATTCAAAAGGGGCGCGATTAACCATCTTCGATGGGCACGCAATCGCGCAATATTATACCCAAACCACCTCAAGAAGCGAGTTTCTGCATCTTGAAGTGGTTTGGGTATATAGCAAATTTTACAAGCTGGGTTTAGTTATAGCTAAAAATACGATGACTAATAGCACTAATACCGGTAGTTCGTTAAAAATACGATAAAAGCGGTGGCTGCGAGTATTACGGTCGTGTTTAAAATCCGCCAGTAATTTAAAACAATAGCCATGGTAAATGTATAGCACGATCACTAATACTAATTTGTAGTGCATCCACATGCTGTATTTAAACCAGTCGCGGCCATATTCAACAATTGTCAGCACGCCAAACACCGCCGTTAGTACTGCAAATGGCGTCACAAAATACAGTAACCGTCGCTCCATCACTTTGAGCATAGAGTTACAGGACTTTTCTTCGCTCATAGCGTGATAAACAAAGAGGCGGGGTAAGTAAAATATGCCAGCAAACCAGGCAATCATAAAAAATACATGTAAGGCTTTATAGATCAGTAGCGCGCTCATAATGTTCTCTTATTGTTAGTTACAGTAAGCTATTACGTATGGTAAGAATGTGGCGGATCTGATCCCAGCGCATTATTCCCATAATTTGTTGATTATCGAGTAAGTTATAAATATACACAGCTCCGCTGCGCTTATCTTTTAATACATCAAACACATCGGCCAAAGTAGCTTGACTGCTGATCCCTTGCAAGCTGATGTAGTTGATCGAAATATTTTGATCTGACATTAAACTTAAATCATATTCTGCAAGGCGATAACCATTTTCAGGATCATAAACAATTAACGGGGTTTGGCTATCAACAGCATTTAAGGTGCTTTCTATTTGTTCTTTATCATCTGAATAGAGTAGTTTGAAGTTTTCATCCATCTCGTCCATTACCCCGACTTTTTGCAGTGCTTCGGTGGCAGGGGAGACATGATAGGCTAAACCTTGAAAGTCGAGCTGCTGTAAAAATATCGACCGATTGCCAAATACTTGTAATGCGGTGACGTATGCCGCTGAGATAACTAACATGGCCGGCACGATTATTTCAGGACTTGAGGTTAACTCCATTACCGTAGTTAAAGCAGCCAGTGGAGCATGTAAGGTGGCAGCTAATAAGCCTGCCATGCCTAAGACGCTATAAGTACCAGAGATATCAACGCCGGGACTAATAAATTGTGCAAAAAAGGCCATTAAAGTGCCCATCAGTACGCCTAAACCAATCACTGGGCCAATGATCCCGCCGGGAATACCCAAGCCAATGGCAAATAATGTCGCCAGTAATT
Source organism: Pseudoalteromonas sp. SG44-8 (assembly GCF_014164125.1). Classification (NCBI taxonomy): domain Bacteria; kingdom Pseudomonadati; phylum Pseudomonadota; class Gammaproteobacteria; order Alteromonadales; family Pseudoalteromonadaceae; genus Pseudoalteromonas; species Pseudoalteromonas sp. SG44-8. Next base: position 100,716 of record NZ_JACJEQ010000005.1, on the reverse strand, counting down.
TAGCAATTAAAATAGTGGTTAATAGTTGCACATCATCAGGGCTTTCTACGGCCAAAGTTATTGCACTCATACCAGAACCCATCGCTTGTGGCACCATATAAGCAATGCCGCCAGCAATCAGACCTGCCAGCAATAAACGTGGAAACATACTCAAAGGTTTGAAGGTACGAATGATCAACATTAGATTTTGGTTAAAAGCATAAGCAACCGCGCCCAAAGCCATACCAAACAGGATTAAAAATGGATAGTGCCAGCCACTTAATGCCGTCACTGTGATCAGTGCTAATTCTGATGCGTCACCAAATACAAACTGCGTCGCCAGTGCACCAGTGACTGCAGCGAGCATTATTGGCACAAATATATGTACTTTGTATTCCCTAAGCACCACTTCCATCACAAAAATAACAGCTGCAAGTGGTGTATTAAATGATGCGGCAATACCAGCTGCAACCCCGCAACCGCTGAGTGTCCGCATGGCGTTATGAGGCAAATGTAATTTATCGGCCAGCAAACTTGCACCGGTTGCGCCCATATGTACAGATGGCCCTTCACGGCCAACCGAGAAACCACTGATCAATGCCAGTGCACCACCGACAAATTGATTTACCGTGTTGTATAACGGCATTTGCCCGTAATGGCGTTTAATACGGTGAATAACAAAGGGAATACCTAATCGATAATGTTTAAAACCAGTCAAAGCAGCAAATAGCGCAATTAAAAAGGCAGCAATAATAGGCATTAAAACCCGCTCAAGAGGCGGTAAGGTAGTAAAATCGTCAGGATTTTCAAGGAACAAACCTTGGAAAAATAGAATAGTTAAGCGAAATAGAATGATCAAAAACGCCGCAATGAGTCCAGCACTTACGCCGAGTAAGCACAATTGCACCGATGTTTTTGGCTTTGCCAAGCGACGCCTAAGCGTTTCAAGCCACATGCATATTTCCTCGCCACCTATTTCAGCGGGCAGTTTATCAAAAGTGTGACAGTAAGTCCTTTTGATTTTAGAATTATCTACACATAACCAAGGATTTACTCTTGGTTAAATTAGTGGGCCGAGTGATGACTAGAGGCCCGATATTAGTAATGAAAGAAAATATTTTACAGGTCATATTAAAAGTAAAAGTTAGGTCGCAGCTCTATCGATCAGTTATAGCTGCACCGCCATCTTCCTAGCAAAACTTCTTATTAGCTTAATTTAGGTTTATCAATTGTACTTAAGCAATTTTTTAAATTGATTAGATTAACTAGGTTGTTTATTATTTAGGTACTTTTATTTTAGCTAATGTAATCTTAGAGTCTACATTTTGTTACATACTCAGCATCTTGATACGTTTTTTTAGGTATCAAAGAATATAATGGATGGGTGATTAATCAATAAGGAAGTCGGCGTAAATGTATTCACCGCTCAAACACCTACTAGTCGTTATTTTATTATTTTGTTTTTCGTCTTTTAGTTATGCCGCAGACTTAACAAGAGAGATTGGTTTAAATATCGATAAAAGCAGTGAGCCTGAAAATTTTTTTGAAGTCGGTTTAGGACTAAATGCTTTTAATCGTTCAATTATTAATGTTGATGATAAAGAAGATCTTGATATCGGTATCACACTCATCGGAAGTTATAATTGGCATAACTTTTTTGTCGATTTTGCCAACCAAGCGCCTGATTCACTTGTTTTTGGCTACACCGCATACAATAGAGAAAACTGGTCATTCGATGTTATTTTAACAGGACCAGGCTCAGGGTTAAGAAAAAAAGAAAACCAAGTTAATTTTGAAGGTATAGAAGAGCGGGATGTGAACATTATGATCGGAGGTCGATTAACGGGCTACATTGGTGAAAATGTTGTGCAATTGACTCTTAAACAAGGTTTAACGAGCAGAAATGGCGGTGCTGTAGCCTCTGCTCTCATTGGTCGCAACTGGCAAATAAGAAATTTGAACTTTCATAGCATTTTCGCGCTGTCGTTTCGCCAAGCCAAGCTTAATGACTATTATTATGGCGTTTCAGAAGAAGAAGCTGCAAGGACTAATTTTGCAGCATATGACGGCAAATCCTCCCTCAATTTTGATTCATCAATAGGCTTAACTTATCCTATTTCAGAAAACGTATTGCTGCGTGCAGAAGTTTTCTTTGGTTCGGAATTCGGTTACAACGAAAGCCCGCTATTTAGTAAGCAACAAGACTTTTATACTGGTATAAGTTCAAGCATTAGTTATGTATTTTAAGTGGATAAACAATGACGCTAACTAATCAAACAAGCTTACAGAGTAAACTTATTATTTACTTGGGCTTATTTTTTCTGTTTCAGTTGGCAATGAGTAGTGCATACGCAGCGAACCATTCGCGCAAAGAAAACGAATTACTTGTTACACCTAAGCGTTGTGTTGCACTGCGAAAAGGGCAAACGTGTTATCAGCAGGTTACTTTTAAATGGCATCAAGAAGAGCTTGGCGATTATTGCTTAGTCGAGCTGTCTGAGTTGCGTAACGTAGAATGTTGGACGCAAGTCAACAATGCTGAATTCAGTTTTGATTTTCAATCAGATTCAACTCGTCACTACGCGCTTCGAAAAAGTAAACAGAATAACAATATCGCTACGGTTATTATTACAGTGTCATGGGTATTTGAATCCTCTAAACGGCCTAAATCAAGGTGGAAGTTATTTTGATCGAACAGATAAATCCTCAGCATATAATGTTAGTTGAAGACGATATGTCTTTGGCCGAATGGTTTAGTGATTACTTAACTGAACATGGTTATTTGGTTACTTTAGTTAATCGGGGGGATATGGCGGTTGAATTAATCAAAAGCGATATTCCAGAACTTGTTGTGTTAGATATTATGTTGCCTGTAAAAGATGGTTTTGATGTATGCAAAGAAGTACGTAACTTTTATCATGGGCCTATTTTAATGATGACTGCCCGTGATGATGAAATGGACGAAGTTTTGGGGTTAGAATTAGGGGCTGATGATTATGTAACAAAACCGGTGAAACCACGGGTATTGCTATCTCGAATTAAAGCTTTGTTACGACGCTTAAAAACCCATCATAACACTGCAAATCTAACCGAAAATCATATACAAATTGGTAAGTTGAGTATTGATGCTAATTCTCGTGCTACTAGGCTACACGATCAGCCTGTTGCAATTTCATCTAACGAATTTGATTTACTTTGGTATCTAGCGCAATCTGCAGGTCAAGTTGTTAGCCGTGCGGAGTTGTTTAATCAACTCAGTGGTATTGATTATGACGGGTTTGATCGCCGTGTTGATATTATTGTATCTAGATTAAGAAAAAAGCTTGGTGATGATGCTAATAACCCATGCAGGATCAAAACTGTGTGGGGTAAAGGGTATTTATTTGTAGCAGACGCTTGGTCCTAATGTGAAGAAGCTGATCGTCTCATTAGTCGTCGTAATACTCTCTGCAATTATATTTTTAGGCTGGGGTTTAGATAGTTTTTTTAACGAGTATCAGCATAAAAAAAACACGGATGAATTTAGCCCTTATAGGCAAATAATTAACTCATTAGCAAATACGCTTGAAGAAACGGGTAATCTTGCACAATTTGTAAGCGCCTGGCAACAGCAAAACCAGCAACAACTAACACTAACGCCCATATCTGAATTTCCTTTACCTATTAGTTTGCGAGATAGTTTCAGTCAGGGCCATCCTCTGGTTCTTGAATCTGCTGAGTTGATCACCGTAAATAAGCTATTACAAACTCAGCAACAAGTATTGACGCTCAGTATCCCACAGCAAGGCAAGCAACAAGATAATCTCGCGCTACAAATTATTTTAACAACCATATTTTATTTGGGGGTTTTACTGTGTGCCTTTATTTGGCTTGGCCCTTTAATTAAACGATTACAGCTACTAAGAAATACGGCAAAACGCTTTGGTGAAGGTGATTTCTCTGCTCGTATTAATATTTCAAATTCGTCTTATATAATTGATATTGAAAATGAGTTTAATTTTATGGCGGAGCAGATAAATACTCTAATTAAGGATAACAAATTATTAAGTAACGCGGTGTCACATGATTTACGAACTCCATTAGCTCGATTGCGCTTTGGTATTGAAGCCCTTGGCGAGACGAATAACCCAAAAAACAAAGAAAAGTATGTCCGTCATTTGAGTCGAGATATTCAAGAAATGGAAAATCTCGTTGCCGTTTTACTTAATTACGCCAGTTTAGAGCAGAAAATGATTAAAGTTAAACGCATGCCTCTAAACTTAAATGCTTTGATAAAATCAGCTGTGCGTAACCTTACTTCAAGTGATGCTTGTTCGGTTGCAATGGATATAGCCAAATTAGCCAAGGAAAATATAATCATTGATGGTGATGAGAATTATTTAGCAATGTTAATTAATAATCTACTTTCAAATGCACAGCAATATGCAGCTAAGCACGTGCGGATAACAACACAGCAAACATGTAATAGTGTGAGCATGTGTATTGAAGACGATGGCCCAGGCATTTCAAAAGAAATGCGCGAACACGTATTTAAACCGTTTACCAGAGGTGAAAGCGACACCGTTCAACAAGGTTATGGAATGGGGTTAGCTATTGTTGTTAGAGTTGCCGCATGGCATGGTGGCAAAGTGTCTATTAGTCAATCAGAAGTGTTAGGTGGAGCTAAGTTTAAGGTGGTTTTTAAGCGAGCATCACACTGATTAGACTTAAAAACTCATCGCTGCTAAGTACTGAACCTGAGCTTCGGATAATAAATCTATCATCAGCAGCTATTTTCAACGCTAACTGCGTTGAATTTACTTACAATAGGCGAGCTATTTACGCGTAAATTCGCCTTGTTCTCCCTGAGAACTTCCGGCTGAAGAATAAAAATATTCATTTTAAATCAATTTATTAGCAAGTATCTTAACCAAAGTTCAGGTTATTTAATTCACATATGGCGTTTCCTTTCTTAAAGTTTCATCATTTTGGCATACTTTGCAAAGAAGATGTTGTATCAGAGTGTCGTAATCAAAGTTAATTATTCCTCATAAATTACCGCAACAAATTTGTACATAAAGCTACATTCTAAAAGTTTTGAACGCACATCCGTACACGTCACAACATCTTCATACAGCTCTGATTTTTTCATCAGGTTAAGCTATTTCCTAACAATGGAATGGGCTAAAAACAAGATGCAAAAAATTACATTTACTTATTTATTATCAAAGTTTTATTCACTAAATGAAACCATGGGGAAAGCTAAAGAACAACGTATTATCTCTCCTTTTACTTTATTACTCAGCTGCTCAGTATTTATCGTTTTAATGGCAAATACAGTGTTCTTTGACAAACTAAACGCTTTATATTCTTGGCAAGAAAACTTGAGTTTTATTATCTCGTTAAGTCTGTTGCTTTTGAGTCTTATTCTTTTCGTGATGTTTGTTCTTAATATTTTACTACCCACCAAAGTCGTGGTGTTTGTGATGCTATTGATTGCTGCAATGGTTGATTATTATGGCGTTGTATTAGGGGTGTTGGTTGACAAAACGATGATCCAAAATGTTGCTGAAACCAACCTCGCTGAAGCACAAGAAATAATTAATTTAGGATTGTTCAGTCGAGTTATATTTATGGCTATTTTACCCGCGGCTTTATTGTTATTTATACAAGTGAAAAATATCACTTGGTTACAACGACTGCGTCAACAGGCTATCAGTATTACCATGATTATGGTGTTGATCCCCATACTTATCGCGCCGTTTAGTGCGCAATACACCAGTTTTTTTCGTCTACATAAAGAGCTTCGTTATTACACTAATCCTTTATATCCAATTTACTCGGTATTCGATTATTTAGCAGAACAAACCGCATCACTAAACTCGAAACAGTTTATCAGCCTCACGACACAGATAACTAAAAGTAGCAGCACGCGAAAACCTAAATTAATGATTTTAGTGGTCGGTGAAGCAGTAAGGGCTGACCACCTCAGTTTAAATGGTTATTCACGCGACACTACGCCAAATATGTCAAAGCAAGCGGGACTCATTAATTTTAGCCAAGTGAGTTCCTGCGGTACGTCAACAGCAGTGTCTGTGCCTTGTATGTTTTCATTTTTTGGTCGTGATGATTTTACTGTGAGCAAAGCTAAGTATACTCAAAACGTTCTTGATGTACTCGCTGCAAGTTCAGTGAGAGTAAGCTGGCGTGACAACAACTCTAGCTCAAAGGGTGTTGCCGATAGGCTGATGTATCAAAGCTATCGCAGTTCAGAGGTTAATACAGTATGTGATGTGGAATGCCGTGACGTTGGCATGTTGGTTAATTTACAGCAATACGTTGATCAACACACCCAAGACACCGTTATTGTTTTACACCAAATGGGTAATCACGGGCCTGCTTATTTTAAACGTTACCCGAACGAGTTTGAGTTTTTTACACCTGCTTGCCAATCAGCAGAGTTATCAGAGTGCAGTCAGCACGAAATAATTAATGCATATGACAATGCAATCCGTTATACAGATTATTTTTTAGCTGAAGTGATCAAGCTTCTGCAAGCCAATTCTGTGCAATATAACACCGCTATGCTGTATGTCAGTGATCATGGTGAGTCACTTGGTGAAAACGGGCTTTATTTACATGGTATGCCTTATGCTTTTGCGCCCGATGCACAAACACATGTCCCTATTATTTCTTGTTTTTCAGCTCCTTATATTGATATTGAAAAAACTAAAGCACATCAGGATGACGCTTATTCACATGACACCATTGCGAATACTCTACTGACCTTTTTTGAAGTTAATACCAACATTGCTGATGAGTTTAAAGTAACCCCGCCTCTTTTTTATCTAAAGCCGAAGGGGGACGATAAATGAACACTATAAAATTGTCTCAACAGTTGCACCATAGTGAGTTTAATATAGGTAGTGAGCTAAGCTCTCGATTTAAAAAGCTAATCAATCAAGGAATTAAAGCCAGCTTTATAGCGTTTTTTATTAATAGCTTTACTGTAAGTGGTCAGGAAGTTGAGTGCGCGTCAAAAGCTGATAGTGAAGAGTTTGTTACGATAGATAAGCTCACACTTATTAGCCATCCTGTATTTGATGAGAGTCAACCAGACAGCTTATATCTGCACAGTTTAGCTAACTGGTTACATATTAATACCCAACAGCATGTTGTGGAAAAGCTACTTCCTTTTGCTCAGGCTGACGTTATTTCTAGATCGCAGTTTGCTGAGACTGAGCGCATACTTAATCAGTATTCGTTTTTGCGTAAAAGTCGAGTTAGCTTGATTGAGGATTGCGAGAGTCAGCAAGAAAATGAGCTTAAAGTTGAAACGTGGGATACTTGGTCACTAGTACCTTATATTAGTTTTGGTCGTCGTGCCGGCAATAATAAATATGCTTTTGGTTTTAAAGAAGATAATTTCTTAGGCTTAGGGGTTCATGCAGGTGTGCAATATAAAAAAGACCACCTGCGATCAGGCTATCAAGTTGCTTTTAGTATGCCGCTTAGTTTTCCTAAACAATCAACTGTTGAACTTGAATTTGCTGATAATGATGATGGACAAAAAACCTACCTTGCTTATTCAAAGCCCTTTTATCAGCAATCATCTAAGCAGCAACATTTGGCGTCAATACTCAAAGAAAATCGTCGTGACAGTATTTATCAAAATGGTGAGCTTGCATGGCAATTCTCTCATGAAGTTGAGCAGTCTACTTTAGCTTTCGGGCATTTAATAACTCAGCATCGATTAGGAGCGGTGCGAATGCATTTAGGGATTAACAAAGAGTTACATCGTTTTACAAGTTTGGATAGCGCGATATTAGCCGAATTACCTTCAGATAGAAGGTTCACCTTCCCTTGGATAGGTTTGGAATATAGCCAAGCAGATTATCAGATTTTCTCTAACATTCGCTTTATCGATCATCGTGAGGATATTAATTTAGGCTGGCAGTTAATAAGCAAAATAGGTGTAGATATTAGCTCATTAAATACTGATGAAAGCCAAGGTGTTCACCTTGAAAATATTTTATCCAAAGGTATGCAATGGCAAAACACGCTAATGCTGTTTTCTACAAATTACAAAGCTTATTGGCAGAGGGAGCAACCTGATCACCAACAAGTAGCAGCAGAGTTTGAATTGTATCAATACCTAACACCTCGTTGGGCCGGTTACTTTAAAGCGCAATGGCAAGCAGAAAAAAATCAATATCTTGATATACCGCTTGCTTTAGGTGGAGACACCGGAGTTCGTGGTTATGCAGAGCAATATCAACATGGTGAGTATTTATGGTCAGCAAGCGCCGAGCTGCGTTATAACCCCCATTGGGAGTTATATCAGTTGGTTAATGTTGCATGGGCAGCATTTGTCGATAGCGGTAAGGCGTGGGGGCAAACACCAGCAATTAATAGTACTGATACAACCTTACAGAGTATCGGTATTGGTGCAAGGTTGTTTTCATCTCATTCAAGTGAAGGCAATGTTGTTCATATGGATATTATTAAACCTCTTACGATGGGCCCTAATGTTGATAGTTGGCAGTGGCGGGTGCAAGTAAAACAAAGTCTTTAAATTCATTTTAACTATAATTAGGAATAACGATGAAAAACGTAATCAGTAGTGTAAATAAGCCTAATGGTAAAGGGATCAATCGAATTATTAAAGCCACACATTGCTCTTATAAGGGGTTTATAGCTGCATGGCAATATGAATCAGCATTTAGGCAGGAGTTTGTAATGGCTATAATATTACTACCATTTGCTATCATCTTGTCATCTTCGATAAGTCATTTATTTTTATTGATCAGTAGCTTAGTGTTCATTTTATTTGCCGAAATAATCAACTCGGCTGTTGAAGCGCTTGCTGATGCAGTTACGCTAGATCACAATATACTCATTGGTCGAGCGAAAGACCTTGGCTCAGCAGCAGTATTTATATCGTTAAGTATATTTACTACCGTATGGGGCTATGCCATCTATAGCTACCCATTTTGATACCAAAAAAGTATTAAAGTAGTAAATTAAAACCGCGCTTTTTCTGCTGATTGTGCTCGTTGCCATTATTCTGTTGTCAGGCTTAATTGGTATGAGATTTTAAATGTGCATATAGCGTCAAAGCTTAGTAAGTAAACGCTATACTTGATTAAAACACTCGGGTATTAGATAATCAAAACAATGTAGGTATAGAGGGTTATGGTATGTCAGAAGAATTACCCATTAAGTTCAGCGATGCAGCTGCTGTTCGCGTTAAACAGTTAATCGACGAAGAAGAAAATCCAGATCTAAAACTGCGTGTTTATGTAACAGGCGGAGGTTGTTCAGGTTTCCAATATGGTTTTACTTTTGATGAAAAAGCAAACCCAGGCGATTTAGAAATTGTAAAAAATGGCGTAACCTTAGTGGTTGACCCAATGAGTATTCAATATTTAGTTGATGGTGAGGTGGATTACACCGAAGGACTTGAAGGCGCACGCTTTTTTGTTTCCAATCCCAATGCAACTACCACCTGCGGGTGTGGCGCTAGTTTCAGCGTTTAAAGCAATTGATTAAAGCCGCAGCTAGCGGCTTTTTTATTACCTAAGACATCTTATTATCTAAAATTACTGCGTAGCTATTATTTCATTAAATGAAACCGATTTCGTAATGATTTTTAACGCGGGCAAAAAGTAGCTGAACAGCTTACTGAAGTATTCCCCACTCAATAATCCTCCTTAAAAACAAGGTCTAGATCCGCGTAGCAAGATTAAAATACTTACGTGAGTTCATACAATTATTCAGAGTTAATACTTCTAGATTATTGTCATTAATAGATGCTGTTGCTGGTGGCCTGAGCTTTGTACCTTATGTGGCTTTAGCCGTTATTTCTTGTTTATAGATGCTAATTGAACGTCAAATTGGCTTGCTTTAGGCTAAGTCACTCATTTATGTAGGGTGAGTGACTTGGAGCATTAGAATAAAAAAACCTAACACTATTGCAGAAAACGCTAAAATATATATAAAGCCTTTCTTACCTTGTTTGATCGGAACGCCATTTGCTTTAAGAAAAAAATACCAAACTAAGCAGAGGATAATGGGTAGTAAAAACAATAATCTGAACATAAACGCTTGCTCCTAACAATAAAGGGACAGTTAATAATGTAACTATTTAATTTATAAGTCAAAAATAATTAATCATAAAAAAGGTTTATTTAAATTAATTATTTGTTACATTAAAAAGGAACTAATTATAGAACGCGCGTTTTGTTGTGACTTTGACAATAAAGCTGCTCATCTATAATAGCTGATTCCTTAAATGGGGACTCAGCTGAAATTAGTTATTTCACATGAGTCTGAATAGTATATAATGTATCCAAGAGTGAGACGGGCAAATTTCACTCTTAATTAATTAACTTTAAATCATCTAGTAGGAGATGTTTTTTATGATGGGTAAAACAGTTTCTTCTGAAGAAAACTCAAAACTAACCAAGTGGCTTAAAACTAAGCGTCACGAGAAAGGTCACACAATGCGAAGCCTTGCTCAAGTACTTGGTACACCACATTCATTTATTGGCAAAATTGAAAACCAAGAGCGCCGTTTAGACGTAATCGAATTTTTACGTTATTGTGATGCATTAGAAGTCGACCCGTATGAAGGTTTAGGCTTATTAAAAGAAGACTAATATTTAGTTTCTTTTTGTAAGCGCAGGGAAGCGCTCTCATTGATGTGAAATGATTTCTTTCCCTTATTAATTCCTACCGTGATAACTATTTTCTAATTCATACAATTTATGCCGAATAAGATATAAGAATATTAGTGATGGTATTACCATCAGGGCAGTCAAAATAAAAAATAACGACCAATTTCCACCTAACCAATCATCAATCACCACACCGCTATAACTTGAAAGTAAGGTTCGTCCTAAATTTCCCAATGACGCTAATAAAGCATAATGTGTTGCGCTAAAAGCGCGATCACATAGCATAGATATAAATGCTACCATAGCAACTAATGACCATGCTTGAGTAAAGCCATCGACGACAATTGCCATTGCGTATAAGTGTTCTTGCGGGCCTGCGAGAGCGATCCAAGAAAACATTAAGTTAGAAGCAGCCATTGCCACACCGCTAATAAACAAACCTTTAACGATGCCGTACTTGTGATTAAAAATACTGCCTAAAAATGCGAACACAATGGTGATAAGCCCCGTGCCGAGCTTTGAATAGTTTGCTATTTGAGTGTTTGAAAAGCCGACTTCTTTATAAAACACAATCGACATACGGGCCAGAAATGCTTCACCAATTTTAAATAAAAAGATAAAAGCGAGCAGCGCAAGTGCAGTCTTCACGCCATTACGCGCGAAGAATGTTTTAAAAGGATCAAGTACAGTAACAGCCAACCATGCTGCAACTTTAGTTAATTGTGTTTGCTTACCAAGCGCCAGCTTTTGCCGATAAATACGTTCTAGCTCTGCATGTACAACTTCGCGGTTAGATTCAGGTTCTTTTGCCCAAAATACACAACTCATAAGTAATAACATCACAATAGCTAAAAAGTAATACACTTGTGGCCAGTCAATGCTTGGCATATCTGCCATATAAAACGGAATAGCACCTAGCAGAGCATAACCGCTCCACCAACCAGAAGTAGCCATTGCTGCTGCTGCGGTTGCTTTATGGCTTTCGTTTTCACTGAGGGTATCGATACGAAAAGCATCAATAGCAATATCTTGAGTCGCTGAGGCGATAGCAATTAATAAGCACAACGCAGCTGCGATGGCTAAATGCGCGGTGATATCTAATCCTGCCAGTAAAATAACTCCTAGCAAAATAAAGCATTGGCAAAATAGTATCCAACTACGGCGCTGGCCTAGCCAGTTATATAGCAACGGCAGTTTTATTCTATCGACTAAGGGGGACCATAAAAAATTAATGCTGTAAGCACCAAATACAATGCCAAATAAGCCAATCATGCTGCGACTGAGGCCTTCATCTTTTAGCCACGCAGACATCACGGAGCCTATGAGGACCCAAGGAAAACCGCTGCTCATACCAAAAATAAACACATTTATAAGTCGTTTATCTTTAAAGTACGAAAAATATTCTGATACCGACAAGCTTTTAGTCATAACGCCTTCATTGGCAATAGCGGTTTGGCCGCTATTTTTATTGTTATAGTGGGGTTGGCTCTAATACAGTTATATTTAAAATAACAACCGGGGTTTTTGGTACAAAGTCATAACCAATTTTTTCATTAAATCCCGTTTCAACTTGCATGATTTTATCAAGCGTTTCGTAGCCTTCCATTACCATACCGAACACGGCAAAGCCCCAGTCTTTACCTGGGTTTAGGTGGTCGTTATTGTCCATGTTAAAGAAAAACTGACGAGTACCAGAATGAGGTTGACGATCTTGATAGGCCATGGCGATACTGTACATATCGTTTTTTGAACCGTTACCGCTTTCATTAAAGATAGGTTCGCCTTCATAAACCCCGTCATATTCTTTATCGTAGCCACCGCCTTGAATGACAAAGTCTCGGTCGTTTTCTACATCACGTTCAACACGATGAAATACGGTGCCTTTATAGCTGCCATCCATCACATAAGTTAAAAAATTATTGACGGTGATAGGGGCTTTTGAGCGATCCATCTCGACTATGATTTTCCCCATTGTGGTAGTTATTTCAACTCGTGGGAACATATTGTTTTTTTGCACAAAGCGTCCTTCGGTCGCTGCCATTGCGGTTTGGCTAAGTTGCACTAATATAAATAATAAAAATAGACGTTTCATGGTTAACCTTCTAAAAATGCGAGTAATTCAGGGTCTGATACCATGCGGGTAATTAACTGCTCAGTCAACTTATTGAGTTGTCCTTCAATTTTTGCTCTATCGTGACCTAGTGGTCCTTCAAGGCTTGCATTACCACGGTAAATTTTACTGAAGTTACTATCGCTGCGAATAACACGCACACCTAATTCAATCTTTGCATTGCTGGTATGCGACATCATTTTTTCAGTAACTACGGCTTGCAGTGTATGAATATCAACTTCAAAACGAGTAGTCGCAAGATTTGAAATGCTTGCACCGTTTCGGCTAAGAGCGCTATCAAGGGCACTTTTAATTGATTCAGTAAGGCCTTGGCTGGCAATTGTTTGGGTTTTGTCTGAGGTTATTAATTTTAATGTTGCTGGGTCACCTCTAAGATCAATAACACTGGTACTTAAACTTTGATTAATTGAGCTTAATTTGCCACCTTGATAGAGCGGATTTAAGATCAATTGATTAGGCTGACTACTGCAAGCCGACAGTGATAATAAAGCACAACAAGGTAAAACATATTTCATCATAGCTATAGCATTCCATTATTTTTAGTGGCACTTAATACTACAAACTTTTTATTTGAACCAAGTAATTCACAATTGCCAAACATACGTTTTAGTTTGTCATGGTAGTCCAGGTGGCGGTTACCAATAATACGTAATTCTCCGCCATTTTTTAATGTGTCTTTGGCTTGTTTAAACATTTGCCATGCAATGTGATCTGTCACGGCTTGTGCTTGGTGAAAAGGCGGATTACATAACACTACATCGACACTTTCACGTTCAAAGCCCGTTAAGCAATCATTTTCAATAAAGCGGCATTGCTCAAACTTATCTTCCATATTGAGCTCTACAGTTAATCGTGCTGATTCAACCGCCATATATGATTCGTCCACAAAGGTAACTTCAGCGTTAGGGCAGCGTGCGAGTGTCATCAAACCCACCACACCATTACCGCAACCTAGATCAATAATACTTTTTGCTTTATTGGTTTGTGGTAAAAAGTCAAAAAAGAACCGTGCACCAATGTCCAGAGAATCCCGCGAGAACACATTGGCGTGATTACTAATGGTAAAATCAGTGCCTTCAAGAGGCCAATTAACAGGAAAATCAGCAGCTTTATAACCACCTTCCGCTTGGCTAATAATTAGGCGAGATTTTTTCACTGCTAAACTAGTTTTAGTTTCACCAATAAATTGCTCGAAAGCTTTAATTGTTGAATTATGAACATCTTTGGTTTTTGCTGCGCCAATAACCGGAGTGCCAGGTGCGAGTACTTCGCTGAGCTCAGATAATTGATATTGCAAGAAGCCCAATGTGCGTGGCACTTTTAAAATAACTAAATCAACGTGTTCAGGCAAAGCCGATAAGCTATCTAGCTGGCTAAATGCGGTGGTTGGTATTTTATTTTCTGCTAAGTTGTAAGCCGCCGCTTGGTGGCTAATATAAGAATCGTTTACTGAACAAACCGTTAATTGTTGTTTACTAAAATAACAAGACAAGGCTCCAAAACTATCATTTAAAATCAGCAAAGAGCGACAATCAGGATAATGTTCAGTAACATAGTCAATTAGGTACTCGTCTGCTGAATCCCAAGCTTGTAAGCTACGGTTTTTTTGATCCAAAGGAAAACGTTCAAGAGTAAATGTTTTATCGCCGAACTGTGCTTGCGTGGTCATAATAGTTAGTGATCAGTAATCAAATGATAGGTAAATTCTAACATGCAACGGCAAAAGGCCAACCCCCATATGTTACCAAATGGCTTTTACTACCAAGCAAAAGCGTTAAGTGCGCAAAAAAGTCTCGATTTATTCTACTATTTACGCGACTCACTGACTTGGCAGCAACCAAAAACGACCGTGTTTGGGAAAACGAACCCCATTCCACGTATGCAATGTTTTATTGCTGATGCTGGTGTACGTTACGGTTATTCTGGTTCGACATTAAATGTTGAACCATGGCCTGATGTATTAGATGCCATGCGACAGCGATTAAATAAACAATTTGATGTTGGATTTAATGCCTTATTAGTTAACTTATACCGTGATGGGAATGATTGCATGGGCTGGCACGCCGATGATGAAGCAGAACTTGGCCATGAGCCTATTATTGTATCGATTTCATTAGGGGCTGAACGAGTATTTAAAATAAAACATAAAGTAACCAAGGAAGTCACTTCGCTTACGTTACACAGCGGGAGTTGCTTGGTTATGAATGGACTTAGCCAGCAACAATATCTACATGCGCTTCCTAAACAAACACGTTTGGCACACCCTCGAATCAACTTAACTTTTCGAACAATTTTTCAAAAATGAATATTTGTTGGCCTTTATAGTAGTGGCCTTGATATAGTAAGCACATAAATAACCAGTAAAATATGAGTGTTTTATGTCAATGCAACAACAGATTGAAAGCAAGTTAGCTGATGCGATTGCGTGTAAGCACCTTAATGTGGTGAACGAAAGCCATATGCATAGTCGTGGTAGCGATTCACACTTTAAAGTAATTGTAGTAAGTGAAGAGTTTAGCGGTAAACGTTTATTGCAACGCCATCGTCAAATTAATGAAGTGCTAAAAGATGAGTTAGCGAATCATATTCATGCATTGGCTATCCATACTTTTACGCCTGATGAATTTACAGAGCAAAGTGGTCAGGTTGCTGACTCACCGACTTGTTTAGGTGGCTCTAAATTAGATTAGCGGCAAGGTCTGAGAGTACACAAAACTCATCAGACCTGTATTTTTACAATTAGCCTTTAAACTAGCGCTAATTTTTATTGAGATAAATATAGGATGATCAATGGTCATTAAGCCTAAAATTCGCGGTTTCATTTGTACTAACGCCCACCCAGTAGGTTGTGCAGAGCACGTACAAGAACAAATTAACTATGTAAAACAACAAGGCGCATTAAAAAATGCCCCTAAAAATGTATTAGTTATCGGTGCTTCAACTGGCTATGGCCTTGCATCTCGTATTACTGCTGCATTTGGTGGCGGTGCTAAAACTTTAGGTATTTTTTTCGAAAAAGAAGGTACTGAGCGTAAAACCGGTTCTGCAGGTTGGTATAATACTGCTGCATTTCAAGCGGCCGCAGACGCTGAAGGTTTATGGTCAAAAAATATTAATGGCGATGCGTTCTCTAACGAAATCAAACAAAAAGCGATTGATACAATTAAAGCGGATTTAGGCAAAGTAGACCTAGTTATATACAGCCTTGCATCGCCGCGTCGAACTGATCCAAATACCGGCGAAGTTTACTCATCAACGCTTAAGCCAATTGGTAACTCAGTTACGACTAAAAACTTAAACACCTCAAAACGTGAAATTGATGCTATTACTGTAGAAGCTGCAAACCAAGATGATATTGATAACACTATTAAAGTGATGGGCGGCGAAGACTGGGAAATGTGGATTGATGCATTAAAAGAGGCTGATGTACTAGCTGATAACTTTAAAACCAGTGCTTATACTTATATCGGTAAAGAACTAACATGGCCAATTTACGGTCACGCGACTATTGGTAAAGCGAAAGAAGATTTAGATCGCGCAACCGTAGCAATCAAAGAATCAACTAAAGCATTAAACGGTGAAGCTTATGTATCATCATTAAATGCAGTGGTCACCCAAGCAAGTTCTGCAATTCCTATTATGCCGCTTTATATTTCAGCGCTATTTAAAGTAATGAAAGCGGATGGGACCTATGAAGGCACAATCGAGCAAATTCACGCGTTATTTACTGAGAACCTTTATGGAGACTCACCACGCTTTGATGACGGCGGTCATTTATTCCAAAACTACAAAGAGCTGGAAGATGATGTACAAGCGCGTATTCAAACTGTGTGGGACAGCGTAACCACAGAAACAATAGACGAATTAACTGATTACGTGGGTTACCACAATGAGTTTTTACGTTTATTTGGGTTTGGTATTGATGCTGTTGATTATGAACAAGATGTCGATCCAGTTGCCGCTATAGCTAACATGATTGATTAATTCAGCCATGTTTATTTGAAAAGTCGCTATGGCGACTTTTTTTATTGATAAATTTTACTTTATCGTTATTTAGCGGATTAATTTCCATCCCACCTCGCAAGCAATAGCACTTTGGTCTATATTGAATTTTATTCAAATGCGGCTAATAGGTTAAATAACTGCTCCTGTCGTATAAATTTCATAATTACACTCGCATAGTGACCCTGATTGATGTTAAAATTCGGGCAATATATGTGAGGAATTTTACTGCGTTGCTTGTTTTGTAATTTAAACAGGCGGTTCTTCGTTATCTTGAATTTGGCTTAGGGTTATCAAGAAAAGCGACGTGGTCGGTACGATTTTTCAGTTTCTTTCCGTTAATGTAGTGCAAGTGCGTATGATCAACATAAAAAAAGGTCTGGACTTACCCATAGAGGGCGCGCCTCAGCAAGTTATTCATGATGGTTCTACCGTCAAACGTGTAGCTGTGCTAGGTGAAGAGTTTATTGGTATGCGTCCAACCATGCATGTTCGTGTGGATGACCAAGTTAAAAAAGGCCAGGTACTTTTTGAAGACAAAAAGAACCCAGGTGTATTATTTACTGCTCCAGCTGCTGGTACAGTAAAAGAAATTAATCGTGGTGCAAAACGTGTGCTGCAATCTGTCGTTATTGAAATAAACGGCAGTGAGCAAATCACCTTTGACGCTTTCTCGACTGAGCAACTTTCGAGTCTCGATCGTGAAAAAGCCAAAGAAGTACTAATCCAGTCAGGTCAATGGACAGCATTACGTGCTCGCCCATTCAGCAAAGTAGCGGCTGTGGATGCAAATCCTAGTTCGATCTTTGTGACGGCTATCGACACTAACCCTCTTGCTGCAGATCCTGCAGTGATTATTGCTGAAAATGTACAAGCATTTGAAGCAGGTTTAGCTGTAGTATCACGTCTGACCGATGGTAAGGTATTTGTTTGTAAACAAGCAGGTAGCCAAGTACCTAGCTCATCAATTCCTCAAGTAGAAGTACATGAGTTTGGTGGCGTACATCCGGCTGGCCTTGTTGGCACACATATCCATCACTTAGATCCAGTATCGGTAAGCAAGCAAGTTTGGCATATCGGTTACCAAGACGTTATTGCCTTTGGTCACTTATTCCTAACTGGTGAAATTAGCACAGACCGTGTGATTTCTCTTGCTGGTCCGCGTGTTAAAAACCCACGTTTAGTGAAAACTCAACTGGGTGCTGCTTTAGATGATTTAGTTGCAGGCGAATTAGAAGACGGCGATAACCGTGTTATCTCTGGCTCTGTTTTAGCGGGCGCTACTTCACAAGGTCCTCAAGCATTCTTAGGTCGTTACCACATTCAAGTATCGGTATTACTTGAAGGTCGCGAAAAAGAGTTGTTTGGTTGGATTGCTCCAGGCACAGATAAATTCTCTGTAACACGTACTTTCTTATCACACCTAACACCGAGTCGTTTATTTAAAATGACAACGTCAACAGGTGGTTCAAAACGTGCCATGGTACCACTTGGTAGCTATGAGCGTGTTATGCCTTTAGATATTTTGCCAACGCCTTTATTACGTGACTTAATTGCCCGTGATTTGGATAGTGCAATTTCATTAGGGGCGCTTGAACTTGATGAAGAAGATTTAGCGTTATGTACCTTCGTTTGTCCAGGCAAATACGAGTATGGTTCAATCCTACGCGATTGCTTGACTACGATCGAGAAGGAAGGCTAGAGAGATGGGTTTAAAGAAATTTCTAGAAGATATCGAGCCGCATTTTGAAGCCGGTGGTAAACATGAAAAGTTTTATGCGCTGTATGAAGCAGCTGCAACTATTTTTTATACCCCTGGTCACGTAAATAAAGGCGCGACACACGTTCGTGATAACATCGACCTAAAACGCATGATGATTTTAGTGTGGATGGCGACGTTCCCTGCAATGTTTTTTGGTATGTTCAATATCGGTCATCAGGCCGCTGGTGCATTAGCACAAGGTTTTGAACTAGCAAATTCTTGGCAAGTTGGCCTGTTCCAGATATTTGGTGGTGAATTAACTGCTGAATCCGGCTGGGGCGCTAAAATGTTTTATGGCGCATGTTTCTTCCTACCTATTTACGCAGTTACATTTGCTGTAGGTGGTTTCTGGGAAGTTATATTTGCTTCAGTGCGTAAGCATGAAATTAACGAAGGTTTCTTCGTAACGTCTGTGTTATTCGCGCTTATCCTACCTGCAACCATTCCTTTATGGCAAGTTGCACTAGGTATTACATTCGGTGTAGTAATCGCTAAAGAAATCTTTGGTGGTACTGGTCGTAACTTCTTAAACCCTGCATTAGCGGGTCGTGCGTTTTTATTCTTCGCATACCCTGCACAAATTTCAGGTGACACAGTATGGACAGCAGTAGATTCATTCTCTGGTGCAACTATGCTAGGTCAAGCGTTTGTTGGTTCACTTGATTACAGCAACATGGCTCTTTGGTGGGATGCGTTTTATGGTTTCATTCAAGGTTCAGTAGGTGAGACATCTACACTTGCATTGCTAGTTGGTGGCTTATTCCTCATTTACGTACGTATTGCTTCATGGCGCATCGTGCTAGGTGTGTTCTTGGGTATGGTGGCAACAGCATTCTTATTAAACGCTGTTGGTTCTGATACTAACCCAGTATTTGCAATGCCTTGGCATTGGCACTTTGTACTTGGTGGTTTTGCTTTTGGTATGTTCTTTATGGCGACAGACCCTGTGTCTGCAGCATTTACTGACAAAGCAAAGTTCGCATATGGCGCACTAATTGGTGTGATGGTAGTAATGATCCGTGTAATTAACCCTGCATTCCCTGAGGGTATGATGCTAGCAATCTTATTTGCTAACTTATTTGCACCATTGTTCGATCACTTCGTAGTGCAAGCTAATATCAAGCGGAGGTTGGCACGTAATGTCTAGTAATAACGAATCAATCGGCAAAACGCTAAGCGTTGTTGTAGCACTATGTTTAGTGTGTGCAATCATCGTATCGTTTGCTTCAGTTCAGCTTCGCCCTTTACAGCAAGCTAACAAAACGCAAGATATTCAAAAAAATATCTTGGCAGCTGCGGGCATTGATGTGTCTGGTTCTGTATCAGAAACTTTTAAAGCTAAGATCGAAACTCGCCTAGTTAATATGGAAACAGGTGAGTCTCAAACTGGCGAAGCAGTTCAGGCTAAAATCGACGCTTTCGATTTTGAAAAAAGCAAGTTTGATCAAAAAATTAGCTTTGCATTAAAAGCAGAGGGCATTAAGGATATCGCTGGTATTCAGCGTATGACTCATGAGTCTCCTGCATATATCTCGAAAAAAGCAGACGGTTCTACAGATGCTATCATTTTACCAATCCAAGGTTATGGCCTTTGGGGTATTATGTATGGTTTCTTAGCGCTTGAAAGCGATGGCGAGACAATTAAAGATATTAACTTTTATAAGCACGGTGAAACACCAGGTCTAGGTGGGGAAATTCAAAATCCACAATGGACTGCTAAATGGGGTGGCAAAGAGCTACCTATTGATGTAGTAAAAAGCGGCGCTAAAAATGATCATCAAATTGATGGTTTATCTGGTGCAACTTTAACTTCAAATGGTGTTGATCACACAGTTGACTTTTGGACTGGCGAAAACGGCTTTGGTCCTTTCCTTGCGAGAGTACGTGAAGGAGCGTTGAAATAATGGCTGATACTAAAGAAATGAAGTCGGTCCTATTTGGTCCGGTACTGGCAAATAACCCAATCGCATTACAAGTACTTGGTATTTGTTCTGCGCTTGCGGTAACGTCGAGCTTAAAAAATGCTTTAATCATGTCAATCGCATTGACCTTGGTAACAGCGTTCTCAAGCTTCTTTATCTCAATTATTCGTAACCAGATCCCGTCATCTGTACGTATTATCGTGCAAATGACCATTATTGCATCATTGGTAATCGTTGTTGACCAAGTATTACAAGCCTTCTCTTATGCTACGGCGAAAGAGTTGTCTGTATTCGTTGGTCTAATCATTACTAACTGTATCGTGATGGGTCGTGCAGAAGCATACGCAATGAAGTCGCCGCCAGTAATGTCGTTCCTTGATGGTATCGGTAATGGCTTAGGTTACTCAGTAGTGTTACTGACTGTTGGCTTTATTCGTGAACTATTTGGTAAAGGGTCATTATTTGGTGTTGAAATCATCCCTCTTGTACAAGATGGTGGTTGGTATCAACCTATGGGTCTATTGATTTTACCGCCTAGTGCATTCTTCATCATTGGTTTATTCATTTGGGTACTTCGTACTTATAAGAAAGACCAAGTAGAAGCGAAAGGGTAAGGGGCAGACTGTGGAACATTATATTAGTTTATTCGTAAAAGCAGTTTTCATTGAAAACTTAGCTTTGGCCTTCTTCCTAGGTATGTGTACTTTCCTTGCAGTATCAAAGAAAGTTACAACGTCTATCGGTCTAGGTGTGGCAGTTATCGTGGTATTGGGTATCTCAGTACCAGTTAACAACTTGGTTTATCATGCGGTTCTTGCACCTGGTGCACTTGAGTGGCTTGGTTATCCTGACGCGGATCTTAGCTTTTTACGTTTCTTGACGTTTATCGGTGTTATTGCAGCACTTGTACAAATTCTTGAAATGGCATTAGATAAGTTCTTCCCAGCACTTTATAACGCGTTAGGTATCTTCCTACCATTGATCACAGTTAACTGTGCAATCTTTGGTGCGGTATCTTTCATGGTTGAACGTAACTATAACTTCACTGAATCAGTGGTTTATGGTATCGGTTCTGGTGTGGGTTGGGCGCTAGCAATTACTTTGCTTGCTGGTATCCGTGAGAAAATGAAATATTCAGACGTGCCAGACGGCTTACGTGGTTTAGGTATTACCTTTATCACTGTTGGCTTGATGGGTCTTGGCTTTATGTCATTCTCTGGCATTTCACTTTAATAGGTAGCGAGGATAAATCATGAGTTATGAGATTTTCTTAGGCGTTGGTGTTTTCATCGCTATCGTTGTACTGCTAGTTTTAGTCATCATTGGTGCTAAATCTCAGTTAGTTGCAAGCGGTGACATCATCATTGGCGTAAATGGCGATCCAGACAAAGCCATTACAACATCTGCAGGTACCAAGCTTTTAGGCGCGTTATCTGAGTCAGGTATTTTCGTATCATCTGCATGTGGTGGCGGTGGGTCTTGTGGTCAGTGTCGTGTACACATTCATTCTGGTGGCGGCGATATCTTACCAACTGAACTAGATCACATCTCTAAAGGTGAAGCCCGTGAAGGCTGTCGTTTAGCGTGTCAGGTAAATGTTAAAAATGACATGGAAATTGAACTTGAAGAGTCAATTTTCGGTGTTAAAAAATGGGATTGTGAAGTTATTTCTAACGATAACAAAGCAACTTTCATTAAAGAGCTTAAACTACAGATCCCTGATGGCGAGTCAGTACCGTTTCGTGCCGGTGGTTATATTCAGATTGAAGCCCCTGCGCATCACGTTAAATATGCTGATTTCGATGTACCAGAAGAGTATCGTGGCGATTGGAACCATTTTGGTTTCTTCAAGCTGGAGTCAAAAGTAGACGAAGAAACAATTCGTGCTTACTCAATGGCTAACTACCCAGAAGAAGAAGGCATCATCATGCTTAACGTGCGTATCGCTGCGCCGCCGCCAAGAGATTTAAGCTTACCTTGTGGTAAAATGTCATCGTACATTTGGTCACTTAAAGAAGGTGATAAAGTAACTATCTCTGGTCCATTTGGTGAGTTCTTTGCAAAAGATACTGATGCTGAAATGGTATTTGTAGGTGGTGGTGCTGGTATGGCACCTATGCGTTCACACATCTTTGACCAACTTAAGCGTTTGAACTCTAAGCGTAAGATGAGTTTCTGGTATGGTGCACGTTCTAAGCGTGAAATGTTCTATGTTGAAGATTTTGACGGCCTAGCGGCTGAAAATGATAACTTCGTATGGCATACCGCGCTTTCAGATCCACAACCAGAAGATAACTGGGAAGGCTATACTGGCTTTATCCATAACGTGTTATTTGAGAACTATCTTAAAGATCACGAAGCGCCAGAAGATTGTGAGTTCTACATGTGTGGTCCTCCAATGATGAACGCCGCTGTTATCACTATGTTGAAAGACTTAGGTGTTGAAGACGAAAATATCTTACTAGATGATTTCGGTGGCTAACACCCGTATCAAAACAGTTTAGTTTTGGTTAGAATATCAGCCTCGTAGCAATATATGTTACGGGGCTTTTTTATTTCCATTACTTAAGTAGGCTGCTATGAATAGAGTTTTTCACCGACAAGGCATGATTGCCATCTTTTTTCTTACCCTCACTTTACTCATTAGTGGCTGTGGCCAAAATGATGAGCCCCAAGAGTTATACCTTGAAGGTAAAACTATGGGTACTACTTACCATATTAAGGTCTTCGCCAAGCAACAAAAGCTGGATTCATTAAATTTATTACCAGAAGTAACTCTGTTGCTCAAAGATATAAATCAATCAATGTCGACTTATATTGATGATTCTGAAATCAACACTTTTAATCGTCTTCCCGCTGGTCAAGTTATGCCTATTAGCCGTGATTTTAGAGCAGTTGTAAGCGAGTCCATCCGCTTAGGAGAGTCTACTAAGACTCTTGATGTGACTATGGGGCCACTGATTGATTTATGGGGTTTTGGTCCTGATAAAAAACCAACAAAACGTCCAACAGATGAAGAACTCGCAGCCATGGTTGCACAAATTGGGGTTGATAAACTAATACTGACTGAGCAAGGCCTGGCGAAAACAGTAGCGGGGTTAGAATTATCATTTTCTTCTACTGCAAAGGGTTATGGGATAGATAAAGTAGCTGAATTATTAGAAAGCCATGACTTAACTGATTATATGGTTGAGATTGGTGGTGAGTTACGTGTATCAGGTAAAAAACCGAATGATCAAGATTGGCGTATCGCTATTGAGCAACCGGATGCTGAGCCTGGTGTGCGTAAAGTGCACCGTGTATTAGCGCCGGGTAATAACGGCATTGCGACATCGGGTGATTATCGCATTTACTATGAGATGGATGGTATTACCTATAGCCATTTAATTGATCCGGCAACCGGTATGCCAAGTCGCCATGATCTAGTATCGGTTACTGTATTGCATCCATCAGCGATGACAGCTGACGGCCTTGCAACAGCACTGACTGTGATGGGGATGGATAAAGCCAAAGCCTATGCTGAAAAAAATGATTTACCGGTTTATCTGATCGGCAAATCAAAAGATGGCTTAGTGACTTATTCGAGCCCTGCATTTAAACCCTATTTGTAGCGCGGTTTAAATCAGTTTATAATAGCAACAGCTTGGTGATTATCATCAAGCATTATTTTATTGCTGATCAATAGGGGCTAAGCAATGTCACTTTTTCTTCTTACGTTTGGTTTACTGCTTTTAATTGTCGCAGCGATGGCTGTGGGCATGATAGTGCAAAAGAAATCTATGGCCAGCAGCTGTGGTGGTTTAGGCTCTGTAGGCATTGATAAAGCCTGTGATTGTGATGACCCATGCGACAAACGCAAAAAGCGTATGGCAAAAGAGCAAGTTTGGAAAGAAAACCAAATATTATAAGCTCGTGATAGCTAGCAAATATACATTAAAAAGCGCCTCTTTAATAACAGGCGCTTTTTTAATGCCCACTTACGGCTAAAATGTGTCAAGTAATCGACCACTGCGACAATATGTCACACCCAGTGAAGCTCGTATGGACTGTATAATATGATGTATTTCTAATCGTTTATTCACTGCAGGCATTGATTATCAATTAACAACTTAATTAACAACGCAATTAAACTTGGCTGCGAAACTGCGTGCGCTTTTTGATTACGAATTAGCACTAAGTAATAGCCAAGGACGATATGGTGACTTTACACTACTTAGGCTTAAAGCAACTTATGACGTTAATTCGGCACTGATGTTAAGCACGCAAGTTGATAATTTAACTGATGAGTATTATGAATATGTATAGTGGGATGACTCGTAAACTCTGCATAGCCCAGCACAAGGTCGTGCTATATCTGTTGCAATTAAGTTTAAGTATTAATGAGTAAGCAGTTACTCGCGTGGCGCAAGTTGGCAAGGCGACTCCATCTATGGTTGGGGTTAAGCCTTGGCATGTTTTTTGTAATCCTTTGCTTGTCAGGAGCTGCACTTGTTTATTATCCGCAAATAGATACCTGGTTGCATCCGGAATTAGCGAATGCAGCGCAGCAACCGTGTGATTACAACACTGCATTAAAAACATTACGCATGCAGTATCCAGATAAGCTGGGACCGTGGCGGTTTGAAGTGACCCCTGAACAACAATTCATTCCGGCGCGCTATTATAACCCTCAAGAGACTCAAGGGCAGGATTTTGCACCTATGATGGTGTGGTTGTCAGCTGATGGCAGCACCTTGCTCAGACAGTCATTTTGGGGCGATTACCTAGTAACTTGGCTGTATAACTTGCACTTTACTTTACTACTTGGCAGTACAGGGACAATTATTGTCGGTTACCTTGGAATTGGCAGCGCGCTCTTATTACTCACAGGTTTAGTTGCGTGGTGGCCTAAGTCAGGTTTTTGGTTGAGGCAATTGCGTTTTAAGCGCCGCGCTGCTTTATTAGGACGCATGTACGATTGGCATAAAACAATCGGTTTAGTGGTGTTGTTACCCTTGCTTATTCTTACTAGTACCGGTGCGATGCTAGCCTTGCCCAAAGAGACCAATGGCTTGCTTGGCTGGGCACTGGGTAAAGTCGAAAGTGCTGCAAGACCAGCACCACAGTTAACTTTTTCAAACCCGCAAATTAGTGTTACTCAGGCTGTGAAAATAGCACAAACACAACTGCCTAAAGCGCGACTTGCATGGATAGAAACTCCCAGCGTAAACCAAGGCTATTATCGACTGCGCATGCAGGTAAGTGATGATAAATCGACACGTTTTCCAAACAGTTATATTGATATTAATCCGCGCTCAGGTGAGGTAGTGAAGGTCTTCGATCTTAGGCAGCAAGGAACAAGTAACCAAATCAAAAACTGGCTACATCCACTGCATAATGGCAGTGTAGGTGGGCTAAGCCTTAAAGTGCTATGGATCATCGCCTCGTTGGCAAGTTTAGGGTTGGCTTGGCTAGGTTGGTATCGTTATTATCTACGTAAAAATACAGCCAAAAAAGATCGCAAAAAATAACAAGCCCTGAGAACAGGGCTAACGTACTTAAATTTAAAGTTTTATAAGTTGACTACCTAATACGGCGTATTCGATGTGTTTATCGTTGCGTAGTAAAAAGTGTGCTTTAGCTCCACGCTTTAGCATCGCGGTTTAAATCTATTCCTTGCGCATTAAAACGGGTTTGCAGCTGTGCGCCATCGGGATTGACCATAGGAATGATCATCAGTGATAGTTTGTTTTGCCAATTTTCTCGCTATGCATCATTTTTTGTTTCGATTGCATAGCTTAAAAAATCCGTTAATGCGGCACTTGCCGTATTTTCATCACCATGCATTTGGCTCCACATCATAACTTTGATTGGCCCCGAGCCAATATAAAATGCATCAATTGATTTACCTAAATTTTTTCGCTCTATGCTGGGGTGAGTAGCTAGCGTATCTAGTAAAGGATCAAGATCAGCGTGTGTAATCGCTGCTTTGTTTAATCCTTTAATTTGGTGCATTGCGATTGGTGCGGCAGTTAAGCTAAATGAGTAACTAAGTAAGCCAACTAGTATGGTTTTGCGAATCATATTAATATCCTGTTATTCTTATTCTGCAATTTGTTGAGAATATAATATTAAGCTGGATCGGTCCAAAATTATCTTCACTTTAAGTGAAATCATTTTCCATATATATGATGCTTAGCGGGCTTTATTTTCAATTGATTGTTTATTATAAAATAATATCTTTTGATAAAGTTTTTTGTGAACATTTAAGTTGATTTTAGGGCTAAAATTTAGACTAAAGTCTATGAGTTAATTTTTTTCATCTATCAGATTTATTTTTATCAGTTGTAAGCTTTGAGCTATTACACTAAATTTAGTTTCAAGGAAGCGAAATGAACAAGCCGCTTACAAAGAATCTTTATAATTGTGTGTGAAGATGTTGTCAAAGGCGGTTCAAGTTTAGTACAAACTGGGCTTGAACTGTTTTTATTTTACTGCCACATGATTGGACGAACTGAAAGTTTGTCACTGAATTACAGTGTTTATTGAACAACGCTAAAACTGAATCTTTATAATTGTGTGTGAAGATGTTGTCAAAAAGACAGTTCAAGTTTAGTTAACCTGAGCTTGAACTGCTTTTATTTACTGCCACGCGATTAAATGAACTTATTGTTCATCAGTGAATCTACAATACGTATTGAAAAATATTAGAACCGAATCTTTATAATTGTGTGTGAAGATGTTGTCAAAAAGACGACTCAAGTTAGGGGATAACTTGGCTTGAGTTGCTTTTTATTTTAACCGACATGCAGTTAGATGGCGAAGCAGCCAATACCAAATTCAATAGCGAATACGCTATTAAACGAATCTTTATAATTGTGTGTGAAGATGTTGTCAAAAAGACGACTCAAGTTAGGGGATAACTTGGCTTGAGTTGCTTTTTATTTTAACCGATACGCAGTTAGATGGCGAAGCAGCCAATACCAAATTCAATAGCGAATACGCTATTAAACGAATCTTTATAATTGTGTGTGAAGATGTTGTCAAAAAGACGACTCAAGTTAGGGGATAACTTAGCTTGAGTTGCTTTTTATTTTATAAAAGCCGCCAATTATCATTTAAGTTATTTTTAAAGCGCCAGTATGGCGCTTTTTTTATAGCTGTAATTCAATATATTAATAAAAAGTTAGCCCGCTATGTTGTTTTATACTTGTAGCTTGTGTTGACTTTGTTATAATCATCCCGAAATTTCAGTAATTACTGAAACTTTATTGATGAAGATCATAACAACGAAGTGGAAAATAGCGTAAAGCCAATCTCTTTACTTCGTAATATATAACCAATAAGGCCATATACGTTTGAATTCGCAAAATTGTCCGCCAGCAAAAACGCACTCTACGCTTAGTAGATGGCAGTTGCGTGCGCGTGCACTTTTTGCCGGACGAGAGCTATTTTCTGTATTAGTTATTTTATTAATTAATTCAGCCATGCTGGTAAATGGTAGTATTGAAGATGCGACAGAGCTAAAAAGCTTATTAACTGAAGGGGCTGTATATGAGTCATCTTTAATTAATGTATTGGGCTTTTTGGCATATCCAGTTGTGTCGTGCCAGTTACTCATTGGTTTATGTTGGTTGATTTTTCACTTTTTCCCAGCGCGTCGTGCTGGGGTTATTTTACGCAAAGCAGCCTTTGCTTTTCGTCAAACAAAAACATCTTTAGTAGTACACAGCGCTCATGGTTGTCGTGCTCCACCTCTTGTTAATGGTTGAACGCTACTCGTTATAGATAGTTTGGCTTTTTAACTAATCTGCTGATTCTGTCCGCTGTAATAACGCTTAGCCGCAGTGTACCTGCGATTCAACCAACACCCTCAAATTCCTTTATTGCTTTTTTGATGCTTAGTATTTTTTATGGCGCTAAAAAGTTACCTGAGGAATATTCAAACCGTTGTTTTTACGCTTTTATTTAGAGTTGTAGGGGCAGCACATATCAAATTTTAGGTTGTAGGATAGTCCTTTGTTAATTCGAAACCTCTGTAATATTGCTCTGGGCACAACTGTGCTCGCACTGACTGGCTGTAAAGGCGGGGTGCTTGATCCAAAAGGGCAAGTTGGGATAGATGAAAAAAATCTGATCATCATTGCCACTGTGCTGATGTTAATTGTGGTTATTCCTGTGATTGTGATGACCTTGTACTTTGCGTGGAAATATCGTGATGGCCAAGAGCAGCAAATTTATGCGCCAAAATGGGCACACTCAGGAAAAATTGAAGCCGCAGTCTGGGCCATTCCTATTGTGATAGTGATTGTACTGGGTGTCATTACTTGGCAATCAACGCAACAGCTTGACCCTTATAAACCGCTTGAAGGTAAAGGCAAACACTTAACAGTTGAAGTGGTATCACTGAATTGGAAATGGCTGTTTATTTATCCTGAGCAAGGTATTGCTACGGTTAATGAATTGGTATTTCCAGCCAATGTACCGGTGGAATATAAAATCACCTCAGAAAGTACCATGAACTCATTTTTCATCCCACAACTAGGTAGCCAAATCTACTCGATGGCGGGCATGGAAACTAAGTTGCATTTAATTGCTAATGAACCGGGTACGTTTAAAGGCTTTTCTGCTAACTACAGCGGTGCAGGTTTTACTGGTATGAAATTTAATGCCATAGCTACGCCAACGCAAGCTGACTTTGATACGTGGGTAAACAAGGTGAAAAGCCAAGCTAATACGCTCACTAAAGCGAATTATGATGCACTGGCATTACCGAGTGAAAACAACCCGGTGACTTATTTTGCTGATGTTGATGATGGCTTGTTCCACACCATCATTATGAAATATATGCAAGCACATGGTGATATGAACAAAATGCACAGTGCAATGCCTGAGCACAGCGGTCATGAAAATCACACAATGCACAGCGAGGGCGAGGAATAATTATGTCGTTATTTGGAAAATTATCGTTAGATGCCATTCCGTTTCATGAACCTATTTTGATGGTGACAATGGCGGTAGTAGTGATTGCAGGGGCATTGATTGCAGCTTTAGTCACAAAATATAAAAAATGGGGGGTGCTATGGCACGACTGGATCACCTCAATCGATCATAAACGCTTAGGTGTGATGTACATTATCCTTGCCTTGATCATGCTGTTTCGTGGTTTCTCAGATGCCATTATGATGCGGGCACAATTGGCGCTTGCTACAGGAGGCGCAACGGGTTATTTGCCGCCAGAGCATTATGACCAAATCTTCACCGCGCATGGGGTGATCATGATCATCTTTATGGCGATGCCATTTATGATTGGTCTAATGAACATTGTATTGCCACTGCAAATTGGTGCGCGCGATGTAGCATTTCCGTTTTTAAATAATCTAAGTTTTTGGCTTACTGCCGGTGGTGCAATATTAATTAATATTTCATTGTTCTGTGGTGAATTTGCAAAAACAGGTTGGGTGGCTTATCCGCCGCTATCGGAGATGTCTTTTAGCCCTGGAGTCGGGGTCGATTATTATATTTGGGCACTGCAAATATCAGGTATTGGTACACTATTAACGGCAGTAAACTTTTTAGTAACAGTGTTTAAAATGCGTGCCCCTGGTATGCGTTTAATGCAAATGCCAATTTTTACCTGGACATGTACATGGGCAAATATCTTAATTGCTGCGTCATTCCCAATCTTAACTGCGGTGTTGACTATGTTAACGCTAGACCGTTATTTAGATTTCCACTTCTTTACTAATGAAGCTGGCGG
The DNA here is from genome assembly GCF_014164125.1 of Pseudoalteromonas sp. SG44-8. Classification (NCBI taxonomy): domain Bacteria; kingdom Pseudomonadati; phylum Pseudomonadota; class Gammaproteobacteria; order Alteromonadales; family Pseudoalteromonadaceae; genus Pseudoalteromonas; species Pseudoalteromonas sp. SG44-8. Next base: position 70,523 of record NZ_JACJEQ010000005.1, on the reverse strand, counting down.
TAACGCCATGATGTACATCAACCTGTTCTGGGCTTGGGGTCATCCTGAAGTGTATATCTTGATTTTACCTGCGTTTGGTATTTTCTCTGAAGTTATCTCGACCTTTACTGGTAAACGTTTATTTGGTTATAAATCTATGGTTTATGCCAGCGGTGCAATTTCTATCTTAGGTTTTATTGTTTGGTTACACCATTTCTTCACTATGGGGTCCAGTGCTAATGTTAATGCCTTCTTTGGCGTAATGACCATGGTCATTGCGGTGCCCACCGGAGTGAAACTGTTTAACTGGTTATTTACTATTTATCGTGGTCGTTTACGCATCACAGTTCCTGTACTTTGGACACTTGGCTTTATGGTGACCTTTACCATCGGCGGGATGACAGGGGTACTACTAGCAATCCCAGGTGCTGATTATGTATTACACAACAGCCTATTCCTGATTGCACATTTTCATAACACCATCATCGGCGGTGCGGTATTTGGATACTTGGCTGGTTTCGCATTTTGGTTCCCGAAAGCAATGGGCTTTAAACTTCACGAAGGTTGGGGCAAGGCGTCTTTCTGGTGTTGGTTAATTGGTTTCTTTGTTGCATTTATGCCGTTATACGTACTTGGTTTCTTAGGTATGACACGTCGCTTAAACCACACCAATAACCCAGATTGGAATATCTGGTTGTACATTGCCTTTGTCGGTGCGGTGATCATTATGTTTGGTATTTTGTTCCAAGTTGTACAGCTTATTGTGAGCTTTAAAAATCGCGAAGCATTAAAAGATACAACCGGCGATCCGTGGAATGGACACACACTTGAGTGGTCAACATCGTCACCACCACAATACTATAACTTCGCTACTATACCGCATGTACACGATATCGATACTTGGACTGATATGAAAGAAAAAGGCCAAGCGTATCAACAACAAGCAAGCTATGCGCCTATTCATATGCCAAAAAATACTTCGGCAGGGGTGATGATGAGTGCGTGTTTTACCACATTCTGTTTTGCCATGATTTGGCATATTTGGTGGTTGGCAATTGTCGGTGTTATTGCTGGCATCACGGTATTCTTTAAGCGCTGTTACACCAGTGATGTTGATTACTACGTGCAACCAGAAGAAATTCTTGAAATTGAAAGTGCACATAATAAAAGTGCAACAACATTTAACCAAGGTAAGGAGTTCAGCGCATGAGTGCTACCTCTGCAGATATAAATATCATCAATCATGATGCCCATGCTCACGAGCATCATGATACTGGTGGCGATACGGTATTTGGTTTTTGGCTTTACTTAATGACCGACTGCTTATTGTTTGCCTCATTTTTTGCAACCTACGCTGTGCTTTATATGAATACAGCGGGTGGCGTATCTGGCAAAGATATTTTTGAACTGGACTTTGTAGCGGTTGAAACTGCTGCATTGCTACTAAGTAGTATCACTTTTGGTTTTGCGATGATCTCAGCTCATGCGCAAAAGAAGGCCGCTACATTAACGTGGCTGGCAATTACTTTTGCTTTTGGTGCTGTGTTTATTGGTATGGAAATTTATGAATTTCATCATTTAATTGCCCATGGTAATGGCCCGCAGCGCAGCGCATTTTTAACCTCGTTCTTCTCTCTAGTAGGCTTACACGGTATGCACGTAACCGCTGGTCTGATTTGGATGGCGACGATGATGTTCGAAGTGTCACGTCGTGGTTTAAACCCAGCAACCGTTACACGTTTAAGTTGCTTAAGTTTGTTTTGGCACTTTTTAGATGTGGTATGGATCTGCGTATTTACCGTTGTTTACTTAATGGGAGTGATGTAATGAGCCACAGTGAATCACATGTATTTAATGAGCTACATACACAAAGCCATAGTGATGCTTCACATGGCAGTGTTAAAGACTATTTAATAGGTTTTGTTTTATCAATCATTCTAACGGCCATTCCATTTTGGGCGGTGATGAGCGGTACATTGTCAAAACCAACCACATTTGCCTGTGTTGTCGTAATGGCCATTGTGCAAATTTGGGTGCATTTAAAATACTTCTTGCACCTGAACTTTACCACCGAAGACGGTAAAGCCAGTTCGTTATCGTTCATCTTCAGTGCGCTGATCATCGTTATGGTGGTTGGCCTGTCTGTATGGATCATCTACGAATCGAACGCCATGATGATGTACTAGCCCCAGCTAGTACGTTTTCGTAAAGCAAAGAATAGGGGAACTGCAGATGTTTCGTCGTTATTTAAAGGTCACTAAGCCCGGCATTATCATGGGCAATTTGATCTCGGTTGCGGGTGGGTTTTTACTCGCCTCGCGTGGTGATATTGATGGCTGGCTAATGCTTGCTACATTAGTTGGCTTATCGCTGGTGGTAGCCTCAGGTTGCGTGATCAATAATGTGATCGACCGTGATATTGATATTCGCATGGCGCGCACGCGAACACGGGTAACCGTTACCGGTGAAATGTCTGCAACCACGGCTTTGCTGCATGGCACAGTACTTGGCTTACTAGGCTTTGCTTTACTAATGGTTTTTACTAACTGGATTGCGGTATTTTTTGCTGTGTTTGGTTATGTCATATACGTGGGTGTTTACAGTTTATATATGAAGCGTCGCTCAGTGTATGGCACGTTTATCGGTAGTTTATCAGGAGCAGTACCACCAGTGGTAGGGTACTGCGCTGTTTCAGCACAGTTTGATGTTGGCGCGTTGATCTTATTAGTAATGTTCAGTTTGTGGCAAATGCCGCACTCTTATGCGATTGCTATTTTTCGCTATAAAGACTACCAAGCTGCGTGTATTCCGGTATTACCGGTAGCGCAAGGTATTGATAAAGCTAAACATCATATTGTGTTGTATATCGCGGTATATGCGTTAGTGGTAATGTTATTAACCATTGGCGGTTATACCGGTATGGCTTTTTTAGCTGTTGCTTGCACTACTAGTTTTTGGTGGTTATTAATGGCGCTGCGAGGTTATCGTCGTAATATTGATATTAGTGGTTGGGCACGCCAAGTATTTGCGTTTTCAATTGTGAATATCACTGCACTGAGTATCGCCATGGCAGTTGATTACCAAAATATTGCCCCGCATCTGTTTGCTTTTAACTAATTACTAAACCGAGTTTATTTCAAAGTTAACCAAAGGCTCTAAGATCTCCGAGGAGCCTTTTTTCATTTTTATAGCACCGCTAATTGATTAACTCAGCAATACTGAGTTTCCCCGCTAACATTAAGCTTTGTTTTATGGCTGCACGTATTTCAGCAGGCTTGTTTTGACTAAGTTTAAAATTGCCACACCAGTGACTAGGAATAAATTCAATAAAGCTTAATTGTTGGTACATTACATGGCGATGCTGTACGGGTACCTCATTAATTTGCCATTTATCTGTAGCATGCTCAGTAAAGTGTTGCTCAAGATGATCGGTTAGTCGTTGCATGATCTGTTCTTTGTGCTGTTGGTCTTTAACAATACGCACTTTAGCTGTCACATAAACACTCGAATAAAGCCAACTAGGTAGGGTTTTATTGTGTGCGTAAGCGGGCGATAAATAGCAATCATCGCCACTAAACAATAGCTTCACTGATTGACCATCAAATGATGACAGGGGATTATATTTGGCCACATGGCCGATAAAAACCTCGCGAGCTGGGTCATATAATAATGGCACGCGGCATATATCATTGAGTTGGTTTTGTGTATTAGGCATTAAAATGGTCGCCAGTGGATAGCTATTTACTAACTGTTGTAATTGCTTGCTATCATGTTGTTGAAAATGGGCCGCTGGGTACATTATAGTTTTCCTTCTAACTGAGATTTTATTGTCGGCCATTGCTCGTCTATAATACTGAACTGAGCGGTGTTTCGGTATGAGCCATCAGCAAGTAACCTGTCTTTATAACTAATGCCTTCAAAGCGCGCGCCAAGGCGTGCTATAGCATTACGCGATTTTTGGTTTTGTTCATGGGTATTAAAAGCAATACGCACTAAGCCTAATTCTTCGAACGCATATTGCAGTAGCAAGTATTTAGCGTGGGTATTTACAAAACTACGTTGCCACTTTTTAGCAATAAATGTGTGGCCAATCTCGGCGCTGCGATTTTGTTTATCTAACCTAAATAAACGTGTAGTACCAAGCACCTGCTTACTTACTTTATCAACTATGGCGTAGACTATTTGTTGTTCGGCATTAAACTGCGCTGTATTGATAAACCAATCATCGAGAATTGCACGGGTTTGGGTGTAATTTATTAAAACCCAACGCCATATTTGTGGATCTTGGCCTGCTTGATATAGCCCCTCGAGGTGGTTTTGTGTCAGTGGCTCTAAAGCCAGCTTACTGGTTTGATGAATGTGTTTTGTAAACATGATAAGCCCCATATTTTGCTATTTATGAATAACAAAGGTACGCTACTTTGGTCAGTAATAAACAACCAGTTTTAGCTTTTTAACTAGACCAGTTTAGAGTGTTTTTGGAGTCGTAATGCAGCCGTTAGTTATTGAATTTGATGAGTCAGAGCCTGCCAAATATTTGCAACTGGCCAGCGCGATACGCAATGCCATAATGCAAGGCAAGCTTGCGCCAGGGGTAAAACTCAGCTCGGCGCGTGTCATGGCAAACACTTATCAGCTCAATCGCCATACAGTGATGAATGCATTGCAATTATTAGTAGCGGAAGGCTGGCTTGAATCTCAGCAGCGCTCAGGTTATCGGATCACCAAGTCATTGCCCATTCAAAGTAGTGTTAGTACCTCAAGTACTCCAATACTGAAAGCAAAACCTTATCAATTTGCTAAAACATTGGCTGTGCCTGCTGCTGGAATGGATTTAACTGCGTATAGATATAACTTTGCTGGTGGCTTGCCTGATCTTGCCAGTTTCCCACAAAAAGAATTTAAACGCTCCGTCAGCCATGTGTGTAATCACTTAGATATCAATCAACTGCATTATGGGCAGGTCAGTGGTAACGAGCAATTAAAAGCTCATATTTGTGATTACTTATACAAAGCGCGTAATTTAAACGTAAGCGATGTATTGATCTGCAATGGCTCGCAAGAAGCACTGTTTTTAATCGCAAAAGCGTTTATAAAAAAAGATGATTTTGTCGCAGTAGAAACGTTAGGTTATCCGCCAGCAAGGCAAGCATTTGCAGCTTGTGGCGCGCAATTGGTTGATATAAAACAAGACGATGAAGGCTTATGTGTTGATGATTTAAAAGCCCAGCTGGAATGTTATCCAATTAAAATGCTGTACTTAACGCCGCTGCACCAATATCCAACTACCGTGACCTTATCGCCAACGCGGCGCTTGCAAATTTATCAACTGTGTTATGCCCATAACGTTATGATCATCGAAGATGACTACGACCATGAATTTCATTATCGCTGTCAGCCATTACAACCCATGGCCGCCGATGACCCCGCGGGCATCGTTATTTACCTATCGACGTTTTCAAAGATTATGTTTTCAGCTGCACGTATCGGTTATATCTGCGCAGCGCCTGAAGTATTAGCGCAATTAATTGCGTGGAAGCAGCTGATGAACCATAAGAACGATGTGATCATGCAATTAGCTGTGGCGCACTGGATGAAAGAAGGTGGCTTTGAACGCCATTTAAAGCGTATGACCAAACTGTATAAACAGCGCTATGAAGCGATGGATGCCTATTTAATAGAGCTACAAGCACTTGGGCATCCTATAGAATATAAAAAGCCCGACGGCGGCATGGCGATGTGGGTCAACTTTAATAAAGACACTCAGCACTTAAAAGCGCAGTTAGCAAAGCAAGGTATATATTTACAAACCCAAGCCGAGTTTTACTTTACCAACTCAGTACGTAGCTTAAAACCCATAAACTATAGCTATGCTCGGCTTGGTTTTGCAGGACAATCGAGTGAGAACATGCAGCAAGGTTTACAGCTTGTAATGCAGGAGTTGTATGCCAGTGTACGAAAATAATATAGTAGAAAGTTAATCATAGATAACTTTATTGCTATTACTTTTGTTATGGCTTTAGTTATTAATTTTTCATAATCTGGATCTATATATAACTTTAAATATTTTATTAATCAGTCGGTTAATCATATAAGAATGTGATTAAAAACTGAGCTAACATGTGGTGGGAGTAGGGGCTATGGACAACAAGTAAGACAGCTTACAGTTGAGTTGCATAAATTGAATTGGGGGGACTTAAATTTACAATGAGATTTAGTGTTCAAATTGAGTACTTGCTTGATGCTATTTTAAGGAACCAGTTCATCTTAGCAACATCAATTACTTCAGTGGATTTAAACCAATTCGAATAAACTAATAAATAAACCTGCTTTATCGGGAATAAAAAATTAAGGGGGGATGATTATAATAGCTTTAACGTGGTTTTTTCTTATAATCCAATTAGTGGTTTTATTGATGACGCTAAAGAGTCATTTTTATATTTATCTTCTACTTTTCATTATAAATACACTTTTTTTATTTTTTTATAGAAAACGTAAGTATGAAGATGACGTATTTTTGCCACTTAGAATTGCTTTTTATTTAGGTTTATCACTTTTAGTATTTGCAATTGCATTTAGAATTTTAATTTTTTTAGAAATTGTTGATTAGAAGAAAAATAAATCGTGTCAGGTCTTTCTTTTTGCCTGTCAACTTATTTGAACTTGAATTAGAGTAAATACCTGTACGTAGCGGTAGTTGGCGCACCTTTAGCTAAAACTTCCGTGGAAACATGACGTGAGGTGACGGCTTCACCAGCGCGAGCTATAACGCTATGGGTAAACCCACGTAAATATTAAAAGATGTGCAAACCCTCAACTTTACTTGTGGCCCGCAACATCAGCGTTTTATGTAAGTGAACGCCAATGACACCACGTATTACAGCGACAAACTTTACGAAGAAGAAATTGACTGCACAAAAACCACGAACAAATAGGGTTCAGCTCACTTGCTTCATAATAGCTTGTCATAATTCCTCAGTGACGGTTTTTCGATGCTGGCATATAAGTAGTGTTATGAAGCAATAAACCTGAATCTGTAATTTCAAAGAGTATAGGTCGAGTGTAAAAAATGATTAATGTAATTTTTGTAATGATGGCAGCAATTACCTCAAATGAAGTCTTTATTAATAAAGCGCTGAATGGTTGTCCAAAAAAAGAAAATTTGATTGAACATGTTTATAAGTCAGAAACTATTTTCAACGATGCAACGCAGCTGTATGTTTTTTATCCTAAATAATTTTCAGGCTTGAAGATTGAAAGTGTAATTTTTTTACTTAATAAAAAAGATAGTCGATTATCTTTATACTCTAAAATTGAAGAGTATAAAGAAAATAATAAATTCGTTGTCTCTGCAATTTGGTTTGATTCTAATTTATATTCTGAATTAATAGCTAATTTTGAATATCGTTCAAATGAAAGTGGTAATGGAGAAGTGTGCGTGCTTTCGGTAGATATTCCGTTTGAGAAGTTAGTTAAGAATTGGAGTGGGGGAAATTAGATTTTCATATTAATTTAAAATGGTAATTATATTATTTAGCTCGGTTTATAATAACGCTTTAAATGATAATTTGAGACAAGCTGGATGGTTTGGTTAAGTGAGTAGCTTAATCGGGTGGGAGTGTAACTTTAACGACAGATAGCTATTATGGGAAATCAAAAATATATGGCTGTCCCTTTTCTTCTGAACTAAGCCAAATTGAAGGGCAAGCACAAAAAGTACAAGTAGCCCATAAAGACATGCTTGGCTCTACAGTGCTAATTACAGATCACCAAGGTAAAGGCATTGGCCAATACATTTATGATCCGTGGGGCAAGCAGCAACAGGTTTATACAAGCCAAGCGCTCACCAGCAATGCGATGTTATTGTCGCAAATGCGCAGCTTCACTGGCCACGAACAAATGGATGAGCTGGAAGTCATCCACATGAATGGCCGCATCTACGATGCCAACATTGGTCGTTTTTTACAAGCGGATCCCTTTGTCCAGTTCCCTAATTTAACGCAAAGTCATAACCGCTATAGTTACGTGTTAAATAACCCGCTGACCTATAACGACCCCAGCGGTTATTTCTTGAAAAAGCTAATGAAAATAACGGGGCTTACATCAATACTCAAAGCCATTGCCAGTATTCCGATACTCGATGCGGCTGTAAGTATAGCAATAGGGATTTGGGCACCTTATGCATTACCGTTATATCAAGGCTTAAAAACCTATGCGGTTACCGGTAGTTTTGGTGCAGCTTTAAAGGCTTACGTAATTTCGTCGGTTACAATAGATATTTCTCAACACATTGGTGCTAACTTAGATTTTGATGTTGGTGGGTGGACTGCTGTTCAAAATGTGGCATCGCATGCGATGGTAGGAGGCGTTTCTGCAGTCTTGCAAGGTGGTAAATTTGGTCATGGCTTTGTCAGCTCCTTAGTCACCGCCAGTATGAAAGGATTTATGAATCCGAAAACCGGAACTTATGCAGATGCAGTTAGAAGAACAGCGATTGCAGGCTTAGTTGGTGGCACAGTGTCTAAACTTACGGGTGGAAAGTTTGCCAATGGCGCCGTCACCTCAGCAATGCAATGGTGGTATAATGCGGAAGGGGCCGCTGAATTTGCAAAGAATAATTATGGCACTGTTGATACGATAAATGATGAGTTACAAAATATAAGGTATTTAAATAGAAGCGCATCAACAAGAGATGAAGCGAGATTAAGGTTGGCAACTTTAGAAGAAATCATTGAGGGCAGGGAGTATTCTGGGAAAGAGCTTTCAAAGTCAATGGGTTTAACTAAGAGGCAAGTTCAATTAGGAGCTACTAAGATCGGGAGTAATATGTCGTCAGGGGGAATCAATATAATCTACCGAGGGACACTTGATATGTACTCAAGCCTGAATATCAATATGATAGGTGGTGTTGCTGGTGAGGTAGTTGGCGCATTTCAAACTCTTGCTACACTAATGTCTATATCGAGCAGTGGCTCCCAATCTACTCAGTTTTTGGTTAGTTACAATAACGCGCGAATGAGAATGCAGTTCAGCTTGCTTTTTATACTTTAGGAAAAAGAGCATCGAATTCTGCTGGAGATTAAATTATGAAATATTATTTTTTGTTATCTTTATTATTTATTACCAATAAAAGCTTTTCTCAAGAGCTTTTTAGTGATTTTTGTAAATTTAATGGTAAGCAAAATGTTAATGGTGTTGAGGTTTTAAGTTTTGAAACTTGTAACGCTTTTGGTTTTGAAGTCCAAGATGTGCTTTTTTACAATAATGTAAGAACAAATGTTACTTATAGTAAAATCAACTTTATTTTAGAACAGTTTATTAACACTGTAAATGAGCCAAAAAAATCATTTAGTGACAAATTAGCTTCTTTTAATAAATATTTGGGTTCTCTTAATTATTTTACACTTCCTTTATTTAGTACTGTTTTTGAAGAAGGTGTGGAAGTTAGTCTGGTTGGTAAGTCAGAATATAAAAGTAATTGTAAGACCTTTTTAATCCATTATCAAAATGTAGAAAAGTATATTTTTGCTTTTAAGAGTAATGGTGAAATTGATGATGGAATATTTGGTTATGGTATTTTAGTTATTCCCTTTAAAGAAGATGAAATAGTTGATTTGAATGCAGATGATGGATTTGTTAGTGCATTCTGTGTAGGTTACTGAAACTCATAAATTAGAAATGGTGGGGTCAGGTCTTTCTATTTTCCTTTGTATTTTATTTGCGATTACAGTTTTGTAGTAATAGTTAAAATAACGTTGTTGAGAGTTTAATATAGAATTAGTAGGGTCAGGTCTTTCTTTTTGACTTTTATAATAAAAGGCAAGATGTAAGACCTGACCCTTTGACTGCTCACATTTAGTCCCTTTGGGTTGGATGTTGCTATAACTTATGGGCCGGGTGTGGTATCTAATACGTCTTTCGGTTTTGATATTGGCTGGGGAAGCGGAGCTAATATGGTACATATGACAACGACGCGCCAATAGATTAATCGGAGGAGATTTAGTTTATGTTTGAAATCTATTATCAGTCCGATTTTATGGGCACCAAATTTAGTTTTTACTTAACACTTGTTTGTTCTGTTCTACTATTATTGTGCTGCCCGAAAATAAAATACTGGTACGAGAAGAAACTACAATTTAAAAAGAAAGTTAACTTCTGGCTTGGTTTCTTATTTGTATTTGGCTTTTTTGTAATGCAGTCACTTTCATTTTATGGCCTAGTATCAAAATCTAATGACATAGACTCTGGAAGTTATTCTACAGTTGAAGGAATTATTGAAGATATTCAAATTGTTGAAAGAAATAGTAGAGAAGAGACTTTTACAGTTGGTGGAGTACGCTTTAAGTATAATGATTACGGAACAGAAAGCATCTTTTTTGCGAATAGAAAGCATGATTCAGATACAATCCAAGAGGGACGAGTTGTTAAAATTTCTTACTTAATAGAAGGAAATGAAAACCTAATTTTTGAGTTGAGTGTGAAAAAGAATAAATAGGGTCAGGTCTTTCTTTTTGACTTTTATAATAAAAGGCAAGATGCAAGATGCAAGATGCAAGACCTGACCCTTTGACCCTGAAGAATCCGCTTTTCAGGCAAGTGATAATTATGTGTATTACGGAGATGTTGATATCTTTAATGCAAGAAAAATTACAATGATGCAGTCTATTGATACCCTTTTAGCTCATGAAATTGGCCATACAACCGTTTTTTATCAAATTTTGCAAACGCCCCATCGCCAAATGAAAATTGGACTGTTACAAACGGTGAAGATATTTATCGAAGTTGGAAAAAGTTACCCTGAGAGTGAAGTATGAAAATTAAACGCCTTATTTTTTATATGTTTAGCTTAATATTTATGTTTGAGGTATATGCTACAGATCCTAATTGTGCTCTCTCTTTTAAAGGCTGCTCTATTAGAGTTGATTATAACTTTTGTGGTAGTGAACTGTTTGATTCTATAAAAGTAACGGCCCTTAACTCAAGTGTATTCTCTCATAATGATTTTAAAGCAGCGAAGTTGAATTTATTTGTTTTTATAAATTCGAAAGGGGAAATAGAGCTTATTGATAAGTATAGTGATTTGAAGCACCCCTACAGCAGGGAATCAGTAAAAATAATAAAAGGTATAGTCGCTGAAAATAAAATTGTTGATAGCTGTATGGAATTTAATTTTATTTTTTTTTGAAGAATAAAAAAGGAGAGAAAAATAAATAGTGCCAGGTCTTTATTTTTGCCTTTTTATTTTATTGCGACTAAAGCTTTATATTAAAAATTTAAAATAACTTTGTTGAGAGTTTAATATGTTTAAAATTAGTATTTTCTAATTATGTGTTTTTCAGCGCTGCTAGTTCAGCAGCAATGAAATGGACTGATGATTATTGGCGTTGTGAAGGTGTTGAAGTAGATAATGCAAAACCTTCAACGGGATAACCATTGGATACAATTTCATGGCAGTGATGGACGCTCTTATGTTTACTACTGGGGAGAGCAAGTGATGCCTGATGAACAAGCAAACATGTTTTTCAATGTTATTAACAACATTTCACATATCTCGTTGAGTTTTTAGTCACTTTGACTGCAAACCTTCAACATCAAAATAGAGCGGCTTTAAGGTGCCACAGTTGGCAAATTTATAGGTTAATTCGCTAGCATTTGGGACGCGTTTTGATGTGCGAAATTTTTGCAGACAGGCATTAGTTAAATCTGCAAAAATAAGGTGATTAAAACTCGGTGCTTGGGTTATTTTATGGATATAAATTCGCTCATTATTTTTGAGGGTGATCATGTCGTATTCTTGCCACTGCGATGATTCGTTCAAATCAGTTAATTCCCGCGCATAAAGTAATTTACTCATTACAATAGGTCTATGTTGATAAACCAAACTGCCATCGCGCTGGTAGTGTCCGGCATACACATCTGCCGTAATTGTTAGTTCTTCGCCACGCATTAGCCGTTGAATATTAAATGGTTGTGGTTTGATAGTAATAAGCTCTGCATCACGTACCAGGCTTAAAAAAGCGACATCTGGGTTTTCAATTTGATAAACAACTTGCACATCGTGAGGTAATTTATAAGTCGGTAGGCTAACTGCAAAAATACGCGAGCCTTGATTAACGAGCACCATAGCATGCTCTGCATTGTAAGCTGGGTTAATCGGCGGAAGCTCTTCTTTTACAGCTTCTTCTTCGGCGTTGGCAATACTCGACATAAATGCAAGTAACAAAATAAACAACAGTCGCATAATGATCTCAATAAAGGTATGAATTTAAAGTGTAGTCAAAAATACTGTTTTAGCAGTTTTATACTCTGCTTTTAAAACAGCGCAGCTTGCTCTATAACAATTGCGTGGCGTTTTGCAAGGCGCAAGTGATCTCTGTCATAACCTCCGCCAATCACGCTTGCCACTGGCGTATTGTGCTCAATACAGCGCTTAAACACTAAGTGATCACGTTTTTCAATGCCTTGCCAGCTAACATCAAGCTTACCTAAGCCATCTTGTTGCCAAATATCAACTCCGGCATCATACAGCACTAAATCAGGGTTAAGTTCTCTGAGTAAAAAGCGCAAGGTATCATCAACAACCCCTAAATATTCATCATCTTGCATATTATTAGCTAAACCAATGTCGAGATCGCTGGCGGATTTGCGAAATGGAAAATTCTTTTCACAATGAATCGAGCAGGTATATGCATAAGGTTGGTGTTGTAATATGGCTGCGGTGCCATCGCCTTGGTGTACATCTAAGTCAAAAATCAATACATTGGTCACTTCAGCTGATTGAATCAGCGTTTGTGCAGTAAAGGCTAAGTCGTTGACCATACAATAGCCAGAGCCAAAATCGCTGTGAGCGTGGTGTGTACCGCCGGCTAAATGGCATGCAATGCCGTGCTCAAGAGCTAAGCGCGCAGTTTGCAACGTGCCTTGAGGTGCGGTAAAAGTTCGTGCCATTAATTGTTCTGACCAAGGTAGCCCAATACGACGCATCGCTTTATCATCTAAGCGGTTATGCCATAAATCTTGAATGTAATTATCACAATGTACCAATTCAAGCGCCTCAGGGCTGCCAAGTTCAGGTGTGATTAGGTTGCTATTCGCCAAACCAAGTGCTTTTACTTGTTGGTATAAATGGGCAAATTTACTCATTACAAAACGATGGTTAGGATCAAAGTTAAACGAATAGTTAGGGTGATAAACCAGCGGTAAGTGTTGATTAAGAGCCATAGTCAGATTGCGTTGCGAATTTTCTCTAGGGTAACCTACAGGGCAATTTCAATCCAGTTACTTGCTTTACGCACTGTGGATCAAACTCTCAAGTTCACGGTGCAGTAGTGTATCGTCAGCGAGGTTTAACTCAATTAAACGCTTTAAATGGGTAATACTATCTATATCAATATGGGTACATTTTAAACCTATATGTTGTTGTTCGATATGGCAAATAGTGACAGTCATCGCGATGATTACTTCACTTTGCGGGAGTTTAAAGGCAAGAATAGCACTACTGTTTTTTGTAAAGTTAAAGTCATTATTGCGACTAACTAGAGCGCCATTTAATGATATATCGAGCAACTGGCAGGGGTAACTATGGGTATTATTGGTTAAATGCGCGGGAGTTGAAAATAAAATGCGCGTGTAATGTCGGCGGTTTTCCATCATTATTCCTTTTAGGAGTATTAGGATTAAGTGTAGCCTGTTTTTTAGTCAGCATGTGTAATTAATACCAATCGACTTAAATATTTAACCATTCTAGCGAGCTAAATAAAGCGCTAACTGCGTTATAAATTTTTCATGTAGAACAACTACATGTCAAAATTTATGTCTTGTTATCACTCCATTTATCTGTCGCTATAAATGGTCAGTAACTTAACACGATTGGTATAAGCTGAACTCTGGATCGTGAATCTCTGATCTATATTCCAGGTTAATAAAAAAAGCCCCACATAAATATGGGGCTTAAAAAATGTTTAGAACCTAGAACTTAACCTATCTTTTTGTACTTAATACGCTTAGGTTGCGTAGCCGCAGTGCCTAAGGTCTTTTTAAGCCATTCTTCATATTCAGTGTAGTTACCATCGAAGAAGTTAATTTGGCCTTCGTCACGGTAATCAAGAATATGTGTTGCAATACGGTCTAAGAACCAACGGTCATGCGAGATACACATAACGCAGCCTGGGAATTCTAAAATAGCGTTCTCAAGGGCACGTAATGTTTCAACGTCCAAATCATTGGTTGGCTCATCCAGCAGGATAACGTTGCCACCGGCTTTTAATAACTTAGCTAAGTGTAAGCGGTTGCGTTCACCACCTGACAAGTCCTTAACAAATTTTTGCTGATCGTTACCTTTGAAGTTAAAGCGACTAACATAGGCACGGCTTTGGAATTCAAAGTTACCAATTTTTAGTACGTCTTGGCCGTTTGAAATTTCTTGGAAAACAGTATTGCTGTCATCCATATTGCCACGGAACTGATCAACGGTTGCCAGTTCAACCGTTTCACCTAGGTTAATTTCACCGCTGTCTTGTTTGTCTTCACCGCTGAGCATTTTAAACAGCGTTGATTTACCTGCGCCATTGGCACCGATAATGCCAACAATTGCGCCTTTAGGCACAGTAAAGCTTAGATCATCAATTAACACGCGATCGCCAAAGCTTTTCTTCAAGTTTTTAACTTCAATAACTTGATCACCTAAACGTGGTCCAGGTGGAATAAATAGCTCGTTGGTTTCATTACGTTTTTGGTAATCAGACTGCTGCATTTCAGTAAATTGCGACATACGCGCTTTTGACTTAGCTTGACGACCTTTTTGGTTTGAACGTACCCACTCAAGTTCTTGTGCAATTGATTTTTGACGGGCTTTTTCAGACTTTTGCTCTTGCTGCAGGCGCGCATCTTTTTGCTCAAGCCAAGAAGAATAATTACCTTCCCATGGAATACCTTCACCACGGTCAAGCTCTAATATCCAGCCAGCTACATTATCGAGGAAGTAACGGTCATGGGTTACCGCCACAACAGTGCCTTCGTAATCATGCAAGAAGCGCTCAAGCCATGCTACAGATTCTGCATCTAAGTGGTTAGTCGGCTCATCGAGGATAAGCATATCTGGTTTTTCAAGCAATAAGCGGCAGATAGCCACTCGGCGACGCTCACCACCTGACAAGAATTCAATTTTAGCATCCCACTCAGGTAAGCGCAGGGCATCTGCGGCGCGCTCTAATACGTTGTCGATGTTATGACCATCGTGGGCTTGAATAATTGCTTCAAGCTCACCTTGCTCTTTGGCTAGTGCGTCAAAGTCAGCATCTTCCATCGCGTATTCGTTATATACTTCATCAAGACGGTTAAGCGCGTTTTTAACTTCGCTGACTGCTTCTTCCACAGTTTCACGAACCGTTTTGCTTTCATCTAGAATAGGCTCTTGCGGTAAGTAACCAATTTTAGTGCCCGGTTGAGGATATGCCTCACCTTCAAACTCTTGATCAAGGCCGGCCATAATACGTAGCAACGTTGATTTACCAGAACCGTTTAAACCAAGTACACCAATTTTTGCGCCCGGGAAAAAATGCAAAGAAATATCTTTTAAGATAGTGCGCTTAGGTGGCACAACCTTAGATACTCGACTCATCGAGAAAATAAACTTATCAGGTAAAACCATGGAAGGAGCCTTCAAATAATAATAAAAATTTCAATGTTGTATTGTAGTGGCTCACAGGTGAAACAGTCAACGAATCAACCAAATAACAATGTGCTAATTCGCGAGCAATACTCCTACACCGATTAAAGCAAGCAAGCCGCCTATTAACATTTTATTGGTAACGGGCTCGCGCTTTATAAAACCAATGCTCATTACAATTAATGGCGCGGTTGCGAAAATCGTTTGTGCAATGGCTGGATCGGTATATTTAACTGCGCCAAGTTGAAGCCATAAACCAAGGAAAGTGCCTAAAAACACAGCCGCAAAAAACCATTGTTTGCCGCTAATTCCCCTTAGAGTTAGTGCTTGTTTAAATTCACTGCTTTTAAACACTGCAACAACTAAGGCCACAGTCATCGTACCTGCTGCTAATCTAATTAATGCCGCCCATAAGCTACTCATATGCTCATTATTGAGTGCGCCTTTAGACATCACCATACCGAGCGCTTGGCAGATAGCAGCTGCAAGGGCACATAAAACACCTTTGCGATAATGTTGATGATCAACCTGTGGCAATGTTTTTTCAGGCTTGATTGCTATTACTACGCCAATGGTTGTAAGTACAATACCGCACCATGCAAATGGCGATAAATAATGATTTAATAGCAGGATATTAAAAACCCCCACAAGGGCTGGAGCAAGGGACTCAATAACTAACGTGCGAGCAGGGCCAATATTTCGCAGCGCAGTAAAATAGGCGCTATCGCCAATCGCAATCCCAATAACCCCGCCAGCAATTAGCCAAAGCCAGCTTGTCAGATGATGTGGTAGTGCAGCGTCTTGAGTAATCGCAATAGTCACTAACATCATGGCACTTGCTAACACGCCTTTACTGATGTTTAGCTGCATAGGCGTTAAGTGATGGCTAAAACCTTTATATAAAATGGTCGAAAGCGCCCAAACAATAGCTGCTAATATAGCAAAAAGTTCTCCTAAGCCTAGCCAATCAATCACGTTTACCACCTTAAAATAAAATCAACAGGCGCATTATGGCGAGCGGTTTTTAGAATGCAAAAGAATAGTTAAAATAAACTCATTTGGACATCTAAACATCTAGAGGTTGAAATTTCCAGCTATCCGTTCATAATTAGCCATTGGTTAATTATGCCTTGGAGATGAGTATGCCTATTACCGTTAAAGATGAATTGCCCGCAATTGCGAAGTTACGTCAAGAAAACGTATTCGTAATGCCAAAAAGCCGCGCTAAAACCCAAGAGATCCGTCCGATGCGCTTGGCGATTTTAAACTTAATGCCTAATAAGGTAGAAACCGAGGTGCAATTTATTCGTTTGCTCGCTAATTCACCCTTACAAGTGAATGTAGAGCTTCTACGTTTAGACACTCATCGCAGCAGTAGCAATTCAGAGCAGCATTTAGACACTTTTTACCGTTATTTCTCTGAAGTGAAAGACAACAATTACGATGCATTACTCATTACCGGCGCACCATTGGCACATTTAGAATATGACGATGTAGCCTACTGGGATGAACTAAAAGTAATTTTAGATTGGGCGGAGCAGCATGTAACCTCAACATTATTTTCGTGTTGGGCGGCTCACGCGGGTTTATTTCATCATTATAATCTAAAGCGTGAACTAAAAGAAAATAAGCTCTGTGGCGTGTTTACCCATAAGTGTTACTTTGAACATGGAGCCTTAACGCGTGGTTTTGACGATACCTTTGTAGTGCCGCACTCGCGTTATGGTCATATTGATATTGAAAAAATTAACGCTTGTGATGACTTAGTTGTGCTGGCAGGTTCAGAGCAAGTAGGCGCTTACTTAATAAAAAATAAATCCGGCAGCCAAGTGTATATTACCGGGCATCCTGAGTATGATGCAGACACTTTAAAAGGCGAATATCAGCGCGATTTAGAAAAAGGCCCTGATGCGCCATTGCCTGAAAATTACTTTCCAGAGAACAACCCAGATAACGAACCGTCGAAAACTTGGCAAAGCCATGCCTTTTTACTGTTTTCGAATTGGTTAAATTATTATGTGTACCAAACCACACCCTATGATATTAATTTAGTTAGCCAAGCCGTAAGGACTAACAACTATGCCGAATAATTTAGAAAACAAAAGCGCCGAGTTAATTGAAGCGTTAAAACAGCGTATTTTAATTCTTGATGGTGCTATGGGTACCATGATCCAAGAACACAAATTAGAAGAACACGATTACCGTGGCGAGCGCTTTAAAGACTGGCATGTGCTAATTAAAGGTAATAATGATTTATTAAGCATTACACAACCAAAAATTATTGCTGATATTCATCGTGGCTTTTTAAGTGCAGGTGCCGATATTATCGAAACCAACACCTTTAATTCGACTACAATTTCGATGGAAGATTACGATATGGC
Organism: Pseudoalteromonas sp. SG44-8; assembly: GCF_014164125.1. Classification (NCBI taxonomy): domain Bacteria; kingdom Pseudomonadati; phylum Pseudomonadota; class Gammaproteobacteria; order Alteromonadales; family Pseudoalteromonadaceae; genus Pseudoalteromonas; species Pseudoalteromonas sp. SG44-8. The sequence continues at coordinate 52,496 of NZ_JACJEQ010000005.1, read as the reverse complement.
CAGCATCAGCCGTGAAGTAAACTTAGAGTCAGCTAAATTAGCACGCAGTATTTGTGATGAGTTTACTGCTAAAAATCCAGCAAAACCACGCTATGTTGCGGGTGTTTTAGGGCCAACCTCAAAAACCTGTTCAATCTCACCGGATGTGAACGACCCCGGTTATCGCAATGTCACGTTTGATAAGTTAGTCACCGCGTATGTTGAATCAACCCTTGCTTTAATGGAAGGTGGTGTTGATTTAATTTTGATAGAAACAATTTTTGATACGCTTAATGCAAAAGCGGCTTCATTCGCGGTTGAAGAAGCGTTTGAACAAGCAGGGCGCAAGTTGCCTGTGATGATCTCTGGCACCATAACCGATGCCTCGGGCCGTACGCTGTCAGGGCAAACCACCGAAGCATTTTATAATTCTATTCGTCATATAAAGCCAATTTCAATTGGCTTGAACTGCGCGCTAGGTCCAGATTTATTGCGCCAATATGTAGAAGAACTATCGCGTGTTTGCGAAACCTTTGTCTCTGTTCACCCCAATGCTGGTTTACCGAACGAGTTTGGGGAATATGATTTAGAAGCACCTGAAATGGCTCAAGAAATTATCGATTGGGGCAAGTCTGGCTTTATCAATATTGTTGGCGGTTGTTGTGGTACCACACCTGCACACATCAGGGCATTTGCGAAAGGGCTTGAAGGTGTTAAACCTCGCCTATTGCCAGAGCTTGAAGTGCGTATGCGCTTATCAGGCCTTGAAGCGTGTAATTTAAACTAAGGTAGCCGAGATGACACAAAAAATAGCAGTATTTACCAACGTTGGCGAACGTACCAATGTGACCGGCTCAGCCATGTTCAAACGTTTGATCATGGAAGAAGATTACGAGACCGCGCTTAATGTTGCCCGCGAGCAAGTAGAAAACGGCGCACAGGTTATTGATATCAACATGGATGAAGCCATGCTGGACTCAAAAGCCGCCATGGTGAAATTTTTAAATTTGATTGCCTCCGAGCCTGATATTTCTCGCGTGCCAATTATGGTCGACTCTTCTAAGTGGGAAGTCATTGAAGCGGGCTTAAAGTGTATTCAAGGCAAGGCAATTGTAAACTCAATCTCGCTAAAAGAAGGTGAAGAGCCATTTATTCGCCAAGCTAAAATTATTAAACGTTTTGGCGCCGCTGCAGTGGTTATGGCGTTTGATACCGACGGCCAAGCAGATACAGCCGATCGCAAGTTTGAAATTTGTCAGCGTAGTTACCGCATTTTGGTGGATGAAATTGGCTTTGCGCCAGAAGATATTATTTTCGATCCCAACATCTTTGCGGTAGCAACCGGTATTGAAGAGCACGACAACTACGCAGTTGAATTTATTGAAGGTACACGTCGCATTAAGCAAAACTTGCCACACTGTAAAGTGTCGGGTGGGGTGTCGAATGTATCGTTCTCGTTTCGTGGGAATAACCCCGTGCGAGAGGCTATTCACTCAGTATTTTTATATCACGCAATTCAAGCGGGTATGGATATGGGAATTGTTAATGCAGGGCAACTCGCTGTGTATGATGATATTCCAGCGGAGCTGCGAAAAGCCGTTGAAGACGTTATTTTAAATACCGATCCAGGTGCAGGTGAACGTTTAGTTGAGTTGGCACCTAAATACTCAGGCATGGCACAAGCCGAACGCGTAGAGGATTTAGAATGGCGTACTTGGCCGGTCGAAAAGCGCCTTGAACATGCTCTTGTTAAAGGCATTACTACCTTTATAGATGAAGACACCGAAGAATGCCGTGCTGCTGCCGATAAACCTATTCATGTGATTGAAGGGCCGTTAATGGACGGCATGAATGTGGTAGGCGATTTATTTGGCGCAGGTAAAATGTTCTTACCGCAAGTCGTTAAATCAGCGCGAGTGATGAAGCGCGCTGTGGCCTACCTAGACCCTTACATTGAAGCTGAAAAAGAAGAAGGGGCTACTAACGGTAAAATCGTGATGGCCACCGTTAAAGGTGACGTACATGATATTGGTAAAAATATTGTTGGCGTAGTACTGCAATGTAATAACTATGAAGTTATCGACTTAGGCGTAATGGTGCCTGCCGATAAAATACTGCAAACCGCGATTGATGAAAAAGCCGATATTATTGGTTTATCAGGACTGATTACACCATCGCTTGATGAAATGGTACATGTTGCCAAAGAAATGAAGCGCCGTGGTTTTGAACTACCGCTATTGATTGGTGGCGCGACTACCTCAAAAGCGCATACTGCCGTTAAAATCGAGCCACAATATGACAAAGGCGTGGTTTATGTAAATAACGCCAGTCGCGCTGTAGGCGTGGTTTCTAACTTATTGTCGAAAGAGCATAAAGCTGAATTTTTAGCAAAAACCAGCGCTGAATATGTCAAAGTACGCGAGCAGCAAGCACGCAAAAAACCACGTTCAAAACCGGTTACTATTCAACGTGCCCGCGACAACGCCGCCAAGCTTGATTGGGATAATTACACTCCACCGGTGCCGAAAAAGCTGGGCGTGACAGAGTTTAAAAATGTCTCGATAGCCACTTTACGACAATACATAGACTGGACGCCGTACTTTATGACCTGGTCAATCGCCGGTAAATACCCACGTATCATGACTGATGAAGTGGTTGGCGAGCAGGCGCAAAGCTTATTTAAAGACGCCAACGACATGTTAGACGATCTTGAAAAGTCAGGCAGTTTGCAACCGCTTGGCGTAATTGGTTTATTCCCAGCTAATCGCGTGGGTGACGATATTGAAATATACACAGACGAAACTCGCGCTGAACTATTAACCACATCGTGCCATTTACGTCAGCAAACAGAAAAAACCGACTTTGCTAACTACTGCTTAGCTGATTATATCGCCCCGAAAGGCACGCCTGATTACTTTGGTGCATTTGCTGTAACAGGCGGTCTTGAAGAAGACGACTTAGCTGATGCGTTCGATGCACAGCAAGATGACTACAACAAAATAATGGTAAAAGCGGTGGCAGATAGACTCGCCGAAGCCTTTGCTGAGTACTTACACGAACAAGTGCGTAAAGAATATTGGGGTTTTGCCCCAGACGAAAACCTTGCGAATGAAGATCTTATTCGTGAAAACTATCAAGGTATTCGCCCTGCACCCGGTTACCCAGCGTGTCCAGAGCACACTGAGAAGAAGAAAATCTGGCAACTACTCGACACTGAAAAGCGCATTGGCATGCAGCTCACCAGCTCATACGCCATGTGGCCCGGCGCAGCGGTATCAGGCTGGTACTTCTCTCACCCTGAGGCTAAATACTACGCCGTAGCGGCAGTACAAAAGGATCAGGTTGAAGACTACGCTAAACGTACCAACATGACGCTGGAAGAGGCCGAAAGGTGGCTGTCGCCTAATTTGGGGTATGAGCCGGAATAGGGCAGCTTTAAGCGGTAAGTGATAAGTAAAAACGAGTCAAATTAGGCTCGTTTTTTTATGAATAATAATTGTATAAGCTGGTGATTTATTACCTTTGTTTGGTGGAGTTATTCAATGATGCAATTTAAGTCATGTTGGTAGGGGATAAGTCACTAAAATAGCATTATGAATTTATCTAGGCGTAAACTTATAATGATTCGCAACGACTTAAAAACTGTAATTATAACTGTAGATATAAGGGGATTGTTTCTTGTCTTTGACTTTTACCTAACGCCTAGTTTCTTTACGTCTCCTTATTAATCAATATTTTAACTAAAGGGCTACACATGAAGTTTCTAAATCTCACTTTACTGTGCTTATCTCTACTTTTCGCATCAAATACGTTTGCGCTTGAGCAGCAGTATCATCAAAATATTTCATCTATTATTGCCGTGTTTAAAGATGATGATAAAGCGGCGGTTGCTGCGCTGGTTAGTTATCCGTTAAAGCGCAGCTATCCAGTGCCTGCTATTAATAATCAAGCTGAGTTAGTCGAACGTTTCGAGCAGGTATTTGATCCGCAGCTGACTGCACAGATTGCCAATTCAAATATCGATACTGACTGGGATAAGGTGGGCTGGCGCGGCATTATGCTAAATAGTGGCATCGTTTGGGTTGATAGCAACGGTAAAATTATCGGTATAAATTACCAAACAGCCAAAGAGCAGTTGCTAGCGAAACGTTTAATAGCAGCTGATAAACAAGCGCTGCACCCAAGTGTTAATACTTTTGCAGAGCCTATTTTAGATTGGCAAACGGCTAAATTCCGTATTCGTATCGATGACTTAGGGGATGGAAACTTCCGCTATGTATCGTGGAGTATTGATAAAAAACTCAGTGATAAACCAGATATTGTTTTAGTTAATGGCGATATAAAGTTTGACGGTAGCGGTGGTAACCATAGCTACACATTTAACAATGGCCGTTACAGCTATGTATTACAAGTTACAGTGATCGGCTGTGATACCTCGCCATCAGGTTGGCTTGAAGTATACAAAGACGATAAGCGTATTTTGTCTCAGGATATTATAAACACTGGAAGTTAAAAGTTAATTATCTTAGATGCAAAAAAGGGGAGTGTGCTTCCCTTAAATATAGGGCGCTATTTTATTAAATACGCGCTTTAACAAATGCCGCAATTGCATCGTCTTGGCAATGTGTGAAAAAACACTCTTGAAAACGAGCACCGCCAATGGCTTGTTTAATCAGCTCAGGGTCAATGGCTTCAAGTGCGCTTAAGTAATCTTTAGCTACATCTGCTTTTAGTTGATTTAAGATACATATGAATAGTTCGTTACCTATTGGCCATTGAGTTTGGTTTTAAATTTGCGAAGTTATGGTTATGCATTACTCGGTGCTAGCCACTCTTTAACTTTGTTAACCTTTGTTAACCTTTGTTGGATTTTGTTAATAGGTTCTTTATTTTTAAATGTTTGGTTATATAATGCTGGTGCTAATGGATCATTATAATTAAAAATAAAATACAAAGGATTAGGGAATTGATTAAATTATCTTGCTTTACTTTACTCATGATGAGTGCTTATTCAGTAAATGCTACTGATGCAGAACACTTACAAAATACTCAAGAAAATACCTATGGTGATGCTGTTTTAGTTAACGGTCAAAAAATAAATTTTGATAAGTCACACTTCGATAGCTTAACTACAAAAGCTAAATTATCTACACCTTCAAAAAATAATACATCTTTTCAAACTGCTACTAACAACCAAAATATTGAACTTACAAGTGTATTTCGTGATTTCTCATTAGACAACTCTATGGGTCAAAAAGGCTTATATGTTACAGCGCTAACAGGGTTGAATAGTATGCATATTATATCTGCCCAACAGAGCAGCTTTAATATCATTGAATATACGAAGGATGAGTATCAGGTAACAGCTCGTTATGATTTTGACAGCAGTATTCAAGATACAGCACTGTTAAAAGATAATGTGACTGATACCTATTATTTATATGTATTAGAAGGCAAATTTTTAAAAAAGGTTAATTTAGTCACTCAAAAGGTTGAACTAAGCACGGAGCTAACTTTTGATTATTATAATGCTGATTCAGTCGATGCTTTTGATATAAATAATGATGGCAAAGATGAGATTATTGTTTATAGAAACAATGAGCTGTTAGTGCTCAATGCTCTTGATCTGTCTGAGTTAGCAGCACTTAAAAATGCACAGCAAAAATTTGTTCTGGGATCATTTACTCAAGCTAACGTTAAAGAAATCCTATTTAGTGATGGTGCGGTTTTTCGGTTTGAAAATGATACGTTTGTGCTGCATAAACAACTTAATTTAAATGCTAGTGGCGAACACCTGATAGCAGTGGATATAAATAACGATGGCTTAGACGAAGTAATTAATGGGCAGAGTTGGAAAAGCATAGAGATGTTGAGCCCAAGTACAGAAAAAGTTTTGTGGACAGCTCAGAGTGGCCAAGATATTGATAAAGTTATTGTTGCAGACATCAATAAAGACGGCATCGATGATTTAGTTTACGGTGACGGCCAGTGGGGTCAGTTGTACGCGCTTTCACTTACAACTGGTATTGAGTTTTGGAGTATAAAAAATCCTGGACATGGTGTGTCAGGTATTGTCGTTGACGATTTTAACGGTGACGGCAAACAGGATATTGCTTGGGGAGCGGGTTATTCATCTTCAGGTGAAGATGAGTTTCAGATCCATAATGTGGATGATAAAACTAAGCAATGGTCTAAAAAAATTAAGCAATATTCTAATAAATCTTTAGCGCTTGCTGATATCAATAATAATGGAAGTTTAGATGTACTTTACACACTAACTGATAGTAATTCTCTATATGTTGTTGATACAAAAACAAAAACTAGAATTCTTACAAATATTGAGCTGAAAAATGACTGGGATAGTAATACTTTGATTACTACCGCTGATTTATTCAATGACGGTAAAAATTATATAATTTCTGGTAGTTCTGCAATATATGATGCAAATGTTCAGGTTTTTTCTCCTGATAGTGGTGAGGAGATATTTCAAACAAAGCTTGGTAGCGGTGATTATGTCAGTGCGTTAACTGCGTTTGATATCAACAATGATGGCAAGCTAGAAATAATTGTAGGCAATGGTGCTGAACATACCGGCAGTGAAGGGAATTTTTTCAAGGTCTTAAATGGACAAACAGGGGAAGTGTTAAAAATATCGCCTAGTTTGGGTTTTTCTTGGCGTGGAATGAGCTCAATAGTAACTGGAAGCTTTATTAACAATGACAATATCGACATTGTTAGTTTAGTGGATGGTTCTCTAGTTGGTTATGATTATTCTAACAATACCATTATGAAGGTTACCCTAAGCCAAAGCTTTAACGGTTTAGTTAATGTTATTGCTAACGGAGAACAATCTTTAGTAGCGTCTAGCTCTAGTGGGTCGCTGTATAAGGTAGCTTTAAACGGTCAAGAAACATTAATCGCTGAAGTGTGCCAAGGCACTTTAAATAACTTGGTATCAGTAAGAGCGGGATTTGTGCAATATTCGTGTTCAGATCAATTTGGTGAGTACGATTTAGATAATAATACGATTTCATATAGGATCGACAGAGCTAACGAAGCTAGTTGGTTAGCAAGTACGACGTTCAATAATATTGACTATACACTGTTGTCAGGTAAGTCATTAGAAGTGTTTTCTAACCAAACGGCTGTACCTTTAGCTAAACCAGATAATATTAGCTATTCAGGTCACGTGTTATCAAGTATTCAAATAGATTTACCTGTTGCTGATGATATTGACTATGTTGTATTGGATCAAAGACCAGCCTTAGGCAAAGTAGAGTTCAGTGATAGGAAAGCGGGGTTGTTGACTTATGTTCCTTCTGGAGTTACAACCGGTACTGATGTGCTTAACTACTACACCGTTAAAGGGCGTGCGCGTTCGGCTGTAGCAAGTTTAACATTAGATTTGACAAATACGGCTCCGGTTGCAAATAACATGACACTGCAAACACATTGGAATACGCCACTTAATTTTAACCTTGAGGGGCTAGATGAAGATGAAGAAAATCTGGTATTTGATATTAAAAATACGCCTGCGCATGGACAGATTCAGTTAATCGATGCTGCATCTGGGAGTGTTACATTTTCGCCAAGTGGGGAGTCACTTGAGCCAGTGTCAGTAAGCTATACAGTCAGAGATTCTTTAATAGAAACCCAAATACATAATGTAGTTATCGAGTTTAAAAACACGACTCCACAAGCTCAAAATTTAACCTATAAAACGTCTTATAATAGCGAAGTAAATGGCCGTTTTTCAGCACTAGATAATGACGATGATACGATTGAATATGAGCTAGTAACTGAGCCTAATTCAGGGAGTTTTAGCTTTGAAGCTGATACTGGGTTGTTTAAATTAACTCCAACTGAAGAAGAAAGTCATACGATTACTTTTAGCTATATCGCTAAAGATAAGTTTGCTAGCTCTGCGACTCAAACTGTCACCGTGAATGTTGAAGGTAAGCAAGGTGCGCCTTCATCTGAGTCTAGTTCAAGCTCAGGTGGTGGCATCTATTATCTAATTGCATTGCTATCGTTTTCTCTTCTTGGTAGACGTCGACAAATTTATAGAAAATAACTTACTATAGATAAAAAACCGCCAAGTGGCGGTTTTTTCATAAAAGCAGTTGCTATGCTTTAGGTTAATGGCCTTTCTCAAACTCATCAACTTCGCGCTCAGCTTCCTCTTTCGATTTACCGTATGCTTGTTGAATTTTACCAACAAGCTCCTTACGACTACCTTCAATTTTATCTAAATCATCGTTGGTAAGGTCGCCCCATTTACGTTGCGCTTTACCTTTAAGTTCTTTCCAATTACCTTCAATACGATCGCTATTCATAATTTACTCCTTGTATAGATAAGTGATTTTCTTGTCGTGTTCAGTTATTAAAGAGCAAACTCTATACCATGCTAGATATTTATTTTATTTCATTTTAAATCATTGCTTTACGATCTATTCTCTCGGTAGCTCTTAGATTGTGTGCTTAATTATTACGTTAATGTGTGTAATTATTACGACCTTGAAAAGTAGGGATTGATTATTAATATTTGTGTGGGTAATTCACTTTTTAGAATTTTCCTTTAACTATTTCATATAAAAAAGCCAATGAAATTTATATATTACATTGGCGTGTGCGTATTAATTAGAGTCAGTACGAATACCGGATATATTTAAATACGCGCTTTAACAAATGCAGCAATTGCGTCGTCTTGGCAATGTGTGAAAAAACACTCTTGAAAACGTGGGCCGCCAATGGCTTGTTTAATCAGCTCAGGATCAATGGCTTCAAGTGCGCTTAAGTAATCTTTAGCTACATCTGCTTTTAGTTGATTTAAAATACCTGCATTTGTTACTTGAGATTCTTTACGCTCTGCAGGATACCCTTGGCCTTTTTCGCCGGTAAATGCTTTTTCGAATATGTATCTAATATTAAGCTCAGCGCCCCAGCCAAAGCCTTTGGCATAGGGTAAAGCGAGTGCATTGCCATTGTTTATTTGCGCAAACAGGTAGGCATCAGATGGGTCAATGCAGTAGCCACATGTTACACCAGGAAATGCATTGCTCGCCATTAACGCGCCTTGGCCAGTACCACAACCGGTAACTACAAAGTCTACCGCTTTTGAGTTGAGCAGTAGGCTTGCAATGATCCCAAGGTGAATATAGGTTAATCGATGATCGTTATCGCCATCCATACCTACATTAAATACTTGGTGATTTTGGGCATTAGCCACAGTGTTAAGCTGTTCAAGTACTGTAGGGTTTTTTGCCGCTTGACTGAATTCGTTCATTAATGCGATTTTCATTTGACTCTACCAATTTTGTTAACGTTGAGTTGATTCTACATATCAATGCTACCGGTGGCAAATATTGTTGTCTATTACATATTATTACTTATGTAAGTTGCCTGAGAATAATTAGTAACCTATTCGAACTTTGAGTTTTGCTTCCCTTTTTCTAAATAGTGGCTATGCATAACTCGATGTTTTCAGTTTTTTGTTAATTACATAACAGCAGATGTTTTTATTCATTATTGTGGTTACCTTAATCCTAATACCCCTAGCTTGCTTTTTCTTTTATAAAAAACAGCATGTTAAAAACGTAGGTAAAATTACCTATTTACTAAAGCAATAGCTAGGTCAATAGTGTTGTTGAAGTATGTATTCAGTAAATACAATTAACCCTAGGATTATTAGTATGAAAAAAATGAGTAAACATATATTCACTTTAAGCGCACTTACCATATTGACCGCTTGCGGTGGCTCTAATCAAAGTGAACAACCAGACTCTATAGTTGTTAATCCGATAACCCCTCCCGTTTCAATTTCTCCTAAGCTTGTTGTAACACAAGGTACGATCACTGGCTTTGGGAGTATTTATGTTGATGGTATTAAATATAATACTGATACGAGTAATATTAGGAAAAATGGCTTAAACACTCAATTAAGCGCGCTTAGTGTTGGTATGAAAATTAGTTTTTCAGCGCAACAAAATGACTTAGACGAATGGGTTGCGCAAGACGTGGCATACGACACTGAAGTTGAAGGTGTAATTCAAAGTATTGATCGTAACAATAGTCAAATACGGATTGCGAATACAGTTGTTTTTTATAATGATTTAACGCACTTTATTGATACTTCAGAGACATTGATTGGTGTTGGGCAAAGGGTCGAGATAAGCGGCTACCCGCAAGCAGACGGTACTTTTTTAGCGTCATACATTAAAGCCGACACCGATGAAAGTAATGATGGGCATGAATATACCGCTGGGATTGTATCTAATTTAGACGAGGCAACATTACAGTTTACTATTAATGGCGTTGTTATTGATTATAGCTCGGCTGTAATTGATGGCGTATTAGCAAACAATACCTATGTTAAAGTTGAAGGCAATTTAGTTGACGGGGTAATGGTTGCCAATAAGGTTGATGCTAGAACCGTTAAAGAGTCACTTGATATTGATGATGATAGCGTATTACGTTACCAAATAGAGGGGTTAATTACCCAAGTAAGCGCAACATCTATTGGGGTTAATGGGCAAATATTTGACTATGCAAATGATGTTGAGATTGAAGGGGCTGCACTGAATGATTTAACTGTGGGTATGTTTGTTGAGGTTTATGTTAATAACAATTTAGTCACTTCTATCGAATTTAAACAGTCTTCTTATTCATCAGACGGTAAAGTAAAAGGCGTTATAGAAGATATAGACCGTGAAAACAAAACTATCACCGTTAATGCTGTGGTATATGTAATTAATGAATTTAGCCGTTTTGAAGATGATGATGAGCAGTACTTTAGTTTTGCCACTTTAAATATTAATGATTATGTTGAAATTGCCTACCTGCAAACATCACCACTGCCTAGTGTTTTAAAAATTGAAAAAGAAGATCAACACGAATATCAACAAGAATGGGAAATGAAAGGGCAAGTAACTGCAATTTCAAACAATATAATTACGGTTAACGGTGCTGAAATAGTGTTAGTTACTGATGCAAAATACATCATAGATGATGCATTAGTTTCTTTTACAACGTTTTTAAGTCAACTAATTGTTGGAGATCGTGTTGAAGTCGAAGGGCAATACGACACTAATAACTTATTTATTCTTGGTAAGGTTGAACTTGGCCGCAATGATAATGATGGCAGCGACGATGATGGAGGCGATGCAGACCGAGGTGACGATGGTGATGATGACAATGGCAACGATGATAAGCATGTCGGCTATGTTGAATTAGAAGGAACCATTACTCAGCTTTTAACAAATAAGAGCTTTATGCTAAATGGTTACGAAGTGCAGTTATCGGAAAATGCAGAATTAGAGCTAAATGATCGAGATGTAAATTTGATAACTTTTATGGAGGCATTAGCCGTGGGTCGTACCATTGAAGTTGAAGGTCAATGGGTGGAAAATAAATATATCCTTGTTTCTGAAGCTGAGCTAAAGTAAAGAAACGTATTACAATAAATAAAGCCACATTATTGTGGCTTTTTTTATGGCTAGGTAAAAATGATGCATAAAGATAAGTTAATTTCATTCACATTGATTATGATCGTTATTTTTAAGTTGATTGATTTATCAACTGATATTTCAAGCAATATAGAACCTAAGCATATTTGGCAAGAAATCACGCTAATTGCTTTATCGTTAGCATTGTTCGTTTATTTAGTGATTGATATTCATAAGCGCACTATTAATGAAAAGTTAAACTTGGCGCAGTTAAAGGTCTCGAAAGAAAATATAAGGCTTCTTAATCAGCAATTAGAAGACTCTAAAGTCGCATTTTTTAATGAAATTGAAGGGCAGTTCCAAAAGTGGGGATTAACGGCTGCTGAAAAAGAGATTGCACTATTTTTAGTAAAGGGATTATCAACATCAGAGATTGCTAGCATTCGAAATAAATCAGAAAAAACCATTAGTAATCAATCGTCTGCTATTTATAAAAAGGCTGATGTAACTGGCAGGCATGAGCTCGCGGCTCTATTTTTTGAAATGTTGTTGTAAGTTTTTTAAGTCTTTCATAAATAAAGGTAGTTGCGCTCAGTCGGTTTACTGTTTCAATAATATTTAATTTGATAACACAAAACGCCGATGTGTATTAAATATTAATAGTATCAATCGCTGCCACACAATTGTTTTTTGTTACAATGCTAACAAAGCAATTTAGGATAAATAGCTGTGCTGCCGGTTCAAGACATATATCAACAACTCGTTACTACATTACAAAGTGATCCGATTACCTTACTACAAGCGCCACCGGGTGCGGGTAAGTCAACATGGTTACCATTGCAGTTGATGCGCGACGGGCACTTTAAGCACATTGTCATGCTTGAGCCGCGTCGCTTAGCTGCACGTAATATTGCCAACTATTTAGCACAGTGCCAAAACGAAACCGTAGGGCAAAGCGTTGGTTTACGTATCAGGCAGGAAACCAAAGTCAGTGTTAATACCCGCCTTGAAATTGTTACTGAGGGCATGCTCACGCGTATGCTACAAAACGACCCAGAGCTCAGTGGCGTTGACCTACTGATATTTGATGAATTTCATGAGCGCTCTATTGCGGCCGATACCGCATTAGCGTTTGCATTAGAATCTCAAGCTGCACTGCGTGATGATTTAACGATTTTATTGATGTCGGCAACCCTTGATAGCGAACGCTATCAGCAGTTTTTTGATTGTTCAATTATTAGTTCCCACGGGCGTAGCTTTCCCATCGATGAAATTTACATACCCATTAAAGATGAAAGCCGCTGGCTTGACGCTATGGCCAGTATTATCAAACAAGCTTTAGTTGAACAAACAGGCAGTGCGTTAGTTTTTTTGCCCGGTCAATATGAGATCAACCGCGTACAACAAGCGCTGTCAGATTTGCCTGCAAATTGCCATGTAGTTACTCTGTTTGGTGAACAAGATAAAGCATCTCAACAAGCTGCAATTGCCCCTGCGGCCAAAGGTACTCGTAAAGTGGTGCTGACCACCAATGTTGCCGAAACTAGCTTAACCATTGAAGGTATTCGTATTGTGGTTGATAGTGGCAAGCGCCGCGCTGCTAGTTTTAATTTAAAAACTGGCGTTACTGAACTCACCACACAAAGTATTTCTCGCTCATCGGCAATTCAACGAGCTGGGCGGGCTGGGCGTATTGAGCCCGGTGTAGTTTATAGGCTTGGTTCAAAACAAACCTTTGAGCGGCGTAATAGGCATGATGCGCCAGAAATTTTAAGTGCTGATATTAGCCAATTATTATTGGAGGCAAAATTCTGGGGCGCGGAGTTAACTGATCTAAGCTTGTTAGATAGTCCAACAGCACAACAAATACAGCAAGCAACAAAATTACTGCAAATGTTAGAGGCGCTCGATAATAACAATAAATTGACCCCCCTCGGTACACGTATGCTAAGTTTTGGCGCGGATATTCGCCTAGCGCACATGCTAATTAAAGCGCAGCAACTCGAACCTCAGATGCCAGGTATTTATACATTAGCGGCGTATTTAATTGCGTTATTAGAGAGTCGGATTAGCCATGCCGCAGATTTAAGCTTAGCATTACACAGCCAACATGCTCGGCCACATCCGGTATTTAAACAGCAACTGAAATTTTGGTTAAAGCGATTAAAGCTAACTGAAGTACGCGAACTACAAACCACTTATTTGGCTTTGCTGGTGGCGTTTGCTTTTCCTGATCGATTAGCTAAAAAGCGTGGCAATGGTTACTTGCTTGCCAATGGCGCAGGTGCTGAGCTAAACAACGAGCATTGGCATAACGAGGACTACCTTGCAATTGCTTCAATGGGAGGCCAAAAAGGCAGTCGTATTTTTGCAGCTGTTGCGTTTACTCCTGCAGAGATTGAGGATGAACTGACACATTTATTTACTGCACAAACGCGCTGTGAATTTGACGAAAAAACAGGGCGCTTTATTCATCAAGATGAAGTCAAACTAGGGGCAATTACAGTTACTAGCCAACCGAGTAAACATCCGCTTGATAAAAGTGAGCGGGCGAAAGCGTGGTTAACTTTATTTCAAAAACAAGGCTTTGAATTATTTAATGAGCAAAGCGACAGTGAGCAGTTACTTATTCGTATGTGTTTAGCCAGTAATTTAGTGCCGGAGCAATTTCCTGTCATCACTAAACAAAGCTTAATCGATGACGCACAGCTTTGGTTAGGTGCTTTTCTGGAAGATATAAAAACCCTCGAACAGTTGAAAAAGTTTAACTACTTTAATGCCTTGCAAAGTTGTTTTAATTGGCAACAACAAAATGCGTTAAATGATTTATTCCCGCTGAGAGTGTCAGTTCCAAGTGGCTCAAATATTCGTATTGAATATCAACTCGACGGCCCTGCAAAACTCAGTGTTCGTATGCAAGAAGTGTACGGCATGACCAGTACGCCAATATTAGCGCAAGGCAAGTTACCCTTATTAATGGAACTACTCTCACCAGCAAGACGACCTTTACAACTAACACAAGATCTTGCTGGCTTTTGGCAAACCAGCTATCGGGAGGTGCAAAAAGAAATGAAAGGTCGTTATCCAAAACACTTTTGGCCTGATAACCCCGCCACCAGTGCGGCTACGAGTAAAGTTAAAAGTAAGATGTGAAGGAGTTAGCAAGGACAAAGTTAGCAAGAGTAAAATTGACTATTAAGCAGTGTTTTATAGTTTAAAAAAAGGTAAGTTAAATACTTATTGACTGCATAAATAAGGAGTTATTTAATGCCACACTTTATTATAGATTGCTCGCAGAGTATCTTGACTCATCATGATGAAGATACCATTAATGAACAAATTCATCACACTGCAAACGCATCGGATTTGTTCGCTGAGCATGAAATTAAAGTCAGAGTAAACCCGTATAATCGTTATTTAGTGGGTAATAAACAGCACGAATTTATTCATGTTTTTGGATATATAATGGAGGGGCGAACGACTGAGCAAAAAGCTGAATTATCAAAAGCGATAGTGACTAAACTTACTCAGATGTTCCCACATATCGACAATATTGCAATGAATGTCAGTGACTTTGAAAAGGCAACATATTGTAATAAAAGCCAGCTTTAAGCAGAACATAGTGAGCGATGCTTCGACAGTGCAGATTGTTTTTTGAAAATCATTTATGGCAAAGTTGAACAGTGATTTTGTGCTTGAGGCAAAATAACTTGATAGAAAAAAGGACTCACCATGAAAAATATAATTGTTGTTTTATGTTTATTTATAAGCACATTAACGTGGTCTCAGACGCTAAGGGTTGTTGATGTATCAACAGAAATCGCCCCTGCGACTAGCTGGTTAGAAGTTGTTGATAGTGGTAAATACGCAAACAGTTGGCAGCAGGCTGGGGCGTTTTTTCAAAAAAATGTACCGCAAGCGCTTTGGGTATCTAAGTTAGAGCAAGTTCGTACGCCGCTAGGTGCTGTTACATCTCGCGAAGGTATCAGTCGTCAAGTGTTAACCTCAATACCGCAACTGCCCGACGGTGATTATGTGATTTTAGAGTTTCAAACTGATTTTGAAAATAAAGCACAGTCGATTGAAACCGTGACATTAAAAAAATCTGCTGAGCAATGGCAAGTGATTGGTTATTTTATCCAGTGAATTAACCTATTATTACTACAGCTGTATTTTTTAACGAAATAAAAAATATAAAATAATTATTAAAAATTGGAGTTTACAAAAATAAAATAATGATAATGACATTTATTGTTGCTGATGTTGCATTAATTTACTTTAGTTGTGGATTGTTGTGCTCTACTAGTGAGTAAGTTATCCAAATGAAATCATGGTATAAAATGGTTGCTATAGTGGGTTGGAAAGTAATATCTAATCATAAGTGGGATTGAAATATTTATAATTATAGTATTTGTTTTTTATTTTATTATACATTTTTACTGATTAATTTTTTATCTTTAATATGTTTCCATTTGGGGTTGATATTTTATTTTTTTTGTTCATAATTAACGCGCTTAATCGCGTTGAAATGGAATTTAAAAGATAATTATTAAGGAATGACATGAAAAAGATATTATTAACAATTGCAATGGCGTTTGTTTTGGCCGCATGTAATAGCACCTCACAAGGCCGTGATTTTGATATGGAAGTTGTAAAAGGCTTCAAAAAAGGCGAAACAACTCAAGAGCAAGTCAAAGAAGCGATTGGCGACCCTATGGGCGTTAATGATATAGGTAATGACGAAGTTGTATGGACATACAGCTACAGCGAAGGTCAAGGCGGTGGTGTAGGCTTTATTCCATACGCAGGCCATGTCGGTGGTTCTCAAAATGAGACAAAGAATGTAACAATCCGTTTTAATGCTAAAGGCATTGTATCAGGTTTATCATTCAATGAATCAGCAGGTAGTTCTTCACACCTATAACTCGTTACTATCTATTTCAACGCATTTCTATTACGGCTGCTTAGCAGTCGTAATACCCCTATTATTTATCCTCTCCCTAAATCAATCACTTTTTTATATTAAATGGTCATTAAGTTTTATATTTATTTTAAAGTAAATTATAGGCTGGTTGTTAGTCTAATGACTTTTTATTTAAATAAGTTATTGAGTGTGTTAATTTTATTATGCTTTAATTAAAAAGGTATGGGTCTTAAGTTGTAGAAGATTTGCTACATGCTTACTGAGATTGTCCAGAACAAGCCAACCTTTTAGATGGTATTTATAGTTCAAGAGTATTTATAAAACCATCCGGCGAAGCGTGATTTATTATAAAAAGACTATACATTTTAGTTTGTTGCTGTTTTGATAGAGTGATAATTAAACACAATGCAAGAGAGCATAATGAAATACGTTACTTTTTTATTGTTAGTTGTTATCGCAACTTTTAACTTACATGCAAAAGACGTAAATAACGAACTAGAAGGACTCGCCCAGCAATATTTTTCAACCATGACGGCAACTCAGGCGCCTAAAGCTAGCAGTAAAGAACTAGAAGCTTTTTTAGCGTTACTCACTGACGATGTTGCTAATCAACACCTACCTTATCAAAGCGATGATTCTCGTTCACCTGACGGTAAGGCCATGATGCGCAAAGGTATGACTTTTTATCTAGGTGCCCACACTGAATATGAAGCAAAGTTACTTGATACTTTCATATTTAATAATACCGCGATTGCGATTCGTTACACGCAACACGCGAAAGGTGTGCACCCGCAAAACAAGCAACTGATTGAATACACCCAAACGTTGATGGATGTTCTGGAAATTGAAAACGGTAAGATTGCGGTGATCCGTAAATACCATGAGTAATTTTTAAATAGCGGTGTGAAGATTATTTTTAGTTTTTGCTTAAATCAATATCTTAGCGTATTTTTAGAGATTACCTCTCTTAGCTTTAATAGGAATTAAAATGAATAAAGTAATTGGTATTGTGCTGATCTGTATTGGAGCTGCACTGGCTTTTTGGGGTTATGACGTTTATGACTCTGCAAGTGCGCAAATTACGCGAACTTTTAGTGGTGATACACCCATCGAGGCATGGGCTGGAATGGTCGGTGGTGTTGTCTGTATTGTATTGGGTGCGCTGAGAGTTAAAAATTAACAGTAACTGATTCTTTTAAGATAGATGATCTAACTTGAAGAACTACTAACATTTGCGACGCTATTAAATACATTTGGCTCATATTATTATCAATGGTTTAAAGCACAACAGCAGATAGTATAAAGGAAGGTAAGAAAGGTGTTCCCCAAGTATGCGGCACTCGGTGTCAGTCCTGAAACCATAAGGTCTCAGGGCGGGAATCTGCGGTTTGCCGTAGGCTTCTCGGTACATGCCGAGCTTGCACAATAGCAGACGAACAGAAACCCTAACATAAAATTTATCGGCTCAGGGACTTAACCAAGCTCCAACACCCTAGGGAACAAATTCAGTATATAAGACATAAGCCAATCCTTACACCCCAAATTCAAAATAATTATACTGTTCGGGTAATTTTCCAGCACTGGTAACTGGCTATTTACTTTTTGGATTGCTTTTTGACCTCAATCATACTTTTCATTGGAGTTGCTATTTATCGAGTGGTAGCATTGACTTAATTAGCCAAGCGAAGATCTCAGCATGAACGAATTACCAGATTACCAACAAGCCCAATTACTATTGGAAAAAAACGAAATATTTGTCACTCCTTCAGAAGCACACGGCGTGATCAGTGGATTATTAGCCTGCGGCTTGAGTATTGAAGCCAAAGAATACTTAGGCTTATTAAGCGATGTGTTTAATGATGGCCAAGCATTTAGCCATGATCTGAAAGAATTTTTTGCAATTATTTATAAGCAAGTTGTAGAAAGTTTTAACAACGAAGAGTTTCAATTTGATTTATTTTTACCAAGTGATGACGAAACCTTAGTAGATCAAGCGAATGGTTTAGTGTCATGGGTCGCTGGATTTATGCTTGGTTTTGGCTTAAAGCAAAAAGACTATGGCAAGTTATCAGCTGATGTAAAAGAAGTGATCAGTGATTTTAGTGAAATTACGCGTTTAGATACCATGTTTGATGAAACCGAAGAAGACAGCCAAGCATTGCACGAAGTAATTGAATATGTGCGAGTTTCTGCGCTGTTGTGTTTTGCTGAACTTGGTCAAGAGCAAGCGCCAAAAAGCACTAAAAAAACACTTCACTAAGTTAAAATTAACAGTATAAACAGGGTTTATAATGCCAACAGTTAAAATAGAAAAAGCAGAGTTTAAAGCACGCAGAGATCGTTTACTTGCCATGATGGAACCAAACAGTGTGGCTATCATTCCAGCGGCAAGTGAAGTAACCCGCAGCCGTGATACTGAATATGCGTTTCGCCAAGATAGCGACTTCTTCTACCTAACTGGCTTTAATGAACCCGATGCAGTGTTAGTGCTTTGCCCAAGCAGCGATACACCGAGTACGCTGTTTTGTTTGAACAAAGATAAGCTGGCGGAAATTTGGCATGGTCGTCGTATTGGTTTTGAAAAAGCTAAAAAAGATTATTTATTCGACCAAACATGTGCACTGAGTGAACTAACTGAACAATTATTGAATTTGGTGAACGGCCAGCAGATTTTATTTTATGCACAAGGTACTTATCCACAGTTTGACGATAAAGTGTGGGCGTTATTAAATACGCTGCGTGGCGCGCCTAAAAAAGGTTATAAAGCGCCACATACGATTAAAGATATTCGTGGTTTAGTGCACGAAATGCGTTTATTTAAATCACCTGCTGAGGTGAATATTATGCGCCAAGCGTGTGAAATAAGTGCCCAAGGACATATTCGTGCTATGCAGTTTGCAAAGCCAGGCGCTACCGAATATCAGCTAGAAGCCGAGCTTCATCATCATTACGCTATGCATGGTGCGCGTCATCCCGCCTATGGCACCATTGTCGGCGGTGGCGATAACGCCAATATATTGCATTACACTGCTAACAGTGATGTGCTGACCGACGGTGATTTAGTGCTGATTGATTCTGGCGCTGAACTGCAAGGTTACGCGGCAGATATTACGCGTACTTTCCCTATTAATGGGCAATTTAGTCAACCTCAAGCTGAGCTTTATAACATTGTTCTAGCGGCGCAAGCAGCAGCGTTTACTGAAGTAAAGCCCGGTGGTAGCTTATCAAAGGCTAATAAATTAGCGATGACAGTGCTCACCCAAGGCTTAGTTGATTTAGGTATTTTGCAAGGTGAGTTACAAGAGTTACTTGATAACCAAGCATGTAAAGCATTTTATATGCACGGCCTTGGTCATTGGCTTGGCCTTGATGTGCATGATGTAGGCGACTATAAAAAAGACGAAAAAGAACGCCCATTTGAAGCTGGTATGGTACTCACTATTGAACCTGGCTTGTATGTTAGCCTAGATGCGCAAGCACCTGAGCAATATAAGGGCATTGGTATTCGTATTGAAGATAACCTGTTAGTTACCGAGCAAGGCCACGAAAATCTTACCTTGAGTGTGCCAAAAAGTATCAGCGAGATTGAAGCGTTAATGCAAAAGCAAGCAATTAACCGCTAGGAGCATAACGTGGCAGAGCAGTTTGATGTTGTTATTATCGGTGGTGGCTTAGCGGGTGCCAGTTGTGCGCTGAGTCTTGCGAAACATGCGCCGCAATTAACGATTGCGGTGGTTGAAGCAAATCAACCAAGCACTGAACACCATCCTAGTTTTGACGACCGAAGTATCGCCTTAGCACAACAATCGGTGCAATTTTTACAGACCATTAATGCCTTTGATATTGATGCCTCATTTGCTGCGGCAATTAAAAAAGTGACCGTGTCGGATCGCGGTCACTTTGGTAAAACGCAGATCGATTGTGCGCAGTTTTCACAGTCAGCTCTAGGTTATGTTGTTGAGGTAAATCCGTTTGGTCGTGCTTTACATCAACAACTTGCAGCTACCCAAGTGGTCATGTATTGCCCTGACAGTGTTGCAGATATTACCTATCATCATGACTTTGCAAGTATTACTTTGCAGTCTGGTGCTCAACTTAATGGCCAATTAGTGGTGATTGCCGACGGTGCGCAATCGGCTACTCGCCAGCTGGCAAAGATCAATTTTACTCCTGAGCCTTATTCACAAGGGGCGATCATTGCCAATATTGAAGTGGCAGGTGGTCATCATAACCATGCTTTTGAGCGCTTTACTGAGCATGGACCAATGGCATTACTCCCGATGAGTAATAACCGTTACTCGTTAGTATGGTGTATGGATAAAGCCGATATTGACGCGCATATGCAGCTTGACGACAGCGCTTTTGTAAGTGCTTTGCAAACTGCATTTGGTTATCGTGGCGGGCAATTTACTAAAGTCGGCATGCGTGCAAACTATCCACTGGTGTATGGTCGTGCAGAGTCATTAAGTGCTCACCGTACGGTACTAATTGGCAATGCAGGGCATGCGATTCATCCTATTGCAGGGCAGGGCTTTAATTTAGGCCTGCGCGATGTGCAACTTCTATGTGAATTAGTAAATAGCGAATTGGCAATTGGCAGTTACCTATTTACCCGTGAATATGCCAAACAACGTAACCAAGATATAACCACTGTAATGACGTTAACAGATTCTTTAGTGCGGTTATTTTCAAACTCATCACGAATACTCGCATTTGGTCGCAGCTGTGGTCTATTCTCCATGGATTTGTGTGCTTCTTTAAAAACACCTTTAGCTAAGCAATTAATGGGTCAGGTTAAACAAGGTAAACGACTATGAAACAGACACAAGTATGTGTTGTGGGGGGCGGCTGTGTTGGCTTAACTCTCGCGCTGGGGCTTGTTAAAGCCAATATCAGTGTAGTAGTAATTGATGCTGCAGCAAAACAAGTATTGCCGGGCGATGAATACGCTTTACGCGTAAGTGCACTGAGCCTTGCCAGCCAACACTTGTTTGAATCTTTGCAAGTGTGGCCTGAGATCATTGCTCAAAGAGCATGCGCCTATACCCATATGGATGTGCGCGACCAAGATAGCTTTGGCAAAATTGCTTTTAACAGCGATGAACTGGACCTTCCTCATTTAGGTCATATTGTTGAAAACGACATCATTCGTTATGCACTGATCAATGAATTAGAACAACACAGCCAAGCAACACTTATGTTTGATACACGCTATCAACAAATACACCAAAGTGACAATGACGTCTTTATAACCTTAGACTCTGGTGAGCCAGTTATAGCCAAGTTATTAGTGGCAGCCGATGGCGCAAATTCAGCGATTCGGAAACAGTTTAATTTGCCCATTACGTTTAAATATTATGATCATAACGCCATCGTTGCGACGGTAAGAACCACTGAGCCACATAATAATACTGCGCGCCAAGTATTTTTACCTACTGGACCACTGGCGTTTTTACCGCTGCCAGATGCCAATACGCACTCAATTGTATGGTCAACCAGTCCTGCGCATTGCCAAACGTTACTAGCCATGGATGATAGCGATTTTAATAAAGCAGTTATGGCAGCCCTTGATGGCCAATGCGGTTTATGTGAGGTACAAAGTGCGCGCACAGCGTTCCCTTTGAAAATGCGTTACGCGCAGCAATGGGTGACAGGTAAAGTGGTATTAATGGGCGATGCCGCACATACCATTCATCCGTTAGCAGGACTTGGTATGAACTTAGGCCTTAAAGATGCCGCTTACCTTATTGAGCTGTTAACTGCTGACAATAAAGAGTTTGCCAGTAATCGACTATTGCGTGATTACGAGCGTACCCGCAAGCTTGATGCACAAAAGCATATTGCCATGATGCAAGGCTTAAAAGAATTATTTGCAGGCGCTAACCCACTTAAAAAACTGGTACGTGGTGTGGGTTTAAGCTTGGTTGATAACTTAGGCCCAATTAAGCACCTGTTTGCCAAGCAAGCGATAGGGAAGTAGCAGAGATTCATTTTGTTTGATTAATACCTAAATTGCATTGCTTCGTATCAGTCGATGGCTAAATAGCATGCAATATTAATTAGGTGTTAATTAATGGAGAACAAAATGAAAAATAAAACGGCAGTAACGCTATTGTGTGCAAGTTTATGCTCAACTTACAGCTTTGCAGATGACGACAAGGTTATCTATTTAACGTTTGATGATGGCCCGATTAATGCCACCTCAGGGCTAATTGATGCTTTAGATGAGGCACAAATAAAAGCGACATTTTTTATCAATGCTTTTCACATGTATGGTGAAGGCGATGAAAATGAACAACACTCACAATTAGCATTAGCTAAGCTTTTAAATAGCGGTCACCTTTTAGCTAACCATAGTTATGACCATATGTTGCATAATTGCACGGATGGAGAGCGCTCTGGTGCTGTTTATTGTAACGAAGTTGGTTTATGGCCAGTTAAATCCTACCAAGATGTAAGTATCGATTATGATTACTTTGAGCTTAATACTCAAAAGGTCTTGGCGTTATTACCTAATGCAGAAAGCTTCCCAAACTTTAAAATGAGAACAATGGCACGCTTGCCGTATACCAATGCGTGGCGTGTTACGAAAACTTTTAAAGGTGATGGTTTATGCGCAACATCTGATAATTTACCACCTTGGGATCCAGCTTTTTCTTGTGATCCACAGGTTTCTACCAATAGCTCACAAGTCGCAGTAAAAATATCTGATAAATTAGCAAGCGAAGACTATAAGGTTTATGGTTGGGATTTTGATTGGGGCCCAGTGAACTGGGGCGTTGATTACCCTGCAGAAACAATGGCAGATGGTATTCAAATGGTCGAAAGCATTAATCAAATCGTCAATACTTGCCCTGGCAAAACAATGGATCCTGTCAATAGCCGCACGCAAAACTTAGATTGCAGCGATGGATTAGCAGCGAATAAAGTAGTGATACTCACCCATGACTTTTTGTTTGAAGATGGTCCGCGCGGGCTAGGTGCGACGATTAACTTGCCCAAAATTAAAAGCTTTGTTGAGCACGCAAGAGCAGAAGGTTATCGATTTGATACACTTGATAATTATGCGCCTCAATGGCAACAAAATAGGCAATACGAAGCTACTAATTTTGTAAGTTATCAAGATAAAATTTATTCTGTGTTACAAGCACATTATTCCCAAAGTAATTGGCAGCCTTCCAACACGCCTGCATTGTGGTTACTTGAAAAATAACGGTATTTATAAAAGGTAGGTAGCCCTACCTTTTTACTCTTTCACACTAATGATTTTTGTTTTAAGCGCTTTCTAAATTGGCTTGGTGTTGTCCCTTTTAGTGTTAAAAAGCGGCGATTAAAGTTAGAGGTATTTTTAAACCCACATTGATCGCTGATAGCCGTAATAGCGCGGTTAGTATTGATCAATAGCTTACAAGCTTGACCAATTCTTAACTGGTTAATAAATTCTGTTAAAGTGCGTTCCATACGCTTTTTAAAAAAGCGGTGAAAGTGGTTAGTGCTCATATGCGCCATGTTAGCTAATTGTTCTGCGCTTAAGCCCTCGGTGTAATGGCGATAAATATAATCAATCACTTTATCAAATTTATCTTTTGCGGGATCAGTTTCATTAGTGTAGCAAAAACTCGCGCTAGAAAGCTGCTGAGGGACTGCTTCTTGGCTCATTAAATACAGTAATTTAAATAAACCTAAATATTGCTCAAAAGGGTTACTGACCTCGATTTTTTCAAAATATGATTTCGCTATCATCGCTGTTTTAGTCGAGAATTTAAGGCCTTGTCGCGCAGCGATTAATAACTCTTCAAGTATGGCAAATTCAGGGTGACTAGTAATTTGCTGACTAAGCCATTTTTTTGGAATTTGTGCAACGTGAACAACTTGTACACTGTTATCTATATTCGGTGACGATTGCCAAGTATGGGGCAAATCAGCACCAAGGATCACTAGATCAAGTTCGCCATAAGGAGCAATGTAATCGCCAATATGGCATACCCCTTGACTGTTTAAAGTAAGGCAAATCTCAAAGTCTGGATGGTAATGCCAATTAAATGGAATGTAATCAAGCGTATATTTACAATAGCGCCACGATGAATTGGTATTAGGAATCACTTTTTCACACATTGCCCGCATGACGACCTCCTTATTTATTTTAGTCCCTATATTGAACAATTTTTAGCAGTCTAAGTAATACTTTTCAATTCACTTTTAGTATTAATCTATTGCACGCGATTCTTTGCTAACAGGACATTGAACATTTTGCCATCAAAATTAACATTCCTTTGATAGGAAAGTACCGGATAAAGTGTCAATTGTACTGCTTAACACGAATGCGGCGCGATACCCTAGTAACGCTTTCAATAACAATAAATAGGGGACTAGGAATGAAAAACATCAACAAAGCATCGCTTAAACTATCGACATTGGCGATATGTATCTCAGCACTATACGTCAGTCCAATGGCATTAGCTGCAGCTCAAACTCAAGCTGACAGTGATATAGAAACCATTGAAGTGCGTGGCATTCGTCGCTCTTTAGAAGCGTCAATGAACACTAAGCGTTTTGCAGATGGAGTGGTAGATGCCATTACCGCAGAAGATATTGGTAAATTTCCGGATAAAAACATTGGTGATGCACTACAACGTATTTCAGGAGTGACGGTTGACCGCCAATATGGTGAGGTAAATGGCGTAACTATTCGTGGTACTGCACCAGAGCAATCAAGAATATTACTCAATGGTCAAACAGTAGCAAGCACCTCATGGTACGATTTAGGCCCAGCGACACGTACTTTTAATATGGAATTGTTATCAGCAGAGCAAGTGTCGGGTGTGCAAGTGTATAAAACACCGGAAGCAGATATCGAAGAAGGAGCACTGGGAGGAACCGTTAACTTAACGACTCGTAAACCTCTGGAGTTAGATGCAAATACGTTACTGCTCTCTGCAGAGTTGGCACAAAGTTCATTGTATGATGAGACTGATCCTGGTGCATCAATTCTTGCTAGTTGGAAAAATGAAGATGAAAAATTTGGTATTTTAGCTGCGTACTCTTATGAACAATTAACTTCAGGGCGCCATGTACTTGAGTCTATTGGCGGCTACTATGAGTACTTTGCAGAAAACCAAGCAACAGGACAAGAATCGACAGTCGGTGCATGGAGTTTAGGTTCGCAAGCATTTAAGTCTGAGCGTGAGCGGACCAGCGCGCAATTAACCGCGCAGTTTGCACCAACCGATAATATGGAGTTTGTGCTTGATTATTTTCGTTTTGAATTTGATAACCCGCATGTAAACCATAACTTTCTGACGGTTGGCGCCCGTGGTGCGGGTTCTACTAATGTAACCAACAATGCATTAGGCGGTACCGAGCAAGCAACTATATTACCTGCATATGCTTCTATTATTTATAATCCAGTAGTGCGTAATGCCGTTAATATGAAAGCTGATGTACTAAACCTAACTGGTAAGTTTCAAGGTGATGGCTTTGAACTCAGTGGTGTAATTGGAAAATCAACATCAGATGGCGGCACGCAATTTGGCGCATCTTCATGGTGGATCCCAGCCTCAGATGAAGGAGGTAAAATAGGTGATCCTGCATTTCCTAATGGACAAAACAGCACTGATGGTGGTTTTACTTATGATGCTACTGGTCCTTATCAAGTTTGGCTAACTTCGCTAGATGCTACCGATGCAACGCAATTTAAACATGCCCAAGAAGCAAATTTTGATACCACAGTGCAAGAGCATGATGTGAGTTATGCTCAAGCTGATGTTAAATTTGAGTTAGATGGTAATTTCTTTACTGCAATCAAGACCGGCATTAAATTTAATAGTAGCGAATTTTCGCGCATTGCATTTAACCGTAATCCAGACGAAGTACTTGGTTTTGTTCCCGATGGTAATTTATCAAATTGGAGTGATGGCGTATTAACTGGGCTGCATTCACAAAGCTCCGGTCATACGCTTGATGCATATGCCTCACTTGATACAGACAAATGGTGGGATTTCATTAGCGGTAAATATGCAGCTGGCGAACTGACCGAAGTCGCTAACTTAGGTAATACTTTTTCAGTGGATGAAGATATGATCGCCATTTACGCGAAGGCTGATTTTAGTGGCGAAAACTACCGAGGTAATATTGGTTTACGTTACGTTGAGACTGAGCAAACATCGAGCGGCTACGCCGACGGCGCGGTTTTCAAAGAGACGGTCGATTATAATAACTTACTCCCTAGCGTAAACTTTGCTTATGATTTATCGGATGACATTATTATTCGCGCGGCAGCATCACAAGTTATGTCTCGCGCAAACTACAGTGATTTAAAACCCGGCTTAGCAATTAATGCCAATTTTGGTAGCGCCACAGGGGGAAATCCTGATCTAAAACCCTATGAAGCTAACCAGGGCGATATTGCTATAGAGTATTACTTTACAAGCGCTTCTATGGCATCAGCAGGATTTTTCAGCAAACAAATTGATAACGTTGTTTTTTCGACTGAAGCGGTTGAATTTGTAGATGGCTGTGGCGCCAGTCCAGATCTATATGAGCAATGCCGTGTTACTCGTCCTCGTAGTAACGGCGAAGGCTCTGTAAATGGTATTGAACTGCAACTACAGCATAGCTTTGCTAACGGTTTTGGGGTGGTGACTAACTATACGTACGTAGACAGTGAAACAACCACGCCAGATGGCTCAAAAGAAATGGTACCAGGTGTTTCTGAAAACAGTTTTAATGCATCAGTGTTCTTTGAGAACGATATTATCAGCACTCGTTTAGCATATAACTGGCGCAGTGAATGGATTGGTGTTGGTGCAGCCCAAGCAGTTAAAAACGATAACTATCAACAAATTGATGCGTCAATCATCTGGCATGCCATGGAAAACTTAGATGTTAGCCTTGAAGGCGTTAACTTAACCAACGAAGTGGTGCAATCGTACGATACTAACTTTGCTTTAACGCAAAATACTATCGAGTTTGGTTCACGTTATTACCTTGGTGTAAGTTATAAATTCTAATGGAGATAGGCCGCCACTTGGCGGCCTTTTTTAGTTATGGCTATCATAAATAAATTAGTAATTTTAGGCGGTGGTAGTGCGGGTTGGATGTGCGCTGCGTATTTATCAAAGCAGCATCCTGAATTAGCTATTAGTGTTATTGAATCGAGTAAAATTGGCAGTATTGGCGTTGGTGAAGGTTCAACACCACACTTAAAAAACTTTATGGATTCACTCGGTATTAGTGAACAACAATGGATGCCCAAGTGCGATGCAAGCTACAAAGCAGGCATTTACTTTAATAATTGGAATGGCGATGAACGTTGTTATTTCCATCCATTTTATAGCGACATGGATGAAAAAACTGCCGAAGTTTATTTTGTAAACGCTAATGCCCGAAGGCGCGGTAATGGCGATTGGCAAGCCCCAGATGAGTATTTTTTAACAGGCCATATCGCAAAACAAAATTTAAGTCCAAAAGTGCATACACCTATGCTCAAAGAGCAAACTTATGGTTATCATTTTGATGCCATAAAATTAGCGGGTGTGCTAAAAGCCTATGCACAAGAGAATGGGGTTGAACACATTGATGGTGAGTTTAGCCACGCGCATATAAACAACAATGGCAATATAGCTGATATTACGCTGGTTGATGGACGACAAATTAACGGCGACATGTTTATCGATGCCAGTGGTTTTAATGCACTGTTAATTGAGCAAACACTGGGTACACCTTTTAATTCATTTGCTGATGAACTACTTAACGACCGTGCTGTAGCCGTGGCGACGCCAATTTCTAGCGATGCTGTGATGCCATGTGCCACTCAATCTACGGCGTTAAGTGCCGGTTGGTGTTGGCAAATTCCGCTCACTAGCCGTATCGGTAATGGCTATGTATATAGCTCAAAACATATCACTGATGAGCAAGCCCAGTATGAGCTTGCCCTGCAATTAAACATAA
The DNA here is from genome assembly GCF_014164125.1 of Pseudoalteromonas sp. SG44-8. Classification (NCBI taxonomy): domain Bacteria; kingdom Pseudomonadati; phylum Pseudomonadota; class Gammaproteobacteria; order Alteromonadales; family Pseudoalteromonadaceae; genus Pseudoalteromonas; species Pseudoalteromonas sp. SG44-8. The sequence goes on along the minus strand of NZ_JACJEQ010000005.1, from coordinate 24,200 downwards.
ATCCACAAAATAGCGCGTTTCGGCATTTAAAAATGAAAGTCGGCTGTATGCAGTCTGCATGGCAAAGCAATGTCATGGCTATAGGGTTGGCGCAGAGCTTTATTGAGCCCATCGAAGCGACATCTTTGATGGTTACTCAACATAGTATTAAGTTATTTAGCCAAGCCTTAACAAAGCTAAAAAACAACGAGCAGTCATTAAAAGTAGCAGAACACGTCAATCAACAACTCCATCAATTAGTGTATGGCATTAAAGATTATGTGGTTGCGCATTATGCAACTAGCTTACGCACCGACAGTGAATACTGGCTTACAGCCAAGCAACTGAATCACAGCTCTAGTGCTTTAAAGTCTTTACTAAAAGCATGGCTTAATGGCGATGATTTTGATGCGTATTTGTCAAAGCTTACCCAACAGCAAGTTTATTTTAGACCTAGTTGGTATTGCTTACTTGGTGGCATGGACTACCAAAGCTCGCGGTGCCAGCAGTCATTTGAACCCGCTTGCGCTGCAATTTGTAATGGCGCAAAAATGTATTTGCATGAACTGTGTAATAAGCACTGTAAACCACATGCAGAGCAACTACGTGCAATGAAGACTGCATAAAGTGAGTTGAAAAGTATCAACAAGCCGTAGAGTAGTGCCGCATAACTCATTTTATGATGGCAGACTTAGCTAATTAAGAGTGGTGATTAATTATTCCCTTGAATCATTTTGTTTGTATGCCCACGAACAGATGGCTATCACCACTCTATTTATTTTTAGAATGAGACTTTCAGGTAGAACAATTATGAAAAGAAATTATTTGATAGTGCTACTAGTACTAGTTACCTTTTTTGTTATTTCATTTATAACGAACTTATTAGCGCCGATATTTCCGGCTCTGATCCAAAGCTATAATATAGGCTTAACCCTTGCTGGTTTTTTCCCATTTGCATTTTTTATCGCGTATGGAGTTATGTCGATCCCTGCAGGGTTGTTGGTGCAAAGCTTAGGTGAAAAAAAGGTCATGCTTATAGCATTCTCACTGGCATTATTTGGCAGTGTGTTATTTGTTAGCTTGCCGATTTTTGCTGTTGCAATGTCAGCATTATTTTTGATCGGGACCGCCATGGCTCTATTGCAAGTGGCAATTAATCCGTTACTTAGAGCCAGTGGTGGCTCTAAACATTTTGCGGTTTTTTCGGTCGCAGCCCAGTTAATGTTTGGTGGTGCAGCGACCTTATCACCGCTGGTATATAGCGCGCTTGTTAAAGCAGATTCACAAGCACAGAGCCAAAACTGGTTATTGCAATTAGTACCCGCCGATATGACTTGGCTAAGTATGTACTTATTATTTGCACTGTTATGCACAGTGATGTTGGTGGTTATTAGCTTTTTACCGATAAAACACAACACCCAAGCAGAAAATCCGCAACAAGGCAGTATCAAACAAAGCTTACAATTATTTAAAGACCCCACCGTGATCAAGTTCTTTTTTGCCATCGTGGCTTATGTGGCGCTTGAGCAAGGAGTGGCTAATTCAATTTCAGTATTTTTACAAACCTATCACCAACTTGACCCAAATACAGGCGGAGCACAGATAGTGAGTCAGTTTTGGCTATCACTGACATTAGGCTGCTTATTGGGCATCGTGTTGTTAAAACTCTTTGATGCTAAACATGTGTTACTTACTTTTAGTGTTGGTGCGGTGGTCAGTCTATTTACCGCATTATTTGCACATACTGAGCTGGCATTATGGGCGTTTCCTGCGGTTGGGTTTTTCTTATCAATTATGTGGTCGGTGATATTTTCGTTGGCATTAAACTCAGTTGCAAAAGGGCATGGCACTGTATCTGGTATTTTATGCACAGGGATTGTCGGCGGTGCATTTGCCTCGCCTATTATTGGTGCGGTGAGTGAGCTTACAGGTAGCTTACAAATATCACTATTACTGCTGTTAATGCCGCTTGGTTATATTTTTAGTGTCGGTATTTGGGCTAACCCACTGGTTGCTAATCACACGCTTAAAAGTAATCCACAGACAGCAAAGCTTGCTGAAAGTAACTAATGACAAAAGAGGTTGTAATGTCACAAACTTTATTATGTGTTGACCTTGGTGGCACCAAAGCGCTGGTCGCAAAAGTAACCGCAACAGGTGTAATAGAAAAACGCTATTTTGATGTGGACGGCTCAGCAAGTAAGCAGCAAACAAACGACTTTTTATGTCGAATCATCAAGCAAGTGGTTGATAATACTTGCATTGGTATCGTCGTAGGTGTACCTAGCATGGTGCTGATGGAAACTGGCGAAGTGATCGAAACGGTTAATATCCCCAATTGGAAAAATGTGCAGTTAAAGCAGCTATTAAGCACACATTTTAAACTGCCCGTACGGGTGCATAATGATGCAAATTGTTTTGCTATGGGAGAATTTACTCAAGGTAATTTTAAATCAGATACGAATTTAATTGGCATTTGCCTAGGCACTGGACTTGGCGCCGGGCTGGTGCTTAATGGTCGATTATATACGGGTAAGCACTCAGCCGCAGGAGAGTTTGGCAGTTTTAGTTATTTACAAGGGATTATTGAGCACTTTACCTCTGGGCAGTTTTTTATTAATCAAGGTACAACGGGCAAGCAAGCTTACCAAGAGGCATTGGCAAATGACGCACACGCACAACGTTTATTTGATGAGTTTGGCAAGCATCTCGCTCATGCAATAAACCATGTGATACTCGCGTTTGACCCTGACGTTATTGTACTAGGTGGCTCTGTTGCACAATCATCAGCGTGCTTTTTACCTAGTTTGCATATTCAGTTAGCTAAGTTAGTTAACCCAGTTATTTTGCAGTCGTTAGATATTCGTATTAGTGAGCTTGGCGACGATGCTCCATTATTTGGCAGCCATGCGTTATTTATAAACGACATGGCTTATGAGCAATCGTTGGGAGCTAGCTATGCGTAGAATTATATTATTGGTGCTTGCCATATGTTCGGCTGCAGTTTTTGCTAAAGCACCATCGCAGACTGAGTTAGATACCCTCGCGCAGCAGTTATCGGTAAAATATGAGTTACTTTCGGCAAAGCCCGATACTTGCCCTGCACCTCATCAAAAGCAGTGTTACTTATCGCGTTTGACGTTCAGCACACCTTTTGATGCAAACAGTCAACAGTGGTCAATTTATTTTAGTCAGCTAATGCCAATTTATAGCACTGACTCGTCGCAGTTTACCATTAAGCATATCAATGGCGATTTACACCAAATAAAGCCCACCTCGGCATTTGCCGGATTTAAAGAAAATACGCCGATAAGTATAGAGTTTTATAGTCAAGAATCGCAAATTACTCGCGCTGAGTTTATGCCTAATTACATATTGGCAAGTGCGGGTTTAACAAGCCGGGTTATTAACAGTACTAAAACCGCGATTGATCCTGACACTAAGCTAGAGTTACAACCATATTTAGCACCATTTTTAACCTATGAACAACTACAAACGAGTAACGACGATGCGACACCATGGATGGATGCGGAGTATTTATATGAAAGTGAGTCTCGGCCTATATTAAATACGCCACCGCTGAGTTTGATCCCAAAGCCGGTCGCTTTAACTTTATTATCAGGTGAGGCTGTAGATTTAAGCCAAGGCCTAAATCTACAGCTAGCGAATGATATTGATCAAGTACAACTTACAGCGGCAATAGCACGCTTAGCACGTTTTGGTATTAAGCAGCATAGCCAAGGGATTAAAACCACGCTCAATTTAGATTTAGCAGCTGATAACCCAGAGGCTTACACGTTAAAAATTCAACATGAGCAAATAACGATTAGCGCAACGAGTTCTGCAGGGGTATTTTATGCGTTGCAGAGCATCGCAGGGTTAGTCAGCCTTGATAATTTAACTATCCCAGCACTTAATATTACTGATGCGCCGCGTTATGAATTTAGAGGCATGCACATTGATGTAGCACGCAATTTTCGTTCAAAAACATTTATTTTAAATACCATAGAGCAAATGGCCGCCTATAAGCTTAATAAATTACACTTACATTTAGCGGATGATGAAGGCTGGCGATTGGCTATTAACGACTTACCAGAGCTTACGGAAGTCGGTGCCAAGCGTTGCTTAGATTTAACCGAACAGCGTTGTTTGTTACCACAGCTAGGCGCAGGACTTGATAGTCAATCAGCGGTAAATGGTTACTACAGCCAGAATGACTATATTGAAATATTAAAATATGCTCAAGCGCACTTTATTGAAGTGATCCCATCACTTGATATGCCAGGGCATTCGCGCGCGGCAATTGTTGCAATGGAGGCAAGGTTTAACCGTTTAATAGGCCAAGGCAAAAGCGAACAGGCGCTTCAGTATCGTTTAGTCGAACCCGCTGATAAAACTCAGTACAGTTCAATCCAGCATTATCAAGATAACACCTTAAATGTTTGTTTAGAATCGACTTATCAATTTATCGATAAAGTGCTCGATGAAGTAAACGCATTACATGTGCAAGCCGGTGTGCCTCTTAAAACTTACCATATTGGCGCCGATGAGACGGCTGGTGCGTGGGTTGACTCTCCAAGCTGTCGGCGTTTGCAAAACCAACAACCGGCGCTGCATTCATTTAATGGCTATTTTATTGAAAAAGTCAGTGCCATGGTCGCTAAAAAAGGCTTTAAAGTGGCCGGATGGAGCGACGGTATGAACGACGTTACGCTAAAGAGCATGCCAGCAAATGTGCAGTCAAATGCGTGGGCAACGCTGAGCGATGGTGGGCATAAGGTTGCGCATCGTCATGCTAACCAAGGCTGGGATGTGGTGTTATCAAGCCCGGATGTAACTTATTTTGACTTCCCATATCAGTCGCATCCGCAAGAGCCGGGGAATCACTGGGCGAGTCGCGCGATTGACAGTAAAAAAGTGTTTGAGTTTATGCCGGATAATTTGCCTGCGCATGCTGAAATTTGGCGTTCGGTAAACAATCATCATTACAGTGCTGATGATCGTAAAACGATGCGCACAAAACCTTTTATTGGTTTGCAAGGGCATTTATGGTCAGAGCTCATTCGCAGTGACAGGCAAGCTGAGTACATGTTATATCCGCGGTTATTAGCGCTTGCAGAGCGAGCTTGGCATAAAGCGCCATGGGAATTAGATTATAACGGGCAAGGCGCTAAGTATGATCAAAATACAGGCCATTTTAATACAACGCTTAAGCAACAAAAAGCAGCTGATTGGCAGCGTTTTGCGGCGTTAGTTGGCTTTAAAGAATTTGCAAAGCTAGAGCAAGCAGGGCGCTTTTATCGTTTACCTAGCGTAGCTGCACAACAACAAAGTGAAGGCTTAGATGCATTTACTTTGTATCCGGGGATTGTCATCGAATATCAAAATAGTCTTGGCAATTGGCTCATTTATGATGATGAAAATAAAGCCACTAATGTAAAGCAAGTTCGTACGCTTTCTCAAAGAGGTATCCGTAAAGGGCGATCATTGGCGGTGAAATAAAAGCCTTTTAAGCGTTGCTTATTATAAAGCCTTATAACAAACAGGGTCGATTTTTTGCTTTTTAAAAATGATAGCGCTGTCATTTTTGTTGGTGTATGATTAATTTAATGTAATAAAAATGATTTTAGGATTGCAGCGCCTTGGTTTATAGAGCTTTCACGGCGTAATGCTAAAATAATTAATTAAAATAAACTGTTGAGATAAATTTATGGAAGCAACTGTCGAGTGTGAAGCAAACACTAAACATAGTATTTGGCTACCAATGACATTGGCAGGCTCAATGTTTTTCATTCTAGGTTGTATAACTTGGCTAAATGGCGCTATTACACCGTTTTTACAGCAAATGTTGGTGTTATCGCCACTGCAAGCCTCGTTTATTATTTCCTCATTTTATATTGCCGTAACAGTCGCTGGCATCCCATCTGCAATGCTTATTAAGCGTGTAGGTTACAAAAATGGTATGGCAATTGGCTGTGCAGTAATGGCCGCGTCAGCCTTGATGTATATTCCTGCCGCTAAAATGCAGATGATTGAAATATTTTTATTCGCACAGCTAATGATAGGTGTTGGGCAAACAATCCTACAAACAGCGGTAAATCCGTATGTTGTTAAAATGGGATCTGAAAAATCAGCGGCAGTTCGTGTATGTATTATGGGCTTACTGAATAAATTTGCTGGGGTTATCGTGCCTGTTATTTTTGCTGCCGTTGTTGTCAGCGGTGTAGTCGCTGATGGTGAGCAATTATCACAACAGCAAAAAGATGCGATGGCGAATAGTCTTATTTTACCTTATATGGCAATTGCAGGTTTGATCTTTGCGTTTGCAGCATTTGCTAAATTTTCATCGCTACCTGATTTGGTTTTTGAAGAGTCTGAAGGTAATGGTAAAGGCGAAGTAAAAGAAGCACTAAAACATCCTCACCTAGTGCTGGGTGTAATTGGTATTGCCTTATATGTTGCTGTTGAAGTGATTGCCGCAGATACCATTGGCTCTTACGCATTACAGATTGGGATTGCCGATTACTCAGTGATGACCTCATACACCATGGCGTGCATGTTGGTTGGTTATGCCATTGGTATTGCACTTATTCCCCGTTTTATGTCGCAGCAAAATGCGCTCGTTATGTCTGGGCTTGCAGGTATTGTAACTGTACTTGCAGTAATAATGGGAAGTAACGACTCATTTATTCTTGCTAACATATTATTAGTACCATTTGGTGGCCCTGAGCTGCCAGATCCATTGTTATGTATTGCCCTACTTGGTTTTGCCAATGCCATGGTGTGGCCGGCAATATGGCCGTTAGCATTAACTGGCTTAGGTCGTTTAACTGGCACTGCATCCGGTTTACTTATTATGGGTATTGCAGGTGGTGCATTAGGCCCATTACTGATTGGTTTAGGTAACGTAGCAGGCTTAGGTGCGCAAGGTGCTTACGCCTTGATGATCCCAAGTTACTTATTCATCTTATTCTATGCGCTTAAAGGCCATAAAATGAGAAGTTGGAAGTAGATTAAAGTTGGCGAGAGTAAAGTTAGCTCGTTAAGAAAGTTTGTAAGTGAGCAAAAGTGCGATTTATAACACATCGCGCTTTTTCTTTTTTAATCAGTGTTTATTTAATTTCATACTGAGCCAACAACTTATCGACTTCATCTAATTTAAGCTTCAAGTCGCCATATACTTCTGGACAGTCGTTGTAAAAGCAGAGGTTTTCTCTAAAGTGTTTATTAACAAGCACTGCTTTCTCAATAATCTCTTTATTACTCACTATTCCTTGCTGCAGCTTCTCTACTAAAAGACGAATGTAACAGCTTGCTATATCATTCGCCTCCATAGCATTGTGTTTACATTTTAAAATATAATTTTGAAAGTGTGGAAAATAAAGATTAAAAAGTGGTGGAGTGATTTTCCTTAGCTCACTGGCGCTCTCAATAACACTCATATCAAACGTTACGAATATCTGTTGCTCCGTACGATTAAAAAAGTCTTGTTTGGCATACTTTACGTCAGGTGAAGCGTCGGGCATGGTGATGCATTCATCCCATAAAGCCTCAAGGTCTAATTCAGTTTCCATCAAATCTACTCCTAGAAAATGAGCTGCAATATGCAGCTCATGAAAATATAGTTATTTTATTCTACAGACGATGCCTGTTATTACTTTTGCAATTCCTCTACCAGAACCTTTACATTGCGACTTTTCTTTTTCTCTTTGGTTTTGATATTTATTTTTTACTTCTCTGTGCTTTACAGCCTTTTCATAAGCTTTTCTGTATTCATTAGCACGTTTTTTATTTTCTTTTATTTTAATTGCATGCCTACCAGGCTGCCATTTATCGTCCCATTTCTGGTAGTTGGTAGTTGTTTGCTATTAGATTTTGAAATTAAATTGATGTGTGAATACTAGTATTAATTGAACTGTAATGAATACAAAGCAAAAAGCCGTGCTTGATTTAACAAACACGACTTTTATAATTTTAGCCTTTAGCCTTTAGCCTTTAGCCTTTAGCCTAAAACGCGTAGCTGTAACCCATTTGGATTGTGCGTGGTTTACCTGGTTGAATACCACCGTTTGCGCGGTTAGCGATGTAAGTGTTATCAAACAAGTTATCAACCGTTAGATATACTTTTTGATTGTCATCAATTAAATATTTAGCGGCTAAATCCCACACAACACGGCTGTCGATTGCATTCAGGCCGTCAGCACTTAAATCAGCATGTGCGTCAGATACATAACGCACCTGCGTATCAAATGCAAAGCTTGAAAGCACGGCACCAAATGAAAGAGCGATTTGATTCTCTGGAACGTAAGGCATTGCATCACCTTTATTTACTTGCCCCCAGATATCTGATGCAAAATCATTTTTAAACTGTGAATCCGTATAAGTGTAAGTTAAGCGTACAGGGAATGTTGCGCTATTAGTTTCGAAAATACGACCTGCAGAGAACTCAAAGCCCGATACTTCTACTTCGCCGTAGTTGTATTGGTCGCCAATGTTCTCATCACTACAGCCTACAGATGCAGTACAATTTCCATGCATATTGCTGTAATCAGAGAAGAATGCAATGATTTCACCATTAAAACCAGCAACGTTATAGCGGCCACCAAACTCAATGTTTACGCTTTCCTCTTCTTCTTGGTCAGCATTACCTGGTGCAGCAGGTGCGTAACCTTGCTGAATACCTGCAAGTAGCGTTAGGCTGTCGCTCACAGTGTAAGTTGCCCCCAGTGATGGCACAAAGATTTGTGTATCGTTTGAAACGTCTTTAGTTAAGCCATTTTCACGTTTAGGATCAGACTTTGACCACTCTACGCGGGTAATTGTGATGTCTTCATAACGAAGGCCTGCATTAATCACTAATGCATCGATTGACCACTGGTCTTGAATGAATAACGTTGTTGCTTTTGCACTATCTACACGATTGCTGTCAGAACCCGGAACGCCCTGAGACGTTAAGGTCATACTTAAATCTTGATTAAGTGTGTATTTGTCTTCCCACTGAAAACGATCCATTTCGTCTTCGTGGTAGCGCACGCCAACAGTCACATAGTGATCGCCCGCAGGAATGTGCAACTCTGATTGCACTCCTTTGGCTTGGTAGTCGCGGTTATTTGCTTTAATACCAATGCCTTCAATACCTTCAGCTGTTGGTGCCGCTTCAAATTCACTGTACTGTGCTAAATAGCTTTCACTTACTTTGCTCGCTTTGTACCAATTACGATGAAAATCATTGAGGTAAGCTGTCGCTAATAACTCATAACCATCACCAAAACGATAAGCATAATTTAATTGGTATGCATTATGTTGCGTGTTCATTTGGTCTTTTTGTGATGCGGCATAACGACGGTTTGGTGACGCTTTATAATCTTCTTCTGTTAAACCCATGTAAGTTTCATCAGATTGTTCATCAGAGTACTTAATTTTCATCTCTAGGTTATGCGCGTTGTTTTCACCAAACTTATAACCAAATTTAAGTAGAACGTCGTTCTTTTCAAAGCCTGTGTTGTCGCTACCTACAGGTAATTCTTTAAAGCCATCTGCGCCATAGCTGAAAACTTCAATAAGGCCGGCTGCGTTGTTTTTTTCTTTACCGAAGTAAGCATGGCCCTTATAAAAACCATCGCTACCGAGTTCGGCGTTTACTAAACCCGTTGAACCTTCGGTCGGTAAGCTGCGCGAAAGTAAGTTTAAAACACCACCGGTAGTGCGTGGGCCATACTTAACAGAGGCTGCGCCTTTTAATACTTCAATAGACTCCATACGGCCCATAGTAGGGAAGTAGTAAGCCGATGGCGCTGAGTAAGGAGCGGGTGCTACGAGAACGCCATCTTCCATTACAGATATTTTATCGTTACGGCCAGTGCCTGTTCCGCGCATACCAATGTTAGGGCGCAGGCCATAACCATCTTCTTCTTGCACGTAAACACCTGGTACAGATGCTAAAACACGAGAAATATCGGTAAATTCGAATTTTTGTAATTGTTCGTCTGAGATAAATGTAGCAGAGCCCGGAATATCGTTAATAGCAGCTTGCGAGCCAATTACGGTAATTTGCTCAAAGTTCTTTTCTTTATTTGTTGCATCCTTTGCAACAGCATTAGCGCTTAGTGATAAAGCAACAGCCATCGAAAGTGTTGAAACAATAAACTTAGGGGTCATTGTTGATCCTGTATATGTCTAATTTAAACTGGCGCAATTTAAACATGTAAAATAATACGAATCAATCCTATTTGTAACAATCTCGATCGTTAAGTAAATTTTTGAATACAAAAATGAAAATCCACCTTTATTAATATTGTATTACTATATTAATTGCGTTAATTTAAATTATCAAAAGGTAACTAAAGGCGGATTTATGTTAGCTATTAGGTCAAGCGTAATGCAATAAACTCGGCAAGTTTATCTACCGCATGCTCGGCTTGTTCTGCATGCTTTGTTAAGCTAATACCTATTTTACCTAGGCTCGGTAAAATAGCGGTGTTTAACTCATAATTAAGTTCATTAGGTACTGTGCTTCTAGCCAAAACGGTGATTCCTAATCCTTCTTTTAAAGCCGCAGTAAGGCCTGTTAAATCAGCGTTACTATAACTTATGCGGTACTTAATACCCGCAAGTTGCAATGCCTCGATGGCGCGGCGTCGATAAATACAACCTTCCGGTGCAGTCACAAGCGTAACAACGTCATTTTGTGCTATTGATAAATCACCAACCCAGACCAGTTGGTCTTGCATAAAAACAGGGAATTTTTCAGAGTTTAAATCTTCATTTAACGCCAGTACTAAATCAAACTGGTCTTCTCGTGAAACCGACAATAAATGCTTACTTAAACGCGATTTAACCTCTAACGACACTTCAGGGTAAAGTGCCACAAAGTCACCGATAATAGCGGGTAAGATCCGAGCTGCAAATTCGCTGGGTATTCCCAAACGCACCTTACCAGTCACATTCTCTTTAGTAAATAATTGCAAAATGGTGTCGTTTTGCAGCAGCATTTGCTTTGCCATCGGCAGCAGCAGTTCACCGTATTGATTGAGCACTTGGCGCTGACCTTGTTTTTTAAATAGCTTATGGCCGAGCATTTCTTCTAACCGCTTTATTTGTAAACTTACAGCGGGTTGCGATAAGCCAAGTAAATCACCTGCTTTAGCAAAACCTGCTACTTCAACCACAGTAACTAACGTGCGTAAGCTGTCTGTTGAGATATTTTTCATATTAAAAATTACAATTTATGGGGGTAGATTGATAAGTATTATTTATCAATTGATTAATAATTACAATTTGTTGTTGCTAGACTTGCACAATATACTTTTGCCATTAAAGATTGATAGGTGTCGATAATGACTTTTAGTCCGATAATGTTTGCTCGTCATAGCCAGATTGAAGCAGCTGATAGCAATACGCTACAGGTCAATACAAACATCGTAGTGATCGATTTTAGCGGTACTGAAGCAATCCCGTTTTTAACCACTATATTAGGGTTAGATTTAAACAAACTAACCGCCAGTGGTTTAGGTGTGAAAGGCACCTTAGATGGCGACCTAAATAGCAATTATAGCTTTGCGTTATATTACTTTAGTGCAACAGCGTTTAGATTCGTGTTGCTCACAGATGCAGCGGCTCAATTACAAGCACTGATCAGTGAACAGCAACTGCGCTACGATATTGAGTTTGTTACACGCACTGATTTAGCGACCTTAACTTTATCTGGTGAGCAAGCATTTGACGCCTTAGTCGAAGCATTTAAACTCACCCCTGGACTACGCTTGTCAGACACCAACAGCTGTTATGGTACGCAAAGTGGTGAGGTATTTATTACCGCTATTGATAAACAATCAATACAGTATTTTCAGCTGGTGGCCAAAGCGCCAGAGCTGACTAAATGGCAAACATATTTACAGCAACGCGGTTTTGATATGTCACTACCAGACGTTGCTTGAACATAAATAGATAAGCTGGCTAGCGTATTTTTTAGTTGCCAGCTTTTTGTAATTTATTTGTAAGAACAAATCGCAATTTGGGTGTTAGGTGCATTACAACTTATGTATAATCGCCGCCCATGTTATTCCCCCTCATTAAATTGAGGCCACGCCCAATCTTGGGTTAATTATAAAGTGAAGGAATATTATGACTTCTAAAACAGTTTTACATGCAAAGCACCTAGAATCAAAAGCAAAAATGGTTGATTTTCATGGCTGGGAAATGCCAATCAACTATGGTTCGCAAATCGAAGAGCACAACGCAGTGCGCACCGATGCAGGCATGTTTGACGTTTCACACATGACTATTGTTGATGTCAAAGGCGAGCAAGCACAAGCATTCCTTCGTAAACTAGTCGCTAACGATGTTGCTAAATTAACCGTTCCTGGTAAAGCGCTTTACACTGGCATGCTGAATGAGCAAGGTGGCGTAATTGATGACCTTATCATTTACTTCTTCTCAAATACTGATTATCGCTTAGTGGTTAATTCTGCAACTCGTGAAAAAGATTTAGCGCACATGGCTAAAGTTTCAGCTGATTTTGCCGTTGCAGTAACAGAGCGCCCAGAGTTTGCCATGATTGCAGTACAAGGCCCTAATGCTAAAGCAAAAACTGCTACTATCTTAACGGCTGATCAACAAGCAGCTGTTGCAGATATGAAGCCGTTTTTTGGTGTGCAAACTGGTGATTTATTTATTGCTACAACAGGCTATACTGGCGAAGACGGTTACGAAATTGTTGTACCGAACGAGCAAGCTGCGGATCTTTGGCAACAACTGCTAGATGCTGGTGTTGCGCCTGCGGGCCTTGGCGCACGTGACACACTACGTTTAGAAGCGGGTATGAACCTTTACGGCCTAGATATGGACGAGAGCGTATCACCACTTGCTGCTAACATGGCGTGGACCATTGCATGGGAACCTGAAGATCGTGACTTTATCGGTCGTGACGTACTAGTACAGCAACGCGCTGACAAAAGCACTGATAAACTTGTTGGCCTAGTACTGGAAGAAAAAGGCGTATTGCGTAGTGGTTCTAAAGTAATTGTTGATGGTGGCGAAGGGGTCATTACCTCTGGTACTTTCTCACCTACACTTGGTTTTAGTGTTGCCCTTGCACGTGTACCACGTTCAACTGGCGAAACTGCTCAAGTAGAAATGCGTAAAAAATTAGTTAACGTAAAAGTAGTTAAACCAAGCTTTGTACGTAACGGTAAGTCTGTACTTTAAGTATCAATTAAAAGATTTGGTGTTATCACCCAATATAAACCAAAGGATGAATAAAATGAGCAATATCCCTAGCGAGTTAAAGTATGCCTCTTCACACGAGTGGGTTCGCAACGAAGGTGACGGTACTTTCACTGTAGGTATTTCTGAGCACGCACAAGAACTACTTGGCGACATGGTATTTGTTGAATTACCAGAAGTAGGCGATGAAGTAGATGCAGGCGAAGACTGTGCAGTAGCAGAGTCAGTAAAAGCGGCATCAGACATCTATGCACCAATCAGCGGTGAAATCGTTGCAATCAACGAAGACCTTGAAGATGCACCTGAAACAGTTAACAACGACGCTTACGGCGACGGTTGGTTATTCCGCATTAAAGCATCTGACGAGTCTGAGCTAGAAAACTTGCTTGACGCTGAAGGCTATGCAAACACCATCGACGAAGACTAACAATTAGTTTATCGCCGTACTAAAAGCCCCATTATACCTAACATAATTGGGGCTTTTATGATTTTACTGCTTACTTTCCATACACTGTAAGTTATTAAATCAAAAGCTTTTAAGTTATTACTGGTCACCCATTAGTAATAACCATTTATTTTTTGGATCATAGGAATCTGGACAAATGTCAAACGCCAAATCTCTTGAACAATTAGAGCAAACGCAAGATTTTATTCGCCGCCATATTGGGCCAAGCCCAGCACAAGTAAGCGATATGCTAAGTGCTCTTGGAGTATCGAGTGTTGAAGAGCTGATCGGTCAAACTGTACCTGCAAGCATCCGCTTAGAGCAAGGCCTAACAGTGGGCGAAAGCCGCACTGAAGTTGAAACACTAAGCTACTTAAAATCAGTAGCAAGCAAAAATAAAGTGTTTAAATCTTACATCGGTCAAGGCTACCACCCAACTCATGTACCACACGTGATTTTACGTAACGTGCTTGAGAACCCAGGCTGGTATACAGCGTACACTCCATACCAACCAGAGATTGCTCAGGGGCGTTTAGAGTCATTACTTAATTTCCAAACTATGACCTTAGACCTTACCGGTCTTGATTTAGCAAGTGCATCATTACTTGATGAATCAACTGCGGCTGCCGAGGCCATGGGCCTTGCAAAGCGTGTATCTAAAGCTAAAAAAGCCAACATCTTCTTCATCGCTGATGACGTACACACACAAACTATTGACGTTGTGGCAACCCGTGCCGACCAATTTGGTTTTGAAGTTGTTGTAGGTCCTGCTGCTGACGCTGTAAATCACGAAATTTTTGGTGCGTTATTTCAATACCCATCAACATCAGGTGAAGTAGTCGATATCACAGATTTAATCGCTGGCGTACAAAGCAAAAAAGCGATTGCCTGTGTTGCTGCTGACATCATGAGCTTATTATTATTAAAAGCACCAGGTAAACTTGGCGCAGACGTAGTACTTGGTTCTGCCCAGCGTTTTGGTGTACCAATGGGTTACGGCGGTCCTCACGCTGCATTTTTCGCAACACGTGATGCATACAAACGTTCATTACCAGGTCGTATCATTGGTGTGTCTAAAGACCGTTTGGGTAACGATGCACTACGTATGGCAATGCAAACCCGCGAGCAACACATTCGCCGCGACAAAGCCAACTCAAACATTTGTACAGCGCAAGTATTGCTAGCTAACATGGCTGCGTTTTATGCGGTGTACCATGGCCCACAAGGCTTAAAAACTATTGCACAGCGTATTCATCGCTTTGCTGATATTTTAGCCGCAGGCCTTAAAGCTAAAGGTGTAAACCTTAAGCACAGCACCTGGTTTGATACCCTAACAGTTGTTAGCGATAACAAAGAAGACGTAACAGCACGTGCTGTAGCAAACGGCGTAAACTTTGCTACTAACCATGATGGCGAATACTCAATCTCAGTATCTGAGACCACAACGCGCGCAGACGTAGCACAGTTGTTCGATATCATTCTTGGCGAAGACCACGGCTTAAGTGTTGATGCAATCGCAGCAGACATCGAAGCAAACGGTAGCGATTCAATCCCTGCAAACCTTGAACGCGATGATGAAATCTTAACGCACCCTAACTTCAATTCGTATCACAGCGAAACTGAAATGCTGCGTTATATCAAACGTCTTGAAAACAAAGATTTAGCACTTAACCACTCAATGATCTCGTTAGGTTCATGTACTATGAAACTAAACGCGACCGCAGAGATGATCCCAATCACTTGGCCTGAGTTTGCTAATCTTCACCCATTCTGCCCGCTAGACCAAGCAGAAGGTTACCAAATCATGATGGGCGAACTACATGATTGGTTAGTTAACATCACCGGTTACGACGCCGTTTCATTACAGCCAAACTCTGGCGCACAAGGTGAATACGCAGGCTTAATCGCGATTCGTAAATACCACGAGTCTCGTGGCGATGCGCACCGTAATATTTGTTTGATCCCAAGTTCAGCGCACGGTACTAACCCAGCGTCTGCACAAATGGCGAGCATGAAAATTGTAGTTGTTGATTGTGACAAAAACGGTAATGTAGATATGGCAGACCTTAAAGCGAAAGCTGAAGAAGTCGCAGAAAACCTATCGTGTATCATGATCACATACCCGTCTACGCACGGTGTATACGAAGAAACAATTCGTGAAATTTGTGACATCATTCATCAACACGGCGGCCAAGTTTACATGGACGGCGCGAACATGAATGCACAAGTAGGTGTAACAAGCCCAGGCTTTATCGGTTCAGACGTATCGCACTTAAACTTGCATAAAACGTTCTGTATCCCACATGGCGGCGGTGGCCCAGGTGTTGGCCCAATCGGTGTTAAATCACACCTAGCGCCATTTATGCCTAACCACAGCGTAATTAACGTACCTGGTACGAGTATCGGCAACGGAGCAGTATCAGCAGCGCCATACGGCTCAGCAGCTATTTTACCTATCTCATGGGCTTACATCACCATGATGGGTAGCGAAGGCCTTAAACAAGCCACTGAAATGGCAATTGTAAGTGCAAATTACCTAACTCACGAGTTAAGCGCGCACTTCCCAATTTTATACCGTGGTCGCAACAACCGTGTTGCTCACGAATGTATTGTTGACTTACGCCCACTTAAAGAGCTTTCAGGCATCACTGAAATGGACGTGGCTAAGCGCTTACAAGATTACGGCTTCCATTCACCAACTATGTCGTTCCCTGTAGCGGGCACCTTGATGATTGAGCCTACTGAGTCTGAGTCTAAAGTTGAGATCGACCGCTTCATCGAAGCTATGGTGTCAATCAAAGGCGAAATCGACAAAGTGATCTCTGGCGAATGGTCTATCGAAAACAACCCGCTTGTGTTTGCACCGCATACACAAGGCGACGTACTTGGTAACGAGTGGGACAGAGCATACGACCGCTTCTACGCTGCGTTCCCAGTACCAGCAGTGGCTAAAAACAAATTCTGGCCTACAGTAACGCGCATCGATGACGTATACGGCGACCGTAACCTAGTGTGTTCATGCCCAGCGGTAGAGACATACCGCGATTAATGATTTTTAAAATTTCCAATTAAAGATTGGGAATTTATAAAATTTTAAAAGCCGTTGCAGCAATGTAGCGGCTTTTTTGTGCGTGGTGATAAGCCATAAATTATATGAACGTTGGGTTGAGTGCAACGACACCTAACGATTCTCCAATATCATTACCAGCTCCAAAGTACATAAATATGTATTGTTTGTAGGTCGCTCTTTAGGGAGAAAAAAGCGAGAAAAAGAACTTCACCACAGAGATCACAGAGGCGCTTCGCTGCACAGAGGTTAAATATTGTTGTAGGAGATGGCTTCAGCCACGAATGGTTTAACACAGGAATAAAAGGTATAATTGTAGGCGCGTGTGATTGTAGGTTTGGCTTTAGCTCGAAAAAATTGCACTACAGATGGTGACGAATCAGTAATTAGAAATTATTTTAAGAATCAGGGTAGTGATGCCAAATATATGAAACTACATGATTCTAATCAGCTTATGATATTCGAGTGATTAATCGTTACCTCGCTCCTTGGAGCGGGATTATTCGTTGTATAAGAATAATTAAAGAATGCTAGTGAGTTGAATTAGTGTTTGTGAAAATTCGGGTGTAGTTAATGAATAAAAGCAATATAATCGTTATAAGTATCAAACCTAAATGGGTTAAAGAAATACTTTCAGGGAAAAAAGATATAGAGTTGAGGAAAAGTTTTTCTAAAGAGTTACAAACAAATTTTACAGCTGTTATTTACGCATCATCTCCGGTCTCTGCTATTATTGGCACATTAAAAATTAAGTCAGTAGAAGTAGGGGAAGTTGAAAGTTTGTGGAGTAGGCTTGGAGTTCGGACTGGCGCGACAAAGTTAGAGTTTTTTGATTATTTTAATCATAAAAAGTTTGGAGTTGCACTTAGTATTAGTGATCCAAAAAGCTCTGAGCACATAAGCTTATGTGACTTGAGGAAGAACTGTAATTTCTTTCCACCCGTTTCATGGCGGTACCTTAAACAAGTTGAGTACGAATTTTTAAAAGGTTATTTATTTTGAGTATGATAATTCTAGTTGCTGGTCTATCAGGGGTTGGCAAAACTACATTTTGTAAGAAAGTTAGTTCTAGTAACTCTAGAACCTTACATATAGTTGCTAGCAGCGTTCAAAAAAGATGTAATGAAACCGATTTTAATAGTAATCAATTAAATCTGATTGAAGAAATAAATAAAATAGTGGCAGAATCAACTTATGAAATCTTTCTTATTGATGGTCACCTGTTTATTAAAAATAAAAAAGTTCCAATTGCTGCTATACGTAAATTGCACTTACGTGCGATAGTATTTATTTATGAAGAAGCAAATACCATTATACATAGAAGAGAAATTGATGAGTTGAGAAAACGCAATGTTGAAACTCAGAGTCAAGTAATTAAGTCACTTGAAGAACAGTTAGAGTATTGCAATTATATTTCAAAGGAGCTGGATTTACCTTTAGTTATTCTTCAGCCTTCCAAACAAGATACAGTGCTGGAGTTTAGTCAGTTTATCTCTTTATTAAATTAAATGAAGCTTACTTTTTAGATCGTTATAGTTAAAGGTATTTTACAGGATGGTATATTAAATTGCTCAATCTTAGACGAAAAAAAGTAAAGGAAATCGAAGCTAAAAGCATAGCACTTTGGTGTAAGGTTAGAGGGGGGAAGGATGTAATAGAGCCAAATAAAGCTCAAATAGCACAATCAACGAAAGAAATAATAAGTGAAAAACTTTTTGAGGTTGCAGACTATGCCGCTAGTAACAGTTTAGACTTAAAAAATATCGACTTAGAGAGTGACATATTAGGCAAGCATATACAGAAAATACTTAACTATTCAGTAGGTAAATCTCTTGGTGAAGAATATCAATGTAAACTCAAAGACAAAGCTGTAGAAAGAGCAAAACATCCCAGCAGAAGTGCGTTGAATGAAGCAACAAAAGGGATTTCGCTTCATATTAATTATTGGCATTTTTCAGTTGATTCTGAAAAATCAGATGTACTCGATATTGGTTTAATGCTCCCAAAAATTGAGGCGGTAGAGGAGTTGTGCCTCTATTTACCAATTAAGTTAAAAGAAAACGAAATTTTAGATATTACTAGCTTGTTAAAGCATAATGAAATCTCAACAGCAATATTTAATGAAAACCTAAGTTCACAGCAGTATGGAACTAAAGATCATTATAAGTTATTAAAAGGAGATAAGTACTTCTGTTCACTCCGTAGTTTCCTAAAAAATGATATTAATAATGGAGAAGAGTTTGGTTTTCGAAGTGCTGCTGGAGATGATGGTGTTATTATATCTATAAAATCAGAAGCTATAGAAAAAGCGCTACCTGATAAAAATGGCGATGGGAAAGCTTACTTTAGGCTCAGAGTAATTCTCGATTCTAAAGACAAAAAAGATATCTTTATTAGAAAAGACTTACCAAAAGATAAGTATTTTGTTAGCGGCTTTGAGGTTACAGAGTATATAGATTTTAGAATTAACGAGACTCGTTTATTACCACAAAGCGTCCAAGAAGAGATTGAACATTTACAAGGCCGTGACATCATTCCTGTTAATCGAATTGATTTTCTTCTTGCTACAACACCAGGAGCAGATATAAAAATTTCAGGAACTAGTTTTCACAAATCTCGTTATTTAGAGCCTAACCCTTGGAAAAAATATTTAGAAAACGGTCCCGAAGATATAAGAAAAACGATTGAAACTGGAATGGTTGTATATCATTGGAAAAGTGTTGCCAAATTAGATAAGCCAATAGAAGATTTTTTAGCTTTTGTGAAGCTACGCATCAGATTAAGCCAAAGCAAGAAAATTGCATTTTATTTTTTGTGGGTTATTGTACTTGGTGGAGTTGGTAGTCTATTGGCAAGTTTGGTTTACTCATTCTTTGGCGGTGAGTCTTGATTAAAAGTGAGAATCCTTTTGAGTTTCTCATATTAATGTTAGTATATCGAAAATAGTTAGATTTTTTTGGAATAGTTCCAAATATGGTCGGACGGCTTGGGTAAAACCTACTTTGTAAAAACTGGAAAGTCACATGTTAAATAAAAAAGAGTTTTTTAAATATAGCCCTGATGAAATAGATGCTTTAGAGTTTTTATTACCTATATCTAATAGCTATCCAGATCTCCAAAGTTGGTACGAAGACCGTGTTGTTCCAGGTTTGACGTCTGGAACCAGAAAATTATTTATACACCGTAGAGAAGGTAAAGTGGTTGCTGTCGGTATCGCCAAGAAGACTCGAGATGAGAAAAAGGTATGTACTGTGCGTGTTGCTCCTGAATACTCAGGGAGAGGGTTAGGAGTGAAGATCTTCATAGAAGCTATGTCATGGCTTGAAACTGACAAGCCACACCTAACTGTTAGTGAATGTAAATTTGCTGAGTTTGAACGGATTTTCAAATTTTTTGGCTATAGAATGACTTCGACGGTTAATGGGCTGTATGTACCAAATAAAGTTGAATATCTATTCAATGAAACAAAGTCATTAATTTAATCAGTTGGCAGACCTTCCTCGCATGAAAATTGTTCTTCAGAAAAGAAGGTGTCACCCATTAGAAAGTTCAGGTCAAGCAGGCAGGTGTGTTTTCTTGATCTTTTTATTCAAAAGACCAACTGCTATTACTTTTTAAATTCAATTTAAATATGGCTATGCATCCAGTAATGACGTCGATTTATGTGAATATGCATCTTGGTTTGGATAAAGAAAACTAAAGGGGTCACCCATTAGAAAGTTCCGGTTAAGCAGGCAGCTGTGTTTTCTTTCTCTTTTTATTCAAAAAACCAAGTGTTTTTAAATTCACTTTAAATATGACTACGCACCTAGTAACTAAGGCAAGCCAAGAGGATCCCTTAGGATTTTCCCCATTGACCTTACTCAAAATATCTTTTTTGGACCATAAGTTAAACCGCCTATAGATAGTACTCCATGTACCAAGATAAGAAAGCAGATCTAGCCATGGGATACCTGTGCGCATACTTATACAGTATGCCTTTGAGCGTTCTTCTATGCTCAGTCTTATTATAAATTCGACCACTTAAGCACATTACTTTTGATAAGATATTCCATGTCGCCTTTGTTAACATTTATCTTGGCGTAAGGATTCGGTGTAACGTTTTTTAGCGAATTCAATTACACCGTATTTTTTGCTGTTTGTTTTTTATACCGCAAAGTTCAGCACGCTCTAGTATAAATAGCTCTCTTCAATAAGATGTATTAACCGAATTTACTGCCAACTCACACTTAAATCTAGCGCTTCCCCTATACTCGAAGAACAAGGGCCAAAAACGGCATAGTCACCAATAATTCTCATAAATTTAGCCTGACTACTATTTGGCAGCGTTGATAAATCGAGTGTAGTATTAAGGCCATAAGGTTGCCCCTTTTCGACAAATTTATCGACGACAAGCTCATTAACCTCATCGCCATAAATTCCATTATCGTTGAGATCAATCCAGACTTTCCATGAGGTAGATTGCTCTGTTACTTCAGTATCTCCTTGAATGTTGATGATAGTATTACTGGGATTTATCAGCTCTATCGGCATTTGGGTATAGTCCCATGCTGTTGAGTTATAATTAATGTCGTTGCCACCAATAGAAACATGAGTGATGTGCTTATCGACGCTAGCTGAGTTTATTGAGCAATACTGATTTGTTACCTGAATAAGCCGTTCAAAGGTATCCTGATCATCGGATTGATCAGTTACTGTCAACTTAACTAGGTAACTTCCTGATTCTGCGAAAATATGCTTAGGGCTGGCTTCTGTTGAAGTTTGACCATCGCCAAAATCCCATAACCATTGAACAACTTGACTCGTTGAGCGGCTATCATCGGTAAACTGAGTGCTTAATTTAATTTTATCTGCATTAAAATGGCTGAGCACTCCTTGGTCATAAAGTTTTATTTTTACCACCTTAAAAGCTTCAACGACGTCTTCTTCAGATAAGCCAGCAACACCAGCTTGTTGTTTAATACATTCTGCAGCTTCAGTTAGTGTGGTCAACGCACTCCAACAGACCTTGGCTGAATTTAAATATACTTTATAGGTAGGCTCTATCCCCCATTTATTTGATAGTAAATAAAATGGATAGGTGATCATACCAATGCGTAAATAGACATTATCACCAGCCTCTTCATAATCAAGAAAACTATCAATGGCGCCATTTTCAGTTTTTATCTGATCGAGATGACGAATAAAACCGCCATTCTCTTGGCCGTGAATCCAATTATCTGAATGTCCCGTAAACTCGTATTTTGCCATTACACCTGATATATCGCCAAAGGCTTCGTGCAAGGTACGAGCATCAGTACTAATTTCATGATCGAATTGATTTAAATCAGACACTCTATTTAAAACCCCATGCCCCACTTCGTGCGCAATGATGTCAAGTGAAGCCATAGAGTAAAATAACGGATACGCATCACCAAAGTTGGCATATGCACCATCCCAAAAGGCGCCTTGTTCATATTGTTGACCATAGTGAACACGGATTCTAATTTTGTCTTCCAGTGGCGGCTCCCCAAGGTATTTAACAAAGCTATTGTAAACGAATGTGCCGTAAAACATGGCGTCATTAAGCGTTGAATATGTCCAGACCCCAGTCTCATCAGAAATCATATCTTCGGAATGTGTCGGCTGCGTATCACATAAAAATGAATAAGGAGGGAAAGCATTCTCATTAACGTCGTTAGGGAACTTATTGCTATTATTACTCTCCCCAGCTTCATCCTTAGTATTATTCATATGAGTAATGCTGACTAAACCATTATCAAAGATACATAATCCACCTTGCTCTTCTGTGCGCTGAATTGAAATTTTCTTGCGACCTACGCCATAATCCCAAGTGTGAATTTTATTCCCCCCAGGCCCCGATAATTCAGCATTACCTATGAAATCATGAAAGGGAATAAGGGTACCTTTCGTGGCCTGTCCAATGGTGTTTACCGGCAAAAGCAATAGCGCATTAGTATTTGCAGGTATACTTGTATCCTTTGGAATATCAAGGTGATAAACCGCTTTGTTCATAGTTTTTAACCAAGCATCGCCCTGTTTATTTCCTTGCTCATCTACCCAATAAACCCACACAGACTCAACTTTAGCGGGGTCACTATCAATAACTTCAGGGGCGACAATTGTTACGATGCCAGATAGTTTGCCAATAGAACTATCGTGATCACGAAAAAACGCATGTAATATTGGATTCGTTGGCACTTCAGTAACAGGGTTTAGCTGTTCTTCAATTGGCGGCTGTTTAATCGAAGAAGAGTCAGAGCTGCCGCCACCACACGCAACAAGAAATAAAGTAATAAATATAGAGATGAATTGTTTAAATCGAATAAGATTTAATTGGATGAGATTTGTCGGCAATAAAAGTGATTGAAAAAAAGTCATTGGCTATCCTTAGTCAATTGGGTGAGTAAAAAACAATATAAATCAATGTTATATGAGTTTATTTTGGTTTTTTACCATTAAGTTTACACTCTAGAACAAATACGCTATTTTTTCAATTTATTTGGCTAAATTATAGACTGTAGAGTGTAAGTAACCTGAGGTTTGGGGTAGCCTATTTATTATCCAAAGCTAAGGTTAATTGACCCATTAGTTGAAGAATAATGTCACAAGAGGGTTAAAGGGGTCAAATCTTGACTTCAGACATCGAAGGTCTAGATTTAAGAGGGTTAAAGGGGTCAAATCTTGACTTCAGACATCAAAGGACTAGATTTATAGTTTACTACTCATTGAGGAGGGTTAAAGGGGTCAAATCTTGACTTCAGACATCGAAGGTCTAGATTTAAGAGGGTTAAAGGGGTCAAATCTTGACTTCAGACATCAAAGGACTAGATTTATAGTTTACTACTCATTGAGTGAATTACTATGTCTAGACCGCTGCGAATAGAGTATGAAAATGCGTTTTATCATGTAATGAATCGTGGAAGAGGGTGCGAAAATACCTTTTTAAGTGATAACGACTTTGAGTATTTTTTACATTGCATTGAGCAAGCAAGCCTTCGCTTTAATATTGAAGTGCATTCATATTGTTTAATGACCAATCATTACCACCTGCTAATCAAAACCCCAGATGCAAATTTAGGCCGAGCCATGAAGCATATTAATGGCCTTTATACTCAATACTTTAATCGAACACATAACACAGATGGTGCGCTGTTTAGAGGGCGCTACAAAGCGGTGCTTGTGGATGCAGATAACTACTTATTGCATGTTAGTCGGTACATTCACCGTAACCCAATTGAAACGAACACACCGTTGGTAAAAGACCTTGCTAAGTATAAATGGTCTAGCTATTCAGCTTTCATTAAAAGGGTAGCGACGCCCAAATGGCTCGTTCGAGATTTTATATTTTCGCTGCAAGGCAAAAAGCGTAAATATGCTGCTTATAAACAGTTTGTTGAATTTGAAAATAATAAAGAAATAAGCGCTTTTTATAGTGCTAAAAAGTTATTGTCGGTTTTGGGTTGTGAGGACTTTATTGAAAAC
>NZ_JACJEQ010000059.1:0-5322 GCF_014164125.1 Pseudoalteromonas sp. SG44-8 | reverse complement strand
GTTTTCAATAAAGTCCTCACAACCCAAAACCGACAATAACTTTTTAGCACTATAAAAAGCGCTTATTTCTTTATTATTTTCAAATTCAACAAACTGTTTATAAGCAGCATATTTACGCTTTTTGCTTTGCAGCGAAAATATAAAATCTCGAACGAGCCATTTGGGCGTCGCTACCCTTCTAATGAAGGTTGAATAGCTAGACCACTTATATTTAACAAGTTCTTCTACCAACGGTGTACTCGTTTCAATTGGGTTACGATGAATATATCGACTAACATGCAATAAGTAGTTATCAGCATCCACAAGCACAGCTTTGTACCGCCCCCTAAACAGCGCACCATCTGTATTATGCGCTCTATTAAAGTATTGAGTATAAAGGCCATTAATATGCTTCATGGCTCGACCTAAATTTGCATCTGGGGTTTTGATTAGCAGGTGGTAATGATTGGCCATTAAACAATATGAATGCACTTCAATATTAAAGCGAAGGCTTGCTTGCTCAATGCAATGTAAAAAATACTCAAAGTCGTTATCATTTAAAAAGATATTTTCGCGCCCTCTTCCACGATTCATTACATGATAAAACGCATTTTCATACTCTATTCGCAGCGGCCTAGACATAGTAATTCACTCAATGAGTAGTAAACTATAAATCTAAACCTTTGATGTCTGAAGTCAAGATTTGACCCTTTTAACCGTTTTTCTCCATTAATGATGCTAATGGGGCCGAAATATCAGCATTCCTATCGGCGCCGTGCTGTTGGTTTCTTGCATCAATGGTCTGCAGCGAATGACATCCTGCCATCAATAGACATGCCATTATTATGAGAATTATGTTCATCAAATTTTCCATATCTATTGTTTGATAGGGTGGCTTCTGATTGACAATCACTAAATTTATCTTCCGGTCTTGATCAATTGCAAAGCTTCCTATTCCCCAGTTAGATTTATATTCGCCAAGGGGCAAACTATAATAAAAATGAACGCTGGTAATTTACTAGTCGGTTTGAATGGCGTAGTAAAAGGCGGTAAGTCAAATATGTCGAGAAGCCCCCCGTGATCACAGCGAAGTCACGGGGGGAAAGTTACTATTGCTTAATTGCTTGATGTTCGACCATTTGGTTGTAGCTAAAGCCAGTGATTTGATTTTTATTATTACGGGTAAATTTAAGAGTTAAATCTTGATGCTGCTTTATAACATATCCGTCAATAAGTAACTTATCACCCTCTATGCTGAGCAGTTTAGATGTAAAACCATTCTCTTCTTTGGGGATTGGTGAGGAGTTTTGAATGCCTTTAATTTTTCCATCTTTATCGAAAAAGACCGACATATCTACAATGCCTTTTTCAAAAATTAGTCGCTGCTGGATCTCGTCATTATCATTACTTTTTGAAAAGCTATAGTGATTTTCTAAAGCGCCAAGTTCTGCTTCTAATTGCTGCCAAAACCCTTGAAAAACATCGAGCGGTGCAGAGGCCATTTGCTCATCAAAAATTTCAGCCAATTTAGTTAAATTGTTGTTATTAAACAGGTTAAATAATTTTGTAGCTGTGTCCGTGAATTGATCTGGTGGTAGGTGAGTCACTTGCGCTAAGTTATATAATGTCCAATTTTTTAAGCCAATGGTGTTAATTTTCAAAGTATTATCTTTGAGTGTTATCGCTATTTGATGGTCATCATCAAACGCATAACGGCCTACATATTGCTGTAAATCTAGGGTGTTATTGCTTACTAAAGACACTATATCGGGCGTTTTATGGGCTAACAAAATCCCTGAAACTTGTTGAATAATTTTTTTTCTCATATCAATTGAGAGGTCAATATTACTAACATTATGTACATGATTCATATATATAATAATGGTTATATTTCGCTCTGGAAGGTAAATAAAATCTGCCACTGTGCCTGCAGTTGCACCATCATGGCGATAGGCTTTTTGACCCCATAATGTTGTCATTTCCATGCCATAACCATAAAACTCATTATTTCTTCTCAAATCCACAGGGTTAGAAAGTAAATAATCAAACTTCTTGTCTTTGAATATTTTATGGGCATTCATTGCATCTACCCATTTGAACAAATCTCCTGTGGTTGAATAAAGGCTTGCTGCACCGACTAACCAACTGTTGTCTATTTTAGTGGTGTGTACTTTGTCGGAACCTATGCCGCTATAGCTCTCGACTAACAGCGGGCTATTGTCAGGTCTGGATGCACTGGTATTTTTCATGCCAGCAGGTTCGAAAAGGTAGGTTTTTAGGTAATCAGCGTAAGTTTTTCCTGATGCTCGCTCAATAATGTCAGCTAATAAAATATAGCCAGTATTGGTGTATTCATAACGGCTGCCTGGTTCAAATGAGTTAGGCAGATCTTTAAAGCTATCAATTAATGACTTGTTTGAGATGGGTAAGGTTTTCTCGTGCATGAGTGGATCATTATCACCGTCAATACCTTTGCCCGTATCCATAGGATCTGGAATACCGGCAGTATGAGTTAACAGTTGGTAAATAGTCGCTTTTTGACCCACTTCATTTTGATAATAGGGTAGGTATGTCTCTATGGGGTCTGCTAATGATAATTTACCTTGTTGCGCTAATAATAATATGGCGCTAGCGGTAAATTGCTTTGAAATTGAACCTATTGCAAATACTTTATCACTATCATTGTTAACTTCAGTTTTTACATTCGCGAATCCATAACCCCAGCTATAAATAATTTTATCGTCTTTTTTAATCGTTATTGCACCATTAAAACGACCAAGTTGCTCATATGAAGCCATTAATTTTGAAACTTCGGTTACGTCATATTCATTAGCTTGGACATGGCTTATTAAACCCAAGGTTAGAATTATAATGGCTATATTTTTAATATTCATTTGATCACCTAAAACCCATACTATGTACATTGCATTGCTAGGTAGTCTAGTTCAATAAAATATACATAGCAATACAATGTACGTAGTTAAATTTATTTGGCATAGTAATCATGGGGTTTAGATGATATGTTTATCAAGTAACCTAGGTTATCTTCGACTAATAACAACATTTTTAAAGTAATACCGAACAGAAATTGCAATGGTATGTATATCGTTTTACTATGTAGTCATGATTAAATTATTAAAGATAACTGTGCCATGCTTTCCGATCAGATCATTGACCGATGGTTGCCTCAATTTCGTAAAGGTTTACTAGAATTTATTATCTTATTAAAGTTAAAACAAAACATGAGTTATGGTTACGAAATAGCGTCGGAGATTAAAAATCTTACTTCAATAGAAGTCGCTGAAGGAACACTTTACCCGTTACTTAACCGTTTAAAGCGTGATGGATTAGTTCAAACAGAATGGAAAACAGCCGAGGTTGGTACACCACGTAAGTATTACCAAATTACCGACGCTGGTATTGAGACTTTAGATAAAATGAAAGTAATTTGGACTAATACACATAGCTCAGTGCTAAAAATGGTGATGCAATCATGACACATCAATTTCCTATTAAAAGTGAAACATCTAAAAAATTATGGAGTAACTTTGAGCGCGAACTTAATCACAAGTTAGCACCTTTATCGGTAAGTGAAAAAGATGATATTAAGATGGAAATTTTAAGCCATTTATATGAGTCAGCTTTAAATGATGGCGCTGAAAGTGAAGAAAAAAGAATTATTAATGCTATTGACCGTTTAGGTGAGCCTGATTTATACCTGACACCATTAATTTCAGATATTTTGCATGCGCAAAGTGTCGCTAAAGGGCACCCCAAAGCGATATTAAAAAGCTTATTACAAATTACTCAAAAAAGCTTATTACACTTGTCTTTAACTGCTATTTTTGGCTTTGGATATTTTATTTCGTTTATCTTTTTTATTATGGGAATAATGCATATATTCAACCCTGAAGTTGGCATTTGGCTGGATAATAATGGCGGGTTGCTATCACTCTCTTTTTCTCATCAAGATAATGCAACTCAATGGTTGCCTGCGCAGTTTTCATTTATCGCCATTTTAGCTAGTGCGTTTGCCTATTGGGGATTGAGTAAGCTGTTATATCTGTTGATTTTTAAACCTAATCTTACAAAAAAAAGCTCATATTAAGTGGCTAGCATTGTGTGAAGATGATTGCACTATTTTAGTGATATATAGA
The DNA here is from genome assembly GCF_014164125.1 of Pseudoalteromonas sp. SG44-8. NCBI lineage: Bacteria > Pseudomonadati > Pseudomonadota > Gammaproteobacteria > Alteromonadales > Pseudoalteromonadaceae > Pseudoalteromonas > Pseudoalteromonas sp. SG44-8. Next base: position 1,186 of record NZ_JACJEQ010000059.1, on the reverse strand, counting down.
AGTTTACTTAGCGCGAGTTTGTAGGTGTGCCTCAAGGCTGATCTGCTCTCAGTGACAATTACATAGCTCAGCCTTGATATACCGTCAGCGGAAGTCGTATCAAACGGAGAACCTTCTGGCAGCAAGACAAAACTTGGGTTGATAGGTACAAAATGAAAGGCCGGTACATCTGGAAGTGCTATTTCCAAGTCAGATAAGCGATGAACCACCCAGCGTATGTTCTTTAGCTCCAAGCTGGCAAATTCATTACAAACCACACTTTGTGGCTATTAACTTCATGATCTTCTGGGTAGGCCCCAAATGTTATCGGGTATAATGAGGTATATCTGCCTCCCGTTGGCCAGTTTTTGCAATCTACTCTGAGATAATTTCAGGAGTGATTTATGCAAGGCTTAAGGTCCAGTGTATGAGTAAGTCATAGGTGAATAATGTACGACCGGGATGTACCGATTAATCGTAGATATGGCAATGCGTTTGTAACTTGATTGATGTTATTGAATGGACTGACTGCCGAGGATAAGAAACTGTAAAGTGATTGGTTCAAGGCGTTATTGATCATGATTCGGTACAGGGCATATGAAGATTAACGCTTGCAATCTCTAATGCTTACGGGTCGTATCAAAAATTTGGCTTCACCGTCCTAAACCAAATGGAACAAAATGGGGTCTGGAACAAAATGGGGTCAAATCTTGACTTCAGACATCAAACCATTTCGAAGTTTTTCGTATTGAACCAAATGAACCAAATGGGGTCAAATCTTGACTTCAGACATCAAACCATTTCGAAGTTTTTCGTATTGTAATTTAACCTTTTTATCTTCAACCATTAATGTATTCAACCTACCGACAGCTTTCGATATCGCCGAATAGTGTTCAACATTAAAAACATCTGCTAAAGCCTGCAAATTTAATCCCGTTAAATCTTGGCATAATTTTATAGCAAACCAGCGTGGTAAATTTTTCTCTCTTCGCCCCTTTTTAACCGTTATAATCTCATCAACTTCATCATTAAAGTGTTGAGCTAAGTAAGCAATTACAACATCTGCTGAGCGTTTTTTACTAACAAGCTTTCTTTCGCTATCTGACTTGGCAATATAGTCTTTTATGTTTTCAATAAAGTCCTCACAACCCAAAACCGACAATAACTTTTTAGCACTATAAAAAGCGCTTATTTCTTTATTATTTTC
>NZ_JACJEQ010000058.1:0-5799 GCF_014164125.1 Pseudoalteromonas sp. SG44-8 | reverse complement strand
GTTGGGAGATTAAGCTTTAGGTTTTAGGTTTTAGGTTTTAGGTTTTAGGTTTTAACAATAACTTCCCTAAAACCTAGCACCTGTTTATTTACGCTAACCCGCCAAACAACGTTAGCAAGGCAATCAACACCAAGTAAAATAACACATTTCGTTTTACAAGCTTCATCATACAAGTTGCTTCATACGCGCAACCAAAATGTTGCTGTTCTATTTGCTCTGCGGCAAGCGCGGTATTAGTAACCACTTTACGGTTACTCACTGTAAAATCGAGTGCATAATGCAGCCAGCAACTGGTGCCTTTATTAAAGTTACCTATTACTAGATAACCAAAGCTGGCGATTCTGGCTGGTAACCAATCAAGCCAAAATAATAATGAATGAATAAGTTTAAATCGTTTGGCATACACAACTTTATGGTCGTCCTGCACTAAATCAGCAAAAGTACGTACTAATGCATACAAGGTCGCGCCAGGTACGCCTAATATTACAAACCAAAAAATAACTGCACAATAAAAACGAAAGTTTACCCAAGCCAACGTTTGTCCAAAAGTTTCGCCACCTTTTTGCTCTTCCGTTTTCTTTTGCCCCATTTGCAGTGCATATAAGGTTGCCGCTTGCTGATCATCACGGGTTAGCGCATTTAAATAGGACTTATATAAAGCACGTTGTTTAGCACAGCCAAAGCAAACCAGCAGCACAGCCACATTAATGGCTAACTGCCATAATACAAAATCAGATAAGGTAAAAATAACCGCCACAAGTAATACCGGCAAACACAGCCAAATAATAAATCCTGCAGGCGAATTGAATAGACCTTGCTCGCCAAGCTGTTTTTTTGAACGTGTTAAATAGCCTTGCGCGTAATAGCTTATTTGCCAATAATCAGATCGGGCACCTAAACGCTCTAATATCAGAGCTATTATTATAGAAATTAAGATCATACTTTTCTCTTTCCAAATTGGCGCTAGTTAAAATATAGCAGCAAAATAATGATTCCAATCAAAACTGTCTCCAGGGTCTGTTTTTCGCCCTGATGCAATGTGACAATGGCCAACAATACGCTCGCGAGTGATAGCTGGGTATTTATATATCAATGTCTTAGTTAAGGATTGTAATGCATTATATTGATTTTGGGTATACGCCGTTGTATCTGTACCTTCAAGCTCAATACCAATACTAAAATCATTACACTGACTACGTCCTAAAAACTCAGACTGGCCAGCATGCCAAGCACGTTTACTAAAAGGCACATACTGAACTATTTCACCGCTGCGTTTGATAAAACAATGTGCTGAAACTCTCAACCCCTTTAAATCAGCAAAGCTAGGGTGTGCTTGGCAATCAATACATCCCATAAACAAATCATCCACAAACGGCGTGGCAAACTGCCCTGCTGGCAAGGAAATATTATGAATCACTAATAAAGATATTTCCTCACCTAGTGGGCGCTCATCAAAATGCGTACTTGGTCGCTGGATAGCGGTACTAACAACACCAAAAGAGTTTATTTTCATAGTTTATATTCATAATGGCCTGTAAATAAATGCATAGTCAGATGCTAATAGATTTCCAAGTAGAATAACAGCAAAGCACTTTCATTGTTTTGCGCCGGTAGCAGCGAGTTTACCTCGCGATTGTTTCTACATTTCCATAGACAAACCAATTTCACCACCGAGGGCAGGAGGCGCTACGCAGAGAAGAAAAACGCTGTGTGCTTCGAGCGACGAGCTTCGAATACACCCTAGCACCTAGTCACTTCCTAAAACCTAGTCCCTATTTTTAAATTATTTCTCTAATGCGCAGCGCCTCTTATCCTCTTTGTGAATAAATTTTAATTGCGCGGGGTAAACCCGCACCTACGCATTGGTAGCAGCGAGTTTACCTCGCGACTGTTTTTACATTTACACAGACACACTATTTAACCACCGAGCCCACCGAGGCGCTTTGCTACACCGAGAAGACAAAAGTAAAGTTAATAACTATTACCTATTGGTTTTTCCTCTGTGAGCTCGGTGCTCTCTGTGGTGAATAAATCACTAAAAGACTTTTGCACAAAGAGAAGTGAATGAGAAGAACAAATGCCACGGGCTTCGAGCGGGGAGCTTCGAGCGGGGAGCTTCGAATATGCCCTAGCATCTAGTCACTTCCTAAAACCTAGTCCATATTTTTAAATTACTTCTCTAATGCGCGGCGTCTCATAACCTGTTTGTGAATATACGCGGGGTAAACCCGCGCCTACGTATTGGTAGCAGCGAGTTTACCTCGCGACTGTTTTTACATTTACACAGACACACTATTTCACCACCGAGCCCACCGAGGCGCTTTGCTACACCGAGAAGACAAAAGTAAAGTTAATCACTATTACCTATTGATTTTTCTTCTGTGAGCTCAATGATCTCTGTTGTGGTGAATAAATCACTAAAAGACTTTTGCACAAAGAGAAGTGAATGAGAAGAACAAATGCCACGGGCTTCGAGCGAGGAGCTTCGAATACACCCTAGCACCTAGTCACTTCCTAAAACCTAGAACCTAGAACCTAATCAAACTTATAGCTTCAGCCTTCTCTTTCACTTTCAAACCATGTAAAATTTGTGCAATTTCCTAATTATAATGAGCTTTTATAATGTCTATCCCACACAGCCTTTTAAGCCAATTGGTTAAACTTGCCCTTGATGAAGATTTAAATTACCAAACAGCCGAACAAGGCGACATCACCGCGCAATTAATTCCAGCGGCGCAGCACGCTAATGCCAAAGTGATCACCCGTGAAGATTGCGTGTTTTGCGGAAAAGACATTATCTTAGAAGTATTCAAACAAGTTGATCCGAGTGTAGCAGTTAATGTATTGGTAAATGATGGTGATACAGTTAAAGCTAACGATACCTTATTTACAGCAATAGGTTCTGCCCGCGCTATTTTAACAGCCGAACGTACCGCACTTAATTTTGTACAAACCTTGTCAGGTACAGCAACCACCACAGCACATTATGTAAAAGAACTCAGTGGCACCAACACCCAACTACTCGATACCCGTAAAACAATTCCGGGCCTACGTGCATTACAAAAGTACGCGGTCAAATGTGGCGGTGGCGCAAATCATCGCATTGGCTTATTTGATGCGTTTTTAATTAAAGAAAACCACATTGCCGCCTGTGGTGGCATCGATAAAGCCGTAGCGCAAGCAAAACTTAATCATCCAACTAAACCAGTAGAAGTAGAAGTCGAATCACTTATTGAGCTAGATCAAGCCATTACAGCCGGTGCTGATATTATAATGCTGGATAACTTTAGCGTTGAGCAAATTCAACAAGCAGTGGTACTGACCGATAAGCGCGCTAAATTAGAAGTCTCGGGTAATATGACCTTAGAAACACTGCGCACCTACTCACAGGCTGGGGTCGATTTTATATCCAGCGGGGCACTTACAAAAAATTTACAGTCAATCGATTTATCAATGCGCTTTGAGTAATAATCAAACTAAATAACAAATATTATGTTTCCCTAATGCGTTGACAAACTGATTAAAAAAGCATTAAATACGCCGAAAGGCTTACACTGTAACAAAATGTTAATTTTAGTGCTTTATATAATACGAAATAGTGCTAATGTAAGCCTCTAGGATGAATGAATTAACTTTCAACCAATTCTAAAGAACTACTTTCAGGTATTGTTTTACACCGCACGGCTACTTTGATGAAAGCTGTGAGTTAAATAAACAACATTAATACCAAGTAGTGGGTGAAGAAAGTTTTTAAAATTCGATGAAATGCAGTTAAAGCCGCTTTCAATCAGCTGTTTTAGTGCTAAAGTAGATCTAACAGAGTAATTTTAATAGTTGCTAAAACCTATCCAGCATTATTTAGCTAGGCACTGGGTTAGGTATTAGTAATTTAACGATTTTAAAAAAACCGTAAGATAAAGCAGTTACAATAGCTAACGTGATTACACACTTTACTAACATAATTTATTTAGCTTACAAAAAACACTATCCTTTAGGAGAGGAACATGGAAAAAATGACACAACAAAGTCAAAAGGGTTTTACCCTAATTGAATTAATGATTGTAGTAGCAATCATCGGTATTTTGGCGGCTATCGCTATCCCGCAATATCAAAACTACATCGCGCGCTCTCAATTTTCAGAAGCTCACTCGCTTCTTAGCGGAGCAAGAGTTGCAGTTCAAGAGCGAGTATCACAGGGTGCAGCTTTCACTGGGGCAAGCCTTGGCTTAAAGACAGCTGGAGCTTATGGCTCAATTGGCGCTCCTGCTGATTACGCAGCAAATGCAGCAACATATGCATTAACGTACACATTTGCTGGCGCGAATACTAATTTAAATACAAAAACAGTAACTTATACTTACACAGCAGCAACTAGTGCATGGGCATGTACTACAACAGTAGCAGCTGAATTTGCTACAAATTGTACTCCTCCTGCTCCATAAGCTTAGCAAGACCTAAAATATAAAAGAATAAACAAATTATTGGGTAGCATCATTTGCTACCCTTTTTTTAATTTAGAGGCTTTTCAATGACCACACAAAAACCCGCTAATAAGCAAGACATTTTTCAATGGGTTGGAGTGAGCGCTCGTGGAAAACGCCTTGAAGGCGAAATGACAGGCGCAAGTATAGCTTTAGTCAAAGCCCAATTACGTAAACAGGGCATCACCCCCTCAAAAGTTAAACGTAAAGCCAAGCCTTTGTTCGGCGTGCGTATGCAGGCTATTACCCCCAAAGATATCGCTTTAGTGACGCGGCAAATTGCCACTATGCTAATGGCGGGCGTCCCGTTGATTCAATCAATAGAAATGATTGGCACTGGCGCTACCAATAAAAGTGTTGGCAAACTGATGGAAACTATTGGTGATGAGGTCAAAGCCGGTGGTACTCTTTCCAATGCACTTCGTAAACACCCGCGTTATTTTGATGATTTGTATTGTGATTTAGTCGCCTCCGGTGAGCAATCTGGTGCACTGGATAAAATATTTGACCGCGTTGCCCTTTATAAAGAAAAATCCGAAGCGCTAAAGTCAAAAATTAAAAAAGCCATGTTCTACCCTATTGCGGTATTGGTAGTAGCGTTAATAGTCACCTCTATTTTGCTTATTTTTGTGGTCCCACAATTTCAAGATATTTTTGCCGGTTTTGGTGCAGAACTCCCTGCATTTACTTTAATGGTCATTGCCATCTCTGAGTTTATGCAAGAATACTGGTGGATGATGTTAATTGCCCTTGTTGGCTTTGGTTATACCTATAAAGAGGCGCTACTAAAAAGCAAAAAACTACGGGATGCTAATGACCGTGCTATTTTAAAACTCCCGGTAATTGGTATGATTTTAAACAAAGCTGCGGTGGCACGTTATGCTCGTACGCTTTCGACCACCTTTGCTGCCGGTGTGCCATTGGTTGATGCACTTGATTCTGCTGCGGGGGCCTCTGGCAATGCTGTTTATCGTTATGCTATTTTAGATATAAAAGCTGAAGTAAGCTCGGGTAATCAAATGAACTGGGCGATGCGCAACTCAAAAATATTCCCTGATATGGTGATACAAATGGTAGCCATAGGTGAAGAGTCAGGCTCTTTAGATGGCATGCTAGCAAAAGTCGCTACTATTTATGAGCAAGAAGTTGATGATGCGGTAGATGGTTTATCAAGCCTATTAGAGCCACTTATTATGGCGGTACTCGGCGTACTGGTTGGCGGTTTAATTATTGCCATGTACTTACCTATTTTCCAACTTGGGTCGGTTATATAAAGCTGTAAGCTGTAAGCTGTAAGCTGTAAGCTGTAAGCTGTAAG
>NZ_JACJEQ010000057.1:0-6756 GCF_014164125.1 Pseudoalteromonas sp. SG44-8 | reverse complement strand
TATTGTTTTTATTGTTTTTATTGTTAACGCGGGACAAGTTATACCAAGGTTTTTACTATGTTGCAAACATATTAATAAAAAATTTCAAATGTTATTGTTTGTTGTATTAATTTTGTACCAAGCAAGCATCTTAAAATAGATTATTAATCTGTATCAATACTAAGGTTAATTAGTGCCATAGCGATAGAGAGGTGTGCGATATGGTGATACAATCTGCGCAATATCTATCAGCTTTAGGATCCTTTACGCTATGAGCGAATTAAAAAACGACCGTTATTTACGTGCACTACAAAAACAGCCAGTTGATGTGACTCCGGTATGGATGATGCGCCAAGCAGGGCGTTACTTACCAGAATACCGCGCAACTCGTGCACAAGCGGGCGATTTTATGAGCCTGTGTAAAAATGCTGAGCTCGCTTGTGAAGTAACATTACAGCCGCTGCGTCGTTACCCATTAGATGCCGCTATTTTATTTAGTGATATTTTAACGATTCCAGATGCGATGGGCTTAGGTTTGTATTTTGAAACCGGTGAAGGTCCTAAATTTGAGCGTCCAATTTCATCACTTGCTGATGTACAAAAAATTCCAAAGCTCGATCCAACAGATGAGCTTGGTTATGTTATGAATGCCGTAAGCACGATCCGTCGTGAACTAAAAGGCGAAGTACCGCTAATTGGTTTCTCGGGTTCACCTTGGACACTTGCTACTTATATGGTTGAAGGCGGGAGCAGCAAGACCTTTGGTAAAATCAAAAAAATGGCGTTTGCTGAGCCAAAAACACTGCATTTGTTACTTGATAAGCTTGCTGATTCAGTGATCGATTACTTAAATGCACAAATTAAAGCCGGTGCGCAGTCTCTAATGGTGTTTGACTCATGGGGCGGTGTATTGAGCCCGCGTGATTATAAAGAGTTCTCATTGCAGTACATGCACAAAATCGTTGATGGTTTAATTCGTGAATACGATGGCCGCAAAGTGCCCGTTACGTTATTTACTAAAAATGGTGGTCAATGGATTGAAGCGATAGCAGCAACGGGTTGTGATGCAATTGGTCTCGATTGGACAATTAATATTAGCGATGCTAAGCGCCGTGTCGGCGACAAAGTAGCTCTGCAAGGTAATATGGATCCATCAATGTTACATGGCACACCAGATCGTATTCGCCAAGAAGTAGCGACTATCCTTGAAGATTTTGGCACAGGTGAAGGTCATGTATTTAACTTAGGCCATGGTATTACGCCTGATGTTGATCCTGAAAACGCGGGTGTATTTATTAATGCCGTACATGAGTTTAGTGCGCAATATCATAAGTAACTGCAGCTGTAACAAACACTGTCATTTATAATCAAAAAAGCCCGCTTATCAGTAAGCGGGCTTTTTATTAGCTGTCTCAACGTGTTTATTTAAACAGTCGATTCAAACCATTTAACGCCGCAACACGATAGGCTTCAGCCATAGTTGGGTAGTTAAAGGTGGTATTTACAAAGTAATCAATATTATTGCCGCCATTTTTTTGTTCCATAATGGCTTGGCCAATGTGCACGATTTCAGAGGCACGCTCGCCAAAACAATGCACACCCAGTACTTCTTTGGTTTCAGTGTGGAATAATATTTTTAAACTACCCACTTCGGTACCAGCAATCTGTGCTCGCGCTAAATGTTTAAATTGAGCTCTGCCGACTTCATAAGGGATTTTCGCGGCGGTTAACTGCTGCTCTGTTTTACCTACTGAGCTCATTTCAGGGATGGTATAAATACCTGCCGGAATATCAATAATTAGTTTTTCATCGCAATTACCACAGGCAATTGCATCGGCAGCAATTCGACCCTGATCAAACGCTGCACTAGCAAGACTTGGGTAGCCAATGACATCACCAACGGCATAAATGTTATCGACCTCAGTTTGGTAAGTTTCATTAACTTTTAACTGCCCGCGGCCATCAGCTTTTAAACCAACCGCTTCAAGATTAAGTCCGTCAGTGTTGCCGGTGCGACCATTGGCAAATAAAATACAGTCAGCTTTAACGCGTTTTCCTGATTTTAAATGCATAACAACGCAATCATCACGGGTTTCAATGCGGTCAAACTCTTCGTTATGGCGGATCACAATGCCGCTATTCCAAAAGTGATAGCTTAAAGCATCTGAGATTTCAGCATCCATAAAGGCGAGTAAGCGGTCGCGAGTATTAACTAAATCGACTTTTGCACCTAAACCTTTAAAAATAGACGCATACTCACAACCAATGACACCAGCGCCGTAAATAAGCACACGATGAGGGTCATGCTCTAGGCCTAAAATAGTATCGCTGTCGTAAATACGAGAATGGGTAAAGTCGACTTCAGGTGGGCGATAAGGGCGAGAACCTGTAGCAATAACAATGGTTTTAGCAGTTAGTCGTTCGGTTGACCCATCAAGACGTTTAATTTCAATTGTGTGCTTATCAACAAAGCTAGCATCACCTTGAAACATATGAATGCGATTACGATCGTAAAAGCTACTGCGTAAATTTGATTGCTTAGAAATAACCGAGCTGGCGTGGCGCAAAATATCAGGAAACGTTAACCTACTAGGGCGCTCACCCACATTAAACAATGGGTTTGCTTTGTATTCTATGTAGCGGCTAACAGAGTGACGTAGTGCTTTTGAAGGGATAGTACCCCAATGTACGCAACCACCACCAACGGCAGCTTGGCGTTCGATAACGGCCACTTTTTTGTTGCTTTTAGACAGGTTCATGGCGGTACCTTCACCGCCAGGACCTGTGCCGATAATAATTGCATCATATTGAAATGATGGTTGTTCTTGCTTTACTTGTTGTTTGGCCACAGCCACTCCTACATTAACTAAAAGAGGCTTTTAATAACCTCGCATTGAGTGCAAGCCACGCCTGCTTTTGATTTTCCCAGGCTGCTTCCAACTCATGATATTGTGTCATTAAAGCTGATTTTTCGCATTGTTGCAGCATGTTATTCTTTTTAACTTCTAAAACTTGCTTTTTTAGTGCGCAAAAGTGTTGTAGCTTTTTCAGCAATAAATCGTACTCTTGCTGCAATAATGTAAGCTTATCTTGCGCTAAAGGCAATTTCGCTAAACGGTTTTGCGTTCTATTCATTAACGTTTCGGCTTTTGCTTTTTCGATGCGCTCAACCGGCGTACGTTTTAATTTTTTAGCAAGTCCAACAGCCGCAAAAGCGCGGATCATCCATTTTGTGGGATCATAATGAAACCATTTTATGCCATTGCGATAATCACTGGCAAAAATATGATGAAAGTTATGGTAACCCTCGCCATAAGTAAACAAGGCTAGTACCCCGTTATCACGAGCAGTGTTTTTTTCGGTGTAAGGTCGAGAGCCCCAGATATGCGCCACCGAATTAATAAAAAAGGTGAAATGCTGGCTCAATACCAAACGCAACAATCCAGCTAACAACAGCATGCCAATTACATCACCAATTATTAAACCCAGCAGGGCAGGGATACCAATATTAGTTGCTAATACTAATTTCATATAATGACGGTGTTGCCACATCACTATTTTATTGCGTTGTAAATCACGACAATTACTATAATCACCATAACTGTCGCCTTGGTAATCGCGTAACATCCAACCTATGTGGCTATACCAAAAGCCATTAGTTGCTGCATAAGGGTCTTTTACAGGGTCATCAACTTGGCCATGATGAACGCGGTGATCGCTGCTCCAGTGCAGCGCACTATTTTGTAGTGCAAAAGCACCACCTAAAGCAAAAAAGGCTTCTACAACAGGATGAGCGTCGTAAGTTTTATGGGCCCATAAGCGATGGTAGCCTGCGGTAATTGACATACCAGCATAAAACATACAAGCAACAAATGCGATCCAATGACTACTGGTAAAGCCATGGGTAAACCCATACCAAGGCACTAATGTGGCAGCAGCCAAAAAAGTAATACTAAAAAATAGGACATTGGTCCAAATAATCGGTGGTTTTTTCATCTTTTCAAATCTGAGCGTACACTTGTAAGCTAAAATAATATTTCATTCTCTTGCCGTCAAGTATTAGACTGGAGAATTAAGATAAAAATCACCATAAATTGATTTAAATTAAATCAGGAGTAGTTCATGTCGGGTGTTCGCGCGCAACAGAAACAAAAAACACGACAAGCTTTAATTGAAGCGGCATTTAACCAATTAAGCGCCGATCATAGCTTTTCTAATTTAAGTTTACGTGAAGTTGCCCGTGAAGCAGGTATAGCACCAACCTCATTTTACCGCCACTTTAAAGACATGAATGAACTGGGTTTAACCATGGTCGATGAAGCCGGTTTAACGCTGCGCCAGCTAATGCGCCAAGCGCGCCGCCGTATAGCCAGTGGCGGTAGCATTATCACCACCTCGATTGTTACTTTTATGGAGTTTATTGATAACTCCAGTAATCAATTCAGATTGTTACTGCGTGAACGCTCCGGCACCTCTAAAGCATTTCGTGCCGCTGTAGCCCGTGAAATTAAACACTTTATTTTAGAGCTTGCTCATTATCTTGAAAGCGAAACCCCGTGCGATGCAACTCATGCGTATATTCAAGCAGAGGCTATGGTCACGCTAGTATTTAATGCCGGTGCTGAAGCATTAGACATAGAAGGGCAACAACGAGAAGAGTTAGTCGATCGTTTAATTTGGCAATTACGTTATATAACGCGTGGCGCTAGTAATTATGTGCGAGAGAATAAAAACACGAGTGAATAATCAGCATAAATGCTTGTAGATTTTTTGTTCCTATTTCTTTATTATTGCAAGCTAAAGTTTATACTCAGAAAATTAAATCTCTGCATTAGAGAAAGCGAGGATGCACATGCTCACCAAGGACGCGGTGAACTTTAAACATGCCCATATTTTTGATGAAATAAAAGATGAAGCAACCGAACCTGTTGTAACGTTTGCGTACGTCAGGCGAGCTGAATTCTTTTTATTACCGAAAAAACTACAACGGCTTATTCAAGATAATCAGTATGGTGTAATTGATAAACGCCAAGCCGCACGGCTACGTGATGATCCCCGCAGCCAATTTTGGGCAAATGAAAAAACATGGCGAAAAGTCAGCTACAACACCTATAAAAATACCGCGCAAGGCTTAGCTGTTTATCCAAAAGGTCCTGTGAGTACCACTAAGTTTTCGTCATCCGGTGGAGCTAATGCCGCACCTGATTATTCGGCTTCGGAGCATTTTTTAAGTGACTCCAACCAAGCAAACTTCTTAGCAAATCCAGCGCTACTCAATAGCCAGTATGGCGAAGGCCAAGCAAAGTATATTGCGCAATCAATGCAGCAAAATAGCCGTGCTTTAAAGCCAACAGTTGTTGAAGTTCACTTACCCGCAGTATGTATATATAAGCCTATTTTGCAAAGTACTGTATTGCTAAAAGCGTCGCATCAAGTTAGGCAAAATTTTTCAAACCATCTTTTACAAGCAAGCGAAACCGTAGAGCAGCTCGCCGAGCAATATACCGGCTATAAAAATGCCAATTTGATTTACGACTACAACCTAGGCTTTAGTAATCGCAAACCAGCCAAACCCGGCACTAGCTTACGCGTGCCCGATGGCTGGAAGCTCAATATTGAAGGCTCAAGCAGCAACAGCCGCAGCGTGGTTATTAAGTGGCAAGGGCCAACCAGCGGGCAAGTAACCTTGCAACTCGATAAAAAACGCCCTGACGAAGTCTCATTTTGGCAGCATTTTTTTGCTGTAAAGCCCGGACTTTATAACGTTATTGTCACTGCCAGCGGCGCAGTAGATACCACTACCTTTACCGTTGAACAGCCCGCGTTAGGCTACGAAATTGAATTGCGTGATGAAGCCGGCGAGCCGCAAGCGAATATGGGGTACAAAATTCGCTTACGTAACGGCCATGTTATCACCGGACAGCTCGATAAAAACGGCTACGCCAACGTATCAGGCCCTGATTTTGAAAACGCCAAAGTCAGCTTTTTTGAACTCGCCGATCACGATTGGTCAGTAGGCAACATCACCTAAACGTAGACTTGCTCTGGCGATATTTATATTTAGGGATAAGGATATTTCAATGACACAACAACACACCGTCGCACAAGGCGAAACACTGCTACGCATAGCACGCGAATATGGTTATAAAACCTCAACCGCCTTGTATAACCACCCCAGTAATGCTGAGTTTAGAGCGCTGCGCCCTGATCCAAACTTAATTTACCCCGGTGACTTGATTACCATACCACCTAAAAAAGAAAAGTTTATGCCGCTGCGCGCCAACAGCCTAAATACGTTTGTTGTACAAAACGAAAAAGAATATTTTCGCCTGCAAGTATCGTATGACGATGGCGATGATATTACCGGTAAACGTGTTGTGCTTAATATCGGCAGCCAAACAATCGATACCGTATTGCAAAGTGATGGGCTTATCGAAGTAGAGCTTAATAATAACGACGCCCTTACTGGCAACGTCGATTTATACCTAAATGAAGGCGATACCACACCAACTAAAAGCTTTGCGGTACAAATAGGCAATCTAGATCCAATCGACACGCTTTCTGGCGTGCAGGGACGTTGTAATATGTTGGGGTTTAATTGCGGCAAGGTTGATGGCGTCATGGGAGAAAAAACACGCATTGGTGTAAAGGAATTTCAGTACGAGCACGATCTCGACATAGACGGCATACCAGGCCCTAAAACCAAAGCAAAATTACAACAAGTATTTGGGAGTTAGTATGAGTACCCCGTACAGTATGGCAATGGTAGTTAACAAT
>NZ_JACJEQ010000056.1:0-7587 GCF_014164125.1 Pseudoalteromonas sp. SG44-8 | reverse complement strand
GTAATAATGGCAGAGATAACAGAAGGGTAAGTGCATTCATTTTGCCTTCATTATAAAAGGTTTTAAATAATGAGTTTGTTTACAGCAATCCAATAAATGGGCTCATTCAGTAAAAGGATAGTTTTAATGACGTTTTTAAAAAATCACAGCATGCTTTGCGCCCTCAGCGTTTGCTTTAGCTTATTGCTAAGCGGTTGCTCAGAGCCCTCATCGCAAAGTTCATCACAAGTAGAGGTTGATGTTGCTAAATACCCATGGGCTAAAGAGCATCAAAACCACCCTGAGTGGCCGATGGAAATACGTGAAGAGGTGTATGGCGATGCAGATACTTTTTCAACCCCGCGGTTAATGTTTTGGAATAAATACAAATACAGTGAGGTACGCACGCTGTGGTCATCTCGTTTAGATGGCTCTGACAGGCGCCGTATTATTCCAGAAGAGGTATTTCAAAAGCTTGAATCTATTAGTATACATGCACCAGCTCGCTCACCAGATAACCGTTATATCGCTATTTCGGGTTATATCAATGATAGAGCCACGCGACAGTTGTACGACACCAAAGAAAAAAAGCTAATCACCATGTCAGGCGGTGGCGGCTACCCTTCATTTAACTGGACCTCAGATAGCGATAATGTGATTTTTTATGCAGATGGTAAACATTACAACTACCAGGTATCAACAGCAACACTTACGCAGCGTAAAATAATTTACTCAGAGGAGTTGTTTTTACTGCCCGGCGATAAAGAGTTTTTAGCGGTAAAGCACGACGGCTTTTGGATACATAAGTTTGATGGTGAGGTAATACGTAAAGTTGATTTTGGTTTCCCAAGAGAATGGGAAATGAAAAACCACCGTATTTCACCGGATGGAAAATATTTAGCGTTTATGACTCAAGGCAGACCAAAAGCGCATTTTCATTGGGTGAATATTGCCAACCCTGAGGTTAAGCATTCAGAAATAGGGGAAGGAAATGGCGTTATTTTTTCTTCAGAAGAGGATTATCAATTGGAGTTTGTAGCAAAATTTTCAAAAGAGCGTGGTAAAAATGGTTTCTATCCTTCAAAGCGTATCATAAGAACAAAGAATATAGTGACCGGTGAGCAAGCTGAGGCGATAGTAAAAGAAAATGGTATTTGGGGTCTTGATACATTAGGTCCAATAGCAGTTACAAACTTAGCAGTACAAGGACGATAATAATGCATAAAATGCATGATATGAGCAAAGGAAGTGCCAGCCCAATAGTGTATTTATTAACTGGATATGTTGAAAACAATAAACCGGTTGGTAAATTAACCCCGGTAGCAAACCGAATCGTGGTGGCCGAGCAGCCTGAGTCAGCCACTTACGATACAAAAAAGCCTATTGTATTAAAAACAAATAGTGCTGGTATTTTATCGACAATAAACAGTGAGTCATTAGAGACGCGTCTGCCATTTCATGCGTACATGGCAAATAATAATCAACGGTCTATTATTATTCCGCCCATAGAGTCTATAGGGCTCATTGCCAATAATAACCCTAGTGGATGGGCGAAAGAGTTTGTTGATAATTTAAAAAATTACAGCAGCTCAAATACGCCGTTATTAGAGCTACGAACAGTCCCGATTACCAATTTAAAACAGCTAACAGAGAATAGCGAAGACGACACTTACAATAAGTGGTATGCAAAAGAAATAACTCAGAAGAACGTACAAAGTATCCAAGCTTATATACTGGCAAAAACCCGAGCAGTAATTTTAAGTATTAATCCAAACATCCCGCTTCTTTCTCCGGGTGAAAACATTGTTTTGTCACCGCCTGTAGGTGAAGACATATTTGCGACTTTCGTTACTGAAACTAACTTAGCTGTTATATCAGGTACTAACAAGAGACTACCCAAAGGGTTGTACCGCATTAAATTGAGGTTGAATGAAAAAAAACTAGAGATTCAACAATCACGATGGTGTGCTAAATCAATTCAATTTGACGGCACATATTATTACTACGAATTAGCCGAAATGGTGCGTTTTGATATAAAAAATGAAGCCGGTGAGTTTGATGTAATTAACTGCGACCCGCTTTCGGTTGAAGAGGCAATAATAAAGCAATTTCCGCGTTTTTATAGCCACTTAATAAGTTATGCCAAAGATTTAAAAACCGAGCATGCCACCTATGACCCTAAAAATATTAGTGTTAAAGATGAAAACGGTAAAGAAATTGGCCGCGCTAAAGTCAGCGATGAACCGATAAAAATAGCCAGTGGTTTTGAGAATTTTTGCCATGGTTGGGCGGTGGCAAAAGGCCGCGCACAACTTGCCGCCGGGTTAATTAATACTGATATAACCGCCAGTGCCAGTAACGGCAATTTTACCACCAATGGTAAATTTGTGTTAGGCAGTAAAATTGCTAAAGCATTACATGTTCATTTAAGAGCGAATGCAGATACAACCATTCAAGCCACCCTTGATTCTGTATTTGCAATGCAAGATGGGCAAGATGCGTGGCAAAAGCTACGTAGTGCCCGTGCAGCTATGACAACCGATGGTTGGAGGCAAGCACTTGCAGAAAACCTGTGGCGCTTACCAGCGAACACACCAGCTGCAATGGAAAGTTATAATAAAAGTTTAGGTAAAAAGCTTGGCATTCCTAAGGTAGCAATGGATGCAGCAGGTAATGCACTCAATATAGCTGACTTAACCATAAATATTGCAGCACTTGGGCAAACTACGTTGCAGCAATTTGGTACAAATATCCCTAATTTAGCGCAAGCTAAACGGCACTATAAAACGGTTGCTAACGATTATTTTGAGCATTTAAGTGCTAAAGAAATAGTAAAAGACGTGGTAATTAAAGCACAGTTTGCACTTAATAGTGAGCAGGTAACCGATGAATACCGTGATGCTATCTTGCAGCAAAGTGAAGCGGTTTTAAAAGCGTTTGAGCTAAACAAAACGCTTAAAATTATAGTGGCAGGCCATACCTGCGATCTGGGTCATTACGATTATAATATGGCGCTATCTGAGCGACGAGCCGATGCTGTTAAAAATATTTTAGTAACTCAAGCTGGTATTGATGAGGCGCGTATTGAAGTGCAAGGGCTGGGTTATACTCAGCCACTTGTAAATAATAAAGATGAAGCCAGCCGAGCGCAAAACCGCCGTGTACACATTGCCGCTTATGCTATTAGCCAGCTCTCGGTTTGCCCATCACGCGAGGGTATGGATAGCTTAGAGCGCTTTCGTAACTTAACCGTGGTTAACGATATCAAAGTAGGTGAAACAGTTGATGCCATGGCGTGGCAAATGATCAACATTGCTTTGGGTGTGATGGCATTTATTCCGGCAACAGCGCCTATTGCAGCGGCGGTGGCAGTATTAAAAGCGGGTGGTGCTATAGCTACATCGGCTGCTAATTTAATGGATGAAGTGCTGCTCGATAACGCCTGTAAAAAGTATTATGCCGAAATTCAAAGAGATAAACGCCTAGGCCAAGAATGTGCTGCTAACCAAGGGATGATGCATGAGCTGCTTAGTGAATTTAAAGAGAGCGAAAGCACAGAGCAAAGTACGCAGTGGGCTGCGCAATTTAGACTGCGCTCAGAGGCAATATCGGGCCTGATGGGCTTGTTATTAAGGGCGCAGCGTGAAGGAGATAAAAGCGAATACTACAACAACCTAGAGCGTTATAAAGTAAAACAATACATAGAAAACTTTTTATTAGGTGATAGCTGGGCGCTCCCTAATTTACCCGGTGCATCAATTCGTATGGATACCTTTTGGGTGTTTTTAATTGATAGTATCGCAGGTCAAAAGAAAAACGTAGGCAATGATAAAAAAGCGCTCTATGGGTTTAGTGACAATTACAGCCTGTTAACTAAAGCCGCACGTAAAACTGTGGTAGAGGACCCTCAAAACGCACTTTATATGCACTCGCAGTCTAACCCGTATGGCTTTTATATGATGGCGGTGCCAACACTCGCGCGTGAACATAACTATATTACCGCTGAGTTTCAAAACTACTTTCCTATTCATACCTTTGGCACACAAGAAAAAGCAGGCAGTAAATACCTTGAAAGCTTTGCAAACACCTTTGAGCCGGTATTTTCTGACTATGGTGAAGCAAGTTATCATCACAGCGCCATATATTATCAAGACCCAACGTCAAAAAAATGGTTGCCAATTATTGCCAACAAACTAAAGCGCTTAACGCCATTCACACCTATTCGTGTTTTAGTGGTGTTTAACGATACGATGACCGGTATTGCCCCTATTACCTTTAAAGTAACGCGCTGTGATGGGAAAAATAACGAGCTTGCTTATAAAGAGTTGGTAAGACCACTTGTCGAGTCTGAGCTATTAGAGAGTGAAAAGCACTTTGCCGGAAAGTTTGGTTGTGTATTTACACCATTTTTTCAGTTGGGGCCAAAAACGTATTTAGGTACCAAGCCTATGGTGCACGAAGAAGCCTTTTACCCATTAATGCACGACTCTGCACTTGAATACTATCAAGATGACAATTTTTCTGACATGCGTTATTTCATTCGTGCGCAAGTTGGCAGTAGTCTTGGAGTTGTATTGCCGTTAATGGGAGAACGTAAAGATAATAGTGATGAGATGATTTTTGAGTCTGACACTGCGGAGGTCCTCTATGCCTTAGGCATAAAAAATAAGTTTGTGGCGAATGAGTTTTATGTTGATTTAAATACAAAGCGTAATGGTGGTAATGAAGAGTCACTATTAATAAAAGGCTTTTTAACCAGTAATAGCTCAAGCTTTGTATACCCAGAGCTTTTTGCGGGGGAAAAAAGCATTAGAATTTTGGTGCGCTTTGGCGGTGAAGGAAAGCCTTATTTAATGACCAGTAAAATACAAAGGCAAGGGCGCTCAATCCGTTTATTTGAGAGTGAATTTGCTGCCGCACAAAGTTTAGGGTTTAAAGTACGCCAGTTTGGCGATGACATAATATTTGATGACTTTGATTGGAATACCCAAGTCGATATTATGGTTGTAGCCACCTGTACAAAGCTAGAGTCTGATAATTATACCAAAAAATTAATTGGTTTAGATTGGCGTAGTGTGCCATGTGATTTAATACTGCAGCAGACTATTGGTATTAATGACCAAGGCCCGCAGTATAAGTCAAAGCTGTGCTATTTAGGCAAAGCAACGCGTAATGCAAATAAAGGTTATAAAACAGAGCGTATTTTAAATAAAATGGTGGATACGTGGCATGACGATGACTATCAATTTGAGGATATGTGGGATGACAACCAGTGCAAAATTGATGAGCAGGTAGGCCCAGAGTATGAAGAGTTAATTGAACTATTGAATAACGCAGGCCCTTATAACGAGAAAGGTAAACAGGCTCGAGCTCGAGCGTTGCTTAATTGGCATAATAAAGACGCTAAAGCATTTGCCGGTGAAGAGCAGGTTTTTGTTTTTGCAGCGAACTTTAGTTTAAAGTATGAGTCGCCAAAACGGGTTACCGTTAAAGGTTTAAGGCCTTTTGGTGATATATTTACAGCTCAGTTTAGTGATTTGTTTACTGAGCAACAAGACCGGGAGTATAGTATGGAGCTAGGCGTCGCTAGCTTTAATTCTGCGGGTAATTCTGGTTTTAACTTTAATGATATCGGTTCGACGACTGATAAAACCAGCAACCATGGTTTGCAGTTAAAGTTACCATTGCCTAACCCTACAAATAGCGATTTGCCTTGGGGTAAAACATTACCTGAAGCTGATTTAAAAGAATTAGCCGCAAAGCTAAATGGCGAGCATTCAACCCCATCACAAAAAGCAGTGTATAAAAGGTTGTCAGAGGAAGGGTTGACTGAAGGTGAAGTGAAACAGTGGTTTGTTGAAGATGCGACAAAGAAGAAGGTCAGGCCGTTAGGGGCTTTTAAAGAGTAAATTAACTTCTTAGTACTTACAGGGCTGTAACCAAGCACTCTTTGTGAACAGCCCTTTTACCTAAGCTTACTTCACCTTTTAAAATATCAGCATATTATGGCATTAATTAAACCAATTTACCCAGTACCCTTAGTCAATAAATTAAAAGCGTTGTTGGCATTTAAGTTACCTAGCGCAGAGATGCCACCACCGCCGATCATCTATGTTGATGATAATGCCTGTAAGCTTAGCAACAACTCTATTAAAGCACGTAATATGGGCATTATCCCGATGTTATTCATGGTGTCATTTATTGCGTTTTACCAGGTAGTTGGTTTTTATTCTATGTGGAAGTCAGTTGAACAGGAAACTTTGGAATATATTGACTCTTATAAAAAAAATACGGAGAAAACTATTTTTTATCTTCCACTTTACCCCCCGTGAGGAAAAATATTTATGAACGGCTTGATGAAAATGGCAAAATGTCATTAAGCCGCTATATGCATTATCACTACTATGAAACCGCTGATGTTGGCGGTACGTTTCGCCTTAAGCGAGATATAATTTTATCCATCTTTATTATACTGACACTTCCGCCCTTATTGTACTTTTTAATCTTTTTTAAGCGCCAAGCGCCGATGGTGTTTGATCGTAATCGGCAAATTGTTTATCACTGGTATAAGGGCAACGTCCGTGCTCAACATTTTAAAGACCTCCGAATACATGAAGATTCACAAATGATGCGTATTCAAACGCGCAGCCTTGGTAGGCGCGGTGATATGCGTTGGGCTAACTTTATGGTGCAACCGCGCCATAACCCTTATTACAACGGTAAAGATGCGTACGAGCCAGTATTGGCGTTTATTTGCCAATTTATGGAATATGGCCGCGAGCATGTAATGCCGCAGTGCAAGCAATGGCAAACCGATGACAAACCCTTTGCATTTTTTGATGATGAAAAACCAAACGATTTTGCGCAGCAGCTAAATGCGGTGTTAACACATTTATCGGAGAACGATACAGATATCCCGCTTGATAAAGACAATTTACCCATTCCCCCCGTGTGAATAAGGTAAGGGCTGATGGTTTTAGAACTTCAAAAGCGCTTTATAACCACCCCAGTAATGCTGAGTTTAGAGCGCTGCGCCCTGATCCAAACTTAATTTACCCGGGTGACGTTATTACCATACCACCTAAAAAAGAAAAGTTTATGCCGCTGCGCGCCAATAGCCTAAATACGTTTGTTGTACAAAACGAAAAAGAATATTTTCGCCTGCAAATAATTCATGAAGATGGTGATGACATCACTGGCAAACGTATTGTACTCAACATAGGCAGCCAAACTATCGATACCGTTTTACCGAGCGACGGCCTAGTTGAAGTTGAGCTAAATGAGAACGACACGCTCACCGCTCAGGTTGATTTATATCTCAAGGAAGATCAAAGCTCACCCAGTGAAAGTTTTACCGCACAAGTTGGTCATTTAGACCCCATCGATACACTTTCAGGTGTGCAAGCACGCTGCAATTTATTGGGCTTTGACTGTGGCACAGTTGA
The DNA here is from genome assembly GCF_014164125.1 of Pseudoalteromonas sp. SG44-8. Taxonomy (NCBI): domain Bacteria; kingdom Pseudomonadati; phylum Pseudomonadota; class Gammaproteobacteria; order Alteromonadales; family Pseudoalteromonadaceae; genus Pseudoalteromonas; species Pseudoalteromonas sp. SG44-8. The sequence goes on along the minus strand of NZ_JACJEQ010000056.1, from coordinate 163 downwards.
TGGCGTCATGGGTCAAAAAACACGCATTGGTGTAAAGGATTTCAGTACGAGCACGATCTCGACATAGACGGCATACCAGGCCCTAAAACCAAAGCAAAATTACAACAAGTATTTGGGAGTTAGTATGAGTACCCCGTACAGTATGGCAATGGTAGTTAACAAT
>NZ_JACJEQ010000055.1:0-7649 GCF_014164125.1 Pseudoalteromonas sp. SG44-8 | reverse complement strand
GCGAGCTAAATAAAGCGCTAACTGCGTTATAATTTTTTCAAGTAGAACAACTACATGTCAAAATTTACGCCTTGTTATCACTGTATTTATCTGTCGCTATAAATGGTCAGTAACTTAACACGATTAGTATAATTCCTTTTCATGGGGCACACAATTATGATACTAAACCATCTTTGGGGCATATATGCCCATCCACTCGAAGAGTGGCAAACAATAGATAACCGCCACGAGAGCTTAACATATAGCCTATCACATATATTACTTATAGCGTTGTTTCCATCTGCAATGGGTTATTACTCATCGGTTTATTTAGGCTGGAGTATCGGGGCTGGTAATCCGGTATTTTTAACCCACGATAGTGCAATACTGATTGCTGCAGCTATGTATGGCGCTTTAATTGTGGGTGTGTTTGCGCTGGCTTATTTAGCACATTGGATGGCTGTTACTTTTGGTGCAGAACCAACCTTTACCCAAACCTTAGAACTTGCAGCGTATACTTCAACACCAGTATTTATGTCTGCACTAGCGGCATTTTGGCCAGAACTATGGTTTGTTGTATGTGTGGGTTTGGTCGCTTTAGGCTATTCGGTCTACTTACTGTATACCGGTGTGCCCATTTTGATGCATATACCGCAAGAGCGTGGCTTTATTTACGCAAGCTCTGTGGTAACTTGCGGACTAATTTTACTGGTGATTATTTTAGCTGTCACCGCCATATTGTGGACCAACGGTATCGTAAGTCCAACCTTTACATGATACCTAGTTCAACGTTAGAAGCTGTAAAATGTAGTATAAAGTAGTGTTATTATTTTCTTTCCTTCGCAAAAAAGGAGCTAAATTTAGCTCCTTTTTTATTTCGCTAGGCAGAGATTAATCTGAGCCGTTTTCTTCTTGATTATGTAACTCTAAACCAGAAGACATGGCACTTTCACGACTACTTTTTGCCGAATCATTACGCAGCTGTTCAATACGATTCAAATAATTCTGATCGATACCACCGGTAATATATTGGCCATCAAATACTGATGTTTCAAATCGTGTAATTTCTGGGTTTTCCTGCGCTACGGCAGCAATCAAATCAGGTAACGATTGGAAAATCAAACCATCAGAGCCAATGCTTGCATTGATATCTTCAACTTCACGTCCATGGGCAATCAACTCAGCCGCAGATGGCATATCAATACCATACACGTTCGGAAAGCGAATTTCAGGTGCAGCAGAAGCAAAGTAAACGTTTTTAGCACCAGACTCACGCGCCATTTCAACAATTTGTGCTGAAGTAGTGCCACGTACAATCGAGTCATCAACTAGTAATACGTTTTTACCTTTAAACTCACGGTCAATTGCATTGAGCTTTTGACGTACTGACTTTTTACGCATTTCCTGACCAGGCATGATAAACGTACGACCAATGTAACGGTTTTTAACAAACCCTTGGCGATATGGCAGATTAAGTACGCGGGCGATTTCCAATGCCACATCACATGATGTTTCTGGGATTGGAATAACAACATCAATATCTTTATCAGCCCATTCGCGAGCAATTTTTTCGCCAAGCTTAGTGCCCATATTTACACGTGTAGCGTAAACAGACATGCGATCGATATTTGAGTCTGGACGTGCAAAGTAAACAAATTCAAAGATACATGGCGAATAAGATACTTTATCTGCGCATGTTTGTGAGTAAAACTCACCGCCTTCAGTAACATATATCGCTTCACCAGGAGCGACATCACGCACAAATTCAAAACCATCAGTTTTTAACGCAACGCTTTCAGAGGCAAACATATACTCGGTGCCATTTGCAGTTTCACGTTTACCAAACACTAATGGACGAATACCATTTGGGTCACGAAACGCGATAATACCATGGCCAATTACCATAGCGATGGTGGCATAACCGCCTTGAACTTTATTTATAACTTCGGTGATACCGTTAAAAATATCTTCAGGGTCAAGATGTAGTTTATTTGGTTTACTTAATTCATGAGCCATGATGTTAAGTAAAATTTCAGAATCTGAGGTTGTGTTAACGTGGCGACGTGCTTCACAGAACAATTGCTCTTTAAGCTGCTCTGCATTGGTTAAGTTACCGTTGTGTGCTAAAGCAATACCGAACGGTGAGTTAACATAGAACGGCTGCGCTTCAGACGAGCTAGAAGAACCTGCTGTCGGATAGCGTACATGGCCGATACCAATAGTGCCTTGTAAACGCTTCATATGACGGGTGTGAAATACATCTTTCACTAAGCCATTTGCTTTGCGTAAACTAAAGGTGTTGTTTTCAATGGTAATGATGCCCGCGGCATCTTGGCCACGGTGTTGCAAAACAGTTAAGCCATCATAAATCGCCTGATTTACAGGAGATGTTCCGACTATTCCAACGATACCACACATGAAATTTTTCCTCGCCGATTAACGGTTGACCGAATTTAAAAAGCTAGAGTTATTTTCGAGGTATGAAAAAAACCACTCAACAACAAAGCCAAATTCTGGGATCAAAATAGAGTTACCCCACCAGTGCGTATTGGGTGCACCAGTAAAAGCATCAAGAAAGAAGAGTAACGCGCTCACGACCAACACGCCACGAAGTGCACCAAAGACAATGCCGAAGACACGGTCTGTGCCAGACAAACCAGTACGTTGTACAAGTTCACCTAGAAGGTAGTTTAACAATCCGCCTAACAATAGCGTCGCAAAGAATAATATGGCAATGGCCGCTGCATTTCTTAAAAGGGGTTCAGAAATACTTGTTAGGAATGATGCTAAATATTGGTAAAACAAGCTAGATATGATAAATGCGCCAGCCCACACAGCCAAAGACATTGCTTCTTTTATAAAGCCACGAATTAAACCGATAATAGTAGACAGTACAATAATGCCAAAGATGGCGTAATCAACCCAGATCATATGAACCAACTAGTCGTTAATTTGGGGCGCATTCTATAAGAGGTCAGCACTAAATGCCAGATCATTTTGCTACTTCAAATTGGGTAACTTTTCCGTTAAGTTTAGTAAGTGCTTTTAATTCAGGGAGTTTGCTCTCAAGCTGGGCTTTATCAAGCGACGGACCCACAAAAACTTTGGTTAAAGTACCATTTGGTGTTTTAACTGGACGGGTAAAGGTTTTAAACCCTTTGTCACTTAGTTTAGCTTGTAGCGATTTTACATTCGCACTATGCGAAAAGCTCCCCAACTGAATTACATATGCCATTTTCGATAAATTTTCTTCAGGCTTACGTGATGGCTCAGACTTTTTTTCAACAGGTTGTGCTGTAGTCGTTGCTACAGTAGTTTGCTCAGTCGATGCTTCAACCATTTTTTTCGCTACTAGCGTCGTCTCTTCAACCGCATCAGAGGAACTTGAGAGTAGGTCATCATCTGGCAATATATCTTCCTCAGGCTCTTCGTTTGGCTGTTGTGCGTTAGCCACTTGATCATCTATTGAATCTTGCAAGTCAATAGTTGTGAACTCAGGACGTTCCGGAATGGCTTTAAAGCCTTCTTTGTAATGTACTTTTTCGCCATCAAGAATATTAGGAATAAACACGATAGCTGCAATCACCACAATAGTTGTGCCGACTAAACGATTTATAAAGCCTGAGTTCACCTGATTCCTCTCTATTTTTTCCAATAATTGATAGCAGCTGCAACAGTTAAGAAGGAGCCAAATATGATTAACACCGTCTTCTCATCAAGCTGTGGCAACACACCATCAAGTGCGTCTGCAACTGTTTGATATTTTTCAATTGGCGCGCTTGTATGCACATTATCCATGGATTTAGCTAAATTCTCTACTTTATCGCCACGAAAGCAATTAAGTCCGGCTAAACACCACGCATCAACTAACGGGCTAACTTCATTTAATACAGCGACTTTGTCTTTATCAGCCAGCATAGCGACTAACGCATGAACTTTAAAGCCTTGATCTTGCAGGTTAGCTAACTTTTTAGCTAAATAGCGTGCAGATTCAGCATTATGTGCCACATCAGTGTAGACCATAGGTTTGCTGCTTAGTTGCTGAAAACGCCCTTCAACAACTAAATTAGCTAAACAATCACGGATCACTGCCTCACTAGGTAATAAATCTAACACGGCTAATGTGGTTAGTGCCGTTGCCGCGTTTTGGCATGGGATTGATGGTTTAGCAAACTCAAAGTGATGGGCTTGATATTGCCAACTAAAACTTTGCGCATGCTCTTTAAATATAAAGTCTCGCCCAGATAAATGCATCACCGCGTTAATTTCATGACCGTAGTCGGTGACTGTGAGCGGTATATTTAAATCGCCGACAATGGCAGGTGTGCCAGTACGGAATATCCCTGCTTTATCATAACCCACAAGCTCTCGCGTATCACCAAGGTACTCTTTATGATCTAGATCTATGGTGGTGATCACACTGGCAAATGGAGTAACAATATTGGTAGCATCGAAACGCCCACCTAAACCCACTTCTAACAGCACATAATCAACGCTATGGCGTTTAAAAATAGCCAGTGCGCCTAAGGTGCCATACTCAAAATAAGTCAGTGGCGTGTCACCGCGGCCTTGCTCGAGCAAGTCAAACGCATCAACATGAAATTGATCATCAAGCTCAGCGCCATTAATGCGCACTCGCTCGTTATAATGAATTAAATGAGGAGATGCATAGGTACCAACCGAATAACCTTGGGCAAGCAGCAGTGATTCTAAACATCGGGCAGTGGTGCCTTTGCCATTGGTGCCGGCTATTAGAATAATTTTACTTGGGCTATCTAGTAAACCAATGGTATTGGCAACTTTGGCAACGCGTTCTAAACCCATGGCAATATTTGCTGGGTGAACACTTTCTAAATAACAAAGCCAATCATCAAGGCTTGATGATTGGCTAGGAAGATTTTTTGTCATAGCGTGTAATCAGTAAAGCTGAAATTTACGCTACTCTATGCTCTTGTTCCGTAGAAGGCAAGTTCATAAATTTAGCTAGTATGCGGGCAAGTGTGTCACGCATTTCACGGCGATCAATAATCATATCGATGGCACCATGCTCGAGTAAAAATTCACTGCGTTGGAAGCCTTCAGGTAAGGTTTCGCGCACAGTTTGTTCAATTACACGAGGACCCGCAAAGCCGATTAATGCTTTTGGCTCCGCCACGTTGATATCACCTAGCATAGCTAATGATGCTGATACACCGCCCATAGTTGGGTCAGTCATTACTGAGATAAACGGTAAGCCTTGTTCGCTCATCTTAGCAAGTGCAGCACTGGTTTTAGCCATTTGCATAAGCGACATAAGTGCCTCTTGCATACGTGCGCCACCTGAAGCTGAGAAGCAAATTAGCGGCATGTTATGCTCTAAACACTGATCAACAGCATCCACAAAACGTGCGCCAACAACCGATGCCATTGACCCACCCATAAATGAGAATTCAAATGCGACGGCGGCCACTGGAATGCCTTTTAAGCGTCCCTTCATCGCGACTAATGCGTCTTTTTCGCCACTTGATTTTTGTGCGGCGGCGATACGATCTGAATATTTTTTCGAGTCTTTAAACTTTAAAATATCTTTTGGTTCGTGCTGTGTGCCAAGTTCTTGGCGGTCGCCATCATCCAAAAAGTGCTCAAGGCGTTTACGGCCACTCACACGCATGTGGTGATTGCATTTAGGACATACATTGAGTGATTTTTCTAATTCAGCTTTATATAAAATCGAATCACAATCTGTACACTTTGCCCAAACACCTTCAGGGATCTCTTTACGAGCCGAAGACTTTGTTGTTTTAGGTAGGATTTTTTCTAACCAACTCATTTGCAACTCTCTTAATACTATTCTGTGCTTTGCTGCGTTCCTGCCAAATCATTATTGACAGACAAATTTTTTCAATTAAAACATGAATTCCACACAGGCGGTATAAAAAACTGGTCTTAGTAGTGAAATGCCTGCAAGGTTATGTTTAATTTATCACCAATTAACCATTCACATCCGTTAAGAATAAAGGGCCAAGTGGTGTCGACGGAATTTCAAACCGCGCCGGATAGTCAACATCAACTAAGTATAAACCTGCCGCCTTTGCCGTCGCACTGGCTTTGGCTCGCTCTTTTAAATCAAGTAACTCTTTTAGCCACACAGGTTGCTGCTTATGAATACCAATATCGGTTAAGCAACCGGTAATGTTACGCACCATGTGGTGTAAAAATGCATTAGCCTTAATATCAATAATCACATAACTGCCTTGACGCTCAACCGACAAGTGATGAATAGTACGTGTAGCAGTATTCGCTTGACAATGCAAAGCTCTGAATGACGTAAAATCATGCTCACCTAATAGATATTGACATGCTTCTTGCATTTTAGTTTCATCAAGTGGGTGATGAAAATGCGTAACGCCTTCATTTAATATTGCTCCTCGAAAGGCGTTATTGTAAATAACATAACGATAACGACGAGCAGTAGCACTAAAACGTGCATGAAAATCATCACTCACCGGTTTTGCATAGCGAATAGCAATATCTTTCGGTAGCAAGGTATTCATACCCATAGTAAATGCAACCATATCGCGTTCAGCATCGGTATCAAAATGCACCACTTGCCCAGTGCCATGCACGCCGGCATCAGTGCGTCCAGCACAGACTATTTCAACTGGATGATTACAAATACGCGAAAGCGCGGTTTCTACTTCTTGTTGTACGCTATTTACATGCGATTGACGTTGCCAACCACTATAACGGGCGCCGTTGTACTCAACTCCAAGTGCTACTCGCATAATTACTGCTTTACCTACTGTGCTAATGAACGGGGCATTTTATGCTATCTGACGCTGCAATAAAAGTGACTCTATACAAATTAAGCGCACAGCAGCCAAGCGACCTTTTTTCTATTGCTAAAAAAACGGGGAGTAAACTAAATTTACTCCCCGTTTTAACTATAAATGCAGAAACAACTTACAGTAATTTTGCTTTTAAGCTTTGTGCTTCTTCTTGTACTTCTTCGGGACCATTTGCTATCACTTCGTCAATAGCGTCAAGGGCTGCATCCATATCCCCTATTTCAATATAAGCACGTGCTAAATCAAGTTTTGCAGAATAACCGCCACTTTCAGCATCAACATCAGTTGGGTTATCTCCAGCAAGTAAGGCATCAAACTCACTTAATCCGACATCCATATTTACATCATCATAAGGTTCATAATCTAAGCTTGTATCATCACTTTGTTCAATCAAAGCATCAATATCGACGAATTCATCCGCAACGATGTCCTCATTTGTTGATGCATTCACGTCTTCACTTAATTGCTCAGCCGACGGCATATCATCAGGTACTGAAAGCTCTTCAAGTGTAGCAAGATCTTCACTAAGTAACGCATTGAAATCAACTTCAAACTCGCTGCTATCATCTATTTCTAAAGACTCAGGTTCAGCCAACTCACTAAGCAATGCATCAAAATCTGTTTGGGTGAGATCAGCCATAAAATCATCATCAAGCTGATCATCTGACAACGATTGTTCCAGTGGATCTTCAAGTTCAGTCGCGAAATCACTACGATATTCATCTTCTAACGCATCTGTAAGTTCATCTTCAACAACTGGTTCATCTTCAACAACTAGTTCGTCTTCAACAACTGGCTCGTCTTCAGCAATTAGCTCTTCTTCAGCAACTAGTTCGTCTTCAG
>NZ_JACJEQ010000054.1:0-8602 GCF_014164125.1 Pseudoalteromonas sp. SG44-8 | reverse complement strand
GGAGCTAGGAGCTAGGAGCTAGGAGCTAGGAGCTAGGAGCTAGGAGTTAAAGCCATATTTTTTGTAATTCTAACCACTGTTTTTCAAATTGCGCGCTAGGTTTTGCTTTAAAGTCACTGCGGACAAATTGGTTCATCTTGCCTTCAATGTAGGCAAGTAAAAAGTTGGCAATGGTTAACTCATCACTTTGAAAGGTTTTACCTTCGCGAAGTTTACGCTCGCGTAGTACTTGTTTTAGTTGTGTTTCAAGCTTTTCAAACAAGCTTTGTACACGCTCACGCAAGCGTTCTTGCTCACCTTGCAAGGCGTCGCCGGTCAAAATACGAGTGATCCCCGGATTTTTCTCAGCAAATGCCAGTAGTAGCAATAAAATATTATAGATACGGCTTTGAGTTTCTTTTTCGTTTTCAAGAATGAGATTTATGCGCGACAACAAAGTGTCTTCAATAAACTCTATTAAGCCTTCAAACATCCGTGCTTTACTCGGGAAATGACGATAAAGCGCAGCTTCAGAAACACCTACCTCAGCAGCTAATTTTGCTGTGGTGATACGTTGACCTGGGCTGGTTTCTAACATTTGTGCGAGTGCTTGTAGTATTTGCTCTTTGCGATTACTTCTTTTTGTCGCAGGCATGAACATTCCTTTCTTTATAATTATTTACTTAGCTTTTGGCGGCTACTTATCACTCACTTTTTGAGCAAGCGATAAGGGCTATGTTAATGTTTTATTCAGTTTCTTTCCAGCCTTTTTACAATCGTTTAGCAAGCTCACTCATTACACTCAGTGCTAATGCGCTTTTGGTATCGACGGGCAGTTCTTTTTGTTCATTATGCCAGAACAGTGTTAAAGCATTATGATCTGAATTAAAACCAAGGCCGGTTTGTGATACATCGTTAGCGCAGATCATATCAAGGTTTTTATTGCTGAGTTTGCCTTTCGCATAGCTTGCGACATCTTGAGTTTCTGCGGCAAAGCCAACTGTATATGGGCGACCCTCTGTAAGGCTAGCAACTGCGGCAATTACATCTGGATTTTTAACTAAAGTGAGAGTCAGTTCATCGCCTTGTTTTTTCATTTTTTGCTCGGCTATCGCTGCGGCGCGATAATCGGCAACCGCGGCGCAACCAATAAAAGCATCCGATTTGGGAGCAAAAATAAGTGATTGTTCAAGTAGTTGCTCAGCGGTCTCAATGTTTATTAGGTTAACACCTGGTGGTGGCGCAATTGTTACCGGACCTGAAATCAGGTTAACCGTTGCTCCTAAACTAACTGCCGCATGTGCAAGCCCAAAGCCCATTTTCCCAGAGCTGTGATTTGATATAAAACGCACCGGATCAAGTGGCTCACGAGTTGGCCCTGCGGTGATTGTAATTGTTTTACCAGCTAGTAGTTGCGGTTGCGAAGGTTGCGTGCATAGTGCCACTAACTGATGTGGTTCAAGCATTCGCCCTGCACCTACATCACCACATGCTTGTTCACCCTTACCTGGGCCCCAAATTGCAATGCCACGCTGTTTTAAAGTTGCTAAGTTAGCTTGAGTTGCTGGGTGGGCATACATTTGTTGATTCATTGCAGGCGCCACTGCTACTTTTGCGGGTGTTGCCAGCAATAAAGTGGTGAGTAAATCATCTGCAATGCCGACTGCCATTTTTGCGATGATATTAGATGTGGCAGGAGCGACTAATATTAAATCAGCCCATTTAGCAAATTCAATATGGCCCATAGCGGCTTCAGCAGATGGATCGAGCAAAGAGTCTGAGACCATTTCACCACTTACGGCCTGCATGGTAAGCGGAGTAATAAAGTGCTTAGCTGACTCAGTCATCACCACTTTGACATCACAACCATGATCTTTTAAGCGTCTAACAAGTTCGGCGCATTTGTAGGCGGCAATACCACCGCTGATACCAAGTACAATTTTTTTATTTACTAATTCTGTCGCTAAATTGGTCATTAACTTTGTCATACTCTGATAAAACTGTTTGTCGATATGCGCTAACGATAGCAAATCTTTGCCTTGGGGACGAAGTTTTAATATGGAATTTATTCGCAGTTTTACAGGCGAAATTTTATTTTTGCATTACAGTTAAATTATAAATCATTTTTCAGGGACGAAATAATGCAGCTCACCTCTTTACCAAGTAGCCAGCGACCACGCGAAAAGTTATTGGCGAAAGGGGCTAAGTCGTTAAGCGATGCCGAGTTATTAGCGATATTTTTGCGAACGGGTTTGCCGGGCATGAATGTAGTTGAGTTAGCACAACATTTAATGACACAAAATCAAACACTGCATAACTTATTTAATGCATCAATCGATGATTTTTGTGCACAAAAAGGACTGGGCACAGCAAAATTTGTTCAACTTCAAGCAGTACTGGAGTTGAGTCGTCGTTATATGATGGAGCAATGCCAGCGCGAAGCAGTATTTAATTCACCGCAATCAGTATATGACTATTTAACGATTGAGCTGCGAGGCTTGCAGCAAGAAGTGTTTATGGTGTTGTATTTAGATAGTCAGAATCGCTTAATTAAAGAAGAAACACTTTTTTATGGCACTATTAATGCGGCATCTGTTTACCCAAGAGAAGTCGTCAAAGCGGCTTTAAAAAATAACGCTGCGGCACTTATTCTGGCTCATAATCATCCATCAGGTATTGCTGAACCAAGCCAAGCTGATAAATTAATTACCACTAAATTGCAGCAAGCTTTGCAATTAGTCGATATAAATATTTTAGATCACATCGTTGTTGGGGGAGATAATTGTGTTTCGTTTGCAGAACGAGGCTTGATTTAAGCGTATTCAAATCACTAAGCGTGTTAAAAATGAGCGGTTTAGTGCTTATTTGCAAATTAGTTTAATTTAAATGCAGTTTTTACTTTCCCTAAGGGCATTCGATCTTTATAATTAGCCGCTATCAAATTTACACATGAGCTGGTTGGATTAGATCAATCACTTGATCTTTGCCTGTATAAGCTGTATAAAGAGCGCCCTTCGATTTATCCCTGGGGCACAAAATACATAGCCTAGGGGACAAATTAAGCTCGAGCGAAGTTATTGGAGATATATAGACATGTCTAAAGTATGTCAAGTTACAGGTAAGCGTCCTGCGGTTGGTAATCACCGTTCACACGCGAGAAACGCGACTAGACGTCGTTTCCTACCTAACCTACAAACACACCGTTTTTGGGTTGAAAGTGAAAAACGTTTTGTAACATTACGCACTACTACTAAAGGTATGCGTATTATCGATAAAAAAGGCATCGACACGGTTCTTACTGAAATCCGTGCTCGCGGCGTAAAAGTTTAAGGACCTGAGTCATGCGTGATAAGATCCGTTTAGTTTCTACAGCTGGTACTGGTTTTTTCTACACTACCGACAAGAACAAGCGTAACATGCCGGAAAAAATGGAAATCAAAAAGTTTGATCCAAAAATCCGTAAACATGTTCTTTTCAAAGAAGCTAAAATCAAGTAATTTTAGTTTTCTATGAATATCAAAAACCCAGCTTAGGCTGGGTTTTTTGTTTTTCAAATGCGTAGTTTTTCCGTTCTCGAATCACAGATTATACCAATCGTTTTAAGTTACTGACCATTTACAGCGACAGAAAATACAGTGATAACAAGGCATAAATTTTGACATGTAGTTGTTCTACATGAAAAATTACTAACGCAGTTAGCGCTTTATTTAGCGCGCTAGAATAGTTAAATATTTAAGTCGATTAGTATTATTCGTTTATATCATCGTCGACTAATTTTAAAAATGTGTCATAACAGGTAACATGTGCGTTGTTATCGTTGATGCAAACTAAATTTCGGCCGTGATGTTTAGCAAAGTAGAGTGCCTTATCAGCTCGCTCTAATACTTTTAAAACGCTATCATTACTCTTTTGTATAGCGGTTACCCCAAGGCTGATAGTGATAGGCATATTGGCAACTGTATTTGAGCTAATTAAACTCCTTAATTCATTCGCTTGCTTTGCTGCATCCAACAAAGCAGTGTTGAGTAATATTATTACAAACTCTTCACCACCCCAACGGGCGATTAACGCTTGCTCACCTATTTTTTGCTGCAACAGATGAGCAAACTCTTTTAGTACTTTATCGCCAACTAAATGCCCGTGGGTATCATTAATTTTTTTGAAATAGTCTATATCACACATAAGTAAACAATGAGATGCTTGAGAATGCTCGCTTTTAGTTATTAATGCCGATAACTCTGCATCAAATTTTTGTCTGTTATATAACTCAGTCAACTTATCTGTTTCTGCTAACTTCTTAATTTCGTCATTAAGGTTAGATAAGTTTTGATACGCTAACGAACGTGTTTTTTCGTAAAATCTAAAAATTAGAATATGAGCGATACTGACTTCGATAGTGTTAAATAATGATCCTAACCCTATGGTTATTGTTTGTTGTTGCTGTGTATAAATTAAGTATGCACAAATAGAGAATGCAATTGCGCTGATGATGCTTCCCCGTTTTCTGCCTATTAAAAAAAATGCAAAAGGGGGGATAAGCGTAGCCCATAATATCGAAAATGGATTTCCGCCTACCGAAATTATAAATAATATAGCTAAGCTGCTAGCCATTAATGTAACAGCCCATGCGGTTACATTGACGTTGCCAGATTTGTAAAACCAGAAATAAATAGTTAATGAGATAACAAGTCCTAAACAGTCAATTAAGGCAAGGTCTAATTGCTCGAAATAGAAAACATTGAGTACTGTTAAAATGAAAAAGTAAGCTGTTGAAAATAATAAAAAATGGGCGATTAAACGTGATCGCCAAAAATCTTTGTGATCCTTTGCAAATTGCGGAGACTTACTGTACCAAAACCCTAACATAAATGAATATTACCTAATTATTTATGATGTTAAGTATTACTTATTTGCAGAGTCCTGTGTAGCACAAATATTAACTGATAAGTTTTAGGTATAAAAAAACCTTGCAGGAAAAACCCACAAGGTTAATATTTTTAGCATTTAGCATTTAGCATTTAGCACCTTAAAGCTTTGCAAATGCATCTTGCAGTGGTGGTACTACTTGCTTTTTACGGCTCAGTACGCCGTCTAGCCATACTTTTCCGTCTTTGGGCGTTACACCATAAGCACTTTCAACTAGTGTTGCATCGTCAGATACGATCAGCATTTGTGAGCCTTCTTTCATGATGTCGGTAAGTAATAAGAATACCGAGTGGCGTCCACCTTCTTCTTTAAGCTTAGCAATATCAGCTTCAAGGTCTGCTTTAATATCATCAAATACCGCTAGATCGATAACTTCTAATTGACCAATACCAACTAGTTTACCGTTCATGTTGAAGTCTTTAAAATCACGCATTACTAAATCACGCGCTGGAGTATTCTCAACCGCTGACTTAACACGGAACATATCCATGCCTAATTCTTTAAAGTCCTCGATGCCGGCAATTTCAGCAAGCGCTTCAACACATTTAATATCAGCTGTGGTGCAGGTTGGTGATTTGAAAATAACCGTATCACTTAAAATTGCACACATCATGATGCCTGCAATGTCTTTTGGAATTTCAACATTGTAGAAGTCATACATCATTTTAATGATCGTGTTTGAGCAGCCAACAGGGCGGATCCAGCATTCAAGAGGTGTAGAGCTGGTTAAATCGCCTAGTTTATGGTGATCAACAACGCCAACAACGCGAGCTTGATCGATATCATCAGGTGCTTGCGTTTTTTCGGTATGGTCAACGATGTAAACATCTTCACCGGCATAACTTAATTTTAGCTCTGGTGCTTCAAAGCCGAATTTATCAAGAATAAACTGCGTTTCAGGTGATATTTCACCAAGACGAGTTGGAATTGCTGGTTCTTCGATTTGGTTTTTCAAATATGCGAGTGCGATTGCACCACAAATAGAATCTGAATCTGGGATTTTATGACCCACTACATACATTGACATGACGGAACTCCTTAAATTTTGCCGTATTTTAGCAAAGTAATTTAACTTTGACACATTCGCGTTGGTGATTTTTTGTAATATTCAGTCTTAACAGTAGTTAAAAAATTCAACTGCCATTTTTATATGTTTTTGGTTACACTTTAACTAATTGAATCTTTTAGGAAGAACTCAAATGCAGTTAGGTCGCAGGGGCTGGAATAATGTGGTTATTTTTTCCATGCTGTTGATGATTTTCTTTTTTAATGGATTACATACAAAACTCAACAGTGGTTCAGAACAATCTAGTGTGCAAAGTGTATTGCCAGCGCAAAACTTTATTTTAGCTCTAGAGTTTCCCGATCAAAAAATAGAGCGCATAGGCACTTCTTGGCGCGCCACTGCATTAATCAATAATGCACCTGCTAGTTTTTGGCAAGCAACAACAGCAAACCTTGTGGCATTAGTAAATGAATGGCAGAGCATGCAATTGTCGGTCGCTGATAATCAGCAAGCATTCCACAATACCTCAGCTTTGACTGTAGCAACCGTATGGTTGGCAGGCGAGCAACTTCCTTGGTTGTATCAATTATATAGCGCACCACAAGGCTATTATTTATTAGATAAAAGCAACCAGCGCGTGTTATCACTTGATAAAGCAACTGCGCAGCGTTTATTCCCTAGTTTTAATTTTTCACAAAGTGAGCCTAAATAGTATGCCTGAATTACCAGAGGTTGAAGTTAGCCGAATGGGGATCACCCCACATATTTTGCAGCAAACAGTTACAAAGGTGAATATTCATAATCCGAATATGCGTTGGCCTGTGCCGGATGATGTGTACAAAATCGCTAACTTAGCTGTTTTAGCTGTTGAGCGTAGGGCAAAGTATTTGCTACTTGAGTGTGAACTGGGCAGCATTATTTTGCATTTAGGTATGTCGGGTAATTTACGAGTTGTTGAACAAAATGAGCCATTAAAAAAGCATGATCATATCGAGTTTATATTTGCCAACGGTAAAGCATTGAGACTAAATGACCCACGCCGATTTGGTTGTTGTTTATGGCAAGCGCCCGGAGAATGTCATAGCTTACTGAGCAAACTGGGCCCTGAGCCACTCACTGATGAATTTACTGCTAAGCGCGTATATGAGCAGTCACGAAATAAGAAAGTGCCAATCAAACAATTTATTATGGATAACGCTGTGGTGGTTGGTGTGGGTAATATTTACGCTAACGAGTCTCTTTTTAAGGCCGGTATTCATCCAAAACGTGAAGCAGGAAAAGTATCACAAGCGCGCTATCAGCAATTAATCCCTATTATTAAAGATACTTTGGCTGCGGCTATCACTCAAGGTGGCACGACATTAAAAGACTTTGCCCAAAGTGATGGTAAACCAGGTTACTTTGCACAACAGTTATTAGTTTATGGCCGCAAAGGTGAGCCATGTATGGTATGTAAGAAAGCATTAACAGAAATTCGTTTAGGGCAACGTAGTACAGTGTACTGTAGTCAATGCCAAAAATAAGTTAAGGCATGTTGCACTTGAGAGCTGCTATTTGCAGCACTGGGAACAACACGCCTGAGGTATGTATCTGAGTTACAGCTCAAACGGTGCAACGCCGACGGCTGTCATTTTATAGCCCACTTGTGCAATGTCGCCACTCCAGGTTTCAGTGCTGATGACGCCGGTAACGACTATGGCATCGTACAAACTTTCAATTGGCACGCCGCCTTTAATTGTCACATGAACAATTTGATTCGGTGGTGGTGGTGGCACGTGGATGCAAGCACCAAAGTAAGGCACTAATAAAAACTCAGTAATCATTTCGCTGTCACCTTCAAGAGGTACTACAAACCCAGGTAAGCTGACTGATTGGCCATTGAGTTCCTTAACAATTGGTGCATCTAGATCAGGTTGCACCCAATTTTGCTCTGTACCTTCATGGCTAGCTTGATCTTGAGTATCTATTTGTACATGTCCCTTAGGAATTAAATCTTCCCAAAAAATTTCTTTTGGTTCATTGGCATAACTACTAAAATTATAACCAAAGCTAAAAATAACTAAGCAAAGCAAAGTGAGCTTTTGAAAGTACTGCATGATATTCCTCTTAAATTTTAATGCTCATGCCATCAGACAATGAGTAAAAATAGGCGCGGGTGGCTGGTATCAAACCAACGATAAAGCCGGCCGCCATAATAGCGCCGATCAATACCAGTTCATAGCTCGATAGCATCGCAATGGTGATTGTGATGCCGGCATTACTTTGCAAGTAACTTGTGGCAAGAGACATTAATAAATAAAATAACCCACAACCTACTAGGCAACCTAAAAAGGTTATCAGTAGTGATTCTATGCTGATCAATGTGAATAAATGCCAAGGACGCGCACCGACAGAGCGTAAAATGGCCAATTCGCGGCGGCGTTGGTTAAGGCTGGCCAATAGGGTCGTTAGCATGCCTAGCAGACTCACGAGTACCACTACGATAGAAAACAGCAACAAGATTTTTTCAACAATTGTCAGCATTTCCCATAGCTCACGCAAAGTTACACCAGGCATGATGGCAAGCAACGCTTCAGGTTTGTACTGATTAATATTACGCCTTACTTGTAACGTATAAAGCGGAGAATCAAAACCCACTAAAAACGCGGTGATTTGCTTAGGTTCGCCTGTTAGATCATCATGCTGTTCATG
>NZ_JACJEQ010000053.1:0-9530 GCF_014164125.1 Pseudoalteromonas sp. SG44-8 | reverse complement strand
GATAGTGTAGCATTTGCTATGTGAAAGTAGGACATTGCCAGGCTCCAAATTGAGAAAGCCCGACTAGCAATAGTCGGGCTTTTTTACGTCTGGAATAAAGTAAAATGAAGGTTCGAGGTGAAAGGCAATAGGTTTTAGGTAAAAAAGAATAAGAGCCTAAAGCCTACTCTATACATTTGTTATGTGACTCTCTACCGCTGTGGGCACCACGACATTGACAGGATCTAAATTGAGAAAGCCCGACTAGCAATAGTCGGGCTTTTTTACGTCTGCAGGAAAGCTATTGGCTTCGAGCCGTCAGCGTTAACCTTTGACATGCGTGTACTGTCATTTTCTAATCTTGAAAACTAGCGCCCTCTATAAGTGATAGGCAAGCTCGCACTCTTTGTAAGTAAAAAGCAAATCAGCATTATTAATAAGTGACTGTAAGCGTGTTTTATTAGGTATTATTTGAGTAATAAAGTCAGTCTGCTTTTCTTCTAATATGGTAGAATTTTATTTCTGTTTTCAATGCCAATGAGGGTTACCTTGCCTACCTCTGATTATCAACAAGTCTTAAATGAAATTACCGCTGAGGTGCAACCACTGTTATCACAAGGTAAAGTGGCGGATTATATTCCAGCATTGGCTGAGGTTGATGCTAACCAATTTTCTATTGCTATATATACGACTGATGGCCAGACATTTTGCGCAGGCGATTGCTCGCAACGCTTTACAATTCAATCTGTTTCTAAAGTAATGACGTTAACGTTAGCGCTGCAGCGCTATGGTAATGAATTATGGCAACGAGTCGGCAAAGAGCCGTCAGGTACTGCGTTTAACTCTTTGACTCAGCTTGAGTTTGAAAAGGGTATACCGCGTAACCCTTTCATAAATGCCGGTGCTATCGTTACCTGTGATGCGTTATATAGCCGCTTGTCTGCACCTATGCATTCAATGTTAGAAACATTTAGGTTATTGTCTGGAAATAAGGGCATAGTGATTGATAAGAAGGTCGCTAATTCTGAGTATAAATTTCGTCATCGTAATGCTGCAATGGGGCATTTAATGAAGTCCTTTGGTAACTTTAAAAACGAAGTTGATGATGTGTTATGGGCATATTTTAATTTTTGTGCAATAGAGCTCAATTGTGTCGAATTGGCTAAAGCATATAACTTTCTGGCCAATAAAGGGATAGATAACGTGTCTAATAGACGCGTACTTTCAAGTCTGCAAAACAAACAGCTCAACTCATTATTATTTACCAGCGGCCTCTATGATGCGGCGGGCGATTTTGGTTATAGGGTTGGTATGCCGGGTAAATCAGGAGTATCGGGCACTATATTAGCGGTGTTACCGAATAAGTTTACAGTGGCAGTATGGTCGCCTGGGTTAAATTCATTTGGCAACTCGGTGGCAGGAATAGCAGCCCTTGAGCTGCTATCTAAAAAACTTGATATCTCTATTTTTTAACTAATATGTATTGGGAGTTGTTACTGCTCCCAATAAACCTGTTCGAGGCAGTCTTCACGCTCAGGTAAACCACGAGATAAGCGCGGTGAATGCTGTACTAACACCTCAAAACTGGCACGGTTAGCATACTTACTAATTTGTGCTAATGATGAGTAGGTCATTGCCGGTTGCTGGTGTTTAGCTGAATTACCAACATTGAGCTTATGGTAAACATTTGCCGATAAGTCATGTAGTACCGCCGCTAATGCACAATCTCCTGCACCATTGGTGTTCTTAATAGAGTCTGGACCACCCATAAATGGCGCTGTATGGCTGTATGCACGAATTGGCTGCTGACAGTCAACTTTGCGCATAGCGCGCGAAAACTCATAACGATTGAAATCTGGTATTGCGCCAGGCAGCAATGGGTATTCTGTTTCTCGTTTAAATTGCTCATCGATGTAGCCTGCCATAAACAAGCCTTTTTCACCTGCGGTACAGATCACTAAATCTACCCAATCAAGTGCTTTATCAGCAGCAAGTAGAGGGTCTTCAAAGCCAGTTATTGCCAGCCCTTCTTCCTCATTCATTGCTAAAATATCAACATGTTTTTCAACAAAACTAGCCCACCAAGTAGGGTCTTGCTCGATTAAAAACTTAGTACCAAGAGTGAGTACGACAGGGATGCCAGCATCATTGGCATATTTGACAGCTTGCATTGTTGCTTCTGTCATTGTCTCAGAACCTTGCGTACGCATTAAGTAAGCACTGATCACTAATGCCGATGAGTTCTCTATTAACTCCTGATCGATTGATTCAGGTCGTAGGTGGTTCATCAGCCCTGCGCTGATGGCAAAAGTACGTTCACCAGTATCGTCAATGAGTGTAAAGCAGCGACCGATCGGACCATCTACCGGTTGTAAGTAGTCGAGATCGACACGACTTGAGGTGTTACATAAAAAGCGATAAGCGTAGCTACCAATTTTAATGTTTTCACTCATCACACCCAGTAGTACAGAGCGGTCATCCGCTAATACTGAGTAGTTGTGCATAGTGTTGCCGATAGTACCGCCTGCAAACTCATAATCGATCATATCGTTGAGTTTTAAGCGGTCATATAATGCATTGGTTATATCACTATCAATAACTTGCGACATACCTCGGCGCAGTTGAAATTCGTCAAGGAAAGCTTGATCGACTTTAGCTTCTATATCAACTACGATTTGATCTATCCCTGTGATGTAGCTGCGTTGCAACTTATCACTGGCGTTGAGTTGATTAGTAAGTGGATCTTTGGCTTCCACTGGAAAATAATGTTTATGCCTGCGGCGTCCAGGAAATTTCATTTGCTACCCGTGTGTTGTGAGCTAAATAAAAAAAGCGAGAGATTATATCGTAAATCGCACGGGGTGAGCCATGTTAAAGCTGTTTTAATTTGTTTTATTTTTATCACTAATCAGTATATTTAGCGTTTTAATGGCCTAAGTGAGTATAATTAAACAATAATTAGTTAAAGATTAAGTCAATGAGTGAACAATTGAACGATCAATATTGGATGGCGCAAGCTCTAGAGTATGCAAAAAAAGCGGAGCAGTTGAATGAAATTCCAGTCGGTGCTGTGCTGGTCAAAGATAATCAGTTGATTGCAGCTGGCTACAATCGTTCGATTACCGATAACGATCCTTCTGCTCATGCAGAGATGATTGCGATACGCGAAGGTGGCAAGGTCGTTAATAATTACCGCTTGATTGATTGTACTTTATACGTCACGTTGGAGCCATGCTCTATGTGCGCCGGGTTGCTAGTACACAGTCGTATCAAACGTTTAGTGTTTGGTGCTGCGGATGAAAAAACAGGATCAGCAGGCTCTATTATGAATCTATTACAAGATCCTAGATTAAATCATCAGGTTGAAGTTGAGGCCGGAATACTAGGTGAGTTATGTGGGCAAACTATTTCTGATTTTTTTAAACGCCGCCGTCAAGAAATAAAAGCTGCAAAGAAAGCTTTGCGTGACCTGAAGGCTTAACCTGCAGGTGCTGCAATGCTTAACTCTGCCATTTGTTGCATTGCAAACATTCTGCGACGCCAAATTACTTTTCTATGTAAATTACGCAGCATTATTCTGCGACGGGTAGATGATGAATAAATAACATTTCGTTTGAACGAATGTGTACGCCGACGTTTCAGCATGGTTTCTCCTGAAAATGTGAGAGTGAGAAAAGATATAAGTTAATTATATACTTGATACTACACATTAGTGATCATTTGATGACAAGTAAATAGATATTTTAGTTTGCGCGTACCTATCGCATTTAAAGTTATTTTTATTGTTCGCCGTTATCTTTTTTTTGCGGTGCTTGCTCATCGATACTGTCATCTTTTGTTGGGGAGACCGTGGTTTGTATTGTGGCAGGCTTTGGATTTTTAATCTCAGCAGCTTGGGTAGTAGATTGATCTATTTGTTCAGCATCATCGGGTTCAGTAGTCGGTGTGCTGATCGCGTCATTTTCATCTAACCAAACTAGTGCATCGTAGTAACGACGAATATTATCCACATACTTGACTGCAACGTCACCGCGCGAATAGCCATACTTGGTTTTACGGTAGTAACGTTTTTTGATTAATAGCGGTAAGCGTTTTTTCACATCAGCCCATTTATCAGGGCTAGCACCTTGCTGCTCGGTAATAATACGAGCATCGTTCACGTGACCCCAACCAATATTATAGGATGCTAAAGCTAGCCAAGTACGATCTGGCTGAGGAACGCGGTCGGGAATTCGTTTTTCTAGCTTCGTCAAATATTCTGCGCCGCCTTTGATATTTTGCTCAGGAGCAAGACGATTAGTTACGCCGACCTGCTTTGCAGTATCACGAGTGAGCATCATAATACCACGAACTCCTGTGGGGGATTTTGCTCGCGGATTCCACATTGATTCTTGATAACTTAAAGCTGCAAGTAATCGCCAATCTAGGCTGCCTGCATATTGCTCAAACCAAGGTTGATATTTTGGCAGTGTTTCTTTAATTGCTTCAATATAGGCAAGGGTATTAACGTAGTTAAATTGGCGGACATGGCCAAAATATTTTTCTTCAAGTACATAAAGCTGATTACTTTGTTTTACTTCACCAAAAAACGGCACCATTAACGCATATAACGAATCGTCGCCGTCTTTGCGCAGCAGCCAAGCAATGGGATCGTTACGAGTAACAGAAAAACCAATACTAAGATTAGGGTGATAGCGACGAAACAACGATAGGGTATGTGAGTCGGCAAGAGTGTAATCAATTTCACCATCGATCACTGCTTGTAATAGCTCTTCTTCGTCGAGATCTTCTGTTTCGCGCCAATTTAAATTGGGGTGAGTTTGTTTAATTTGTTGCAGTGCCAATGAATGGCTACTTTTGGCAAGTACTGTCAGGTTATCGGTTAGATCATCAAAATCACGAGGTCTTATTCTACCTTGTTTATAAACCAGTTTTTGGCTAATTGTGCGATAGGTTGGGCCAAAACGGTAATCTTGGGCGCGTACTTTATTGTACGTTAAACCAGAGGCTATTAAGTCTAAATCGCCGCTATCTAAGCGTGAAAACATGTCGGATAAGTTAAAAAATGGCACCATCTCCAGTTCAACCCCAAGGTGATCTGCAAACTCTTGGGCTAACTCATATTCAAATCCTTGTTCACCTTGCACTGCTTGATAATAATTACTTGCTCCAGCTAACGTACCCACTCTGATTTTGTTTTGAGTTTTTATTTGGCTAAGTTGAGATTGCTGCTGTTGCATATCGCAGGCACACAAAAGCATTACTAACGTAATGATTGTTATTAGCTTTTGTTTAAACATACTGTGCCCCTTGAATGCTATTACACCCTTATATCAAAACTTTGCGATGACGTCACTTGGCGATTTGTCATAGTTGACTTTACTGTGTTTGATATTTCATCTGCCACTAGGCATTATTAGTAATAAACGATGCTAACTTATAGCGCTCTTGCCGCAATTTTAATTCCCTGCTTAACCTGTATTTCCGAGTTACTTGAGTATATAATACCCGCCTAAAATATCGTTCAATCCCTAACCCCGGATGAAAATACCTATGTTGATCCTTCGTGGTGCACCAGCACTTTCCGATTTTAGAGTTCAGAAAATTTTAGCCCGTTGCCAACAGGCGCAACTTCCAGTCACTAATGTATACGCTGAGTATGCACACTTTGCAGATCTAACCGCACAGCTGTCAAGTGATGAGCAAACTAAGCTTGAGAAGTTACTTACCTATGGTCCAACGATTGCCGAACATACACCTGCAGGCACTTTGGTGTTAGTAACGCCTCGTCCTGGCACAATCTCGCCATGGGCTTCAAAAGCGACGGATATTGCACATAATTGTGGCTTAACTCAAGTACACCGTGTTGAGCGCGGCATCGCTTATTATGTTGAAGGTGACTTAAACGCTGAGCAATTAAATCAAGTTGCAGCCTTATTACATGACCGCATGACCGAAGCAACGCACAGCGCAATGGACGACGCTGCGACGTTATTCCGTACTGATGCACCGAGTCAAATGTCATCAGTTGACATTTTAGCCGGCGGCCGTGAAGCGCTAGCAACTGCAAACGTTGAGCAAGGTTTTGCCCTTGCTGATGACGAAATTGATTACTTGGTAGAAAACTTCCAAAAGTTAGGGCGTAACCCGAACGACATTGAATTATTTATGTTTGCACAAGCAAACTCAGAGCATTGTCGTCATAAAATTTTTAATGCAGATTGGACCATCGATGGTGTAGTTCAGCCTAAATCGCTATTCAAAATGATTAAAAATACCTACGAGCTAAACCCTGAAAACGTATTATCTGCTTATAAAGATAACGCCGCAGTAATGAAAGGTTCGAAAGCGGGTCGTTTCTTCCCAAATGCTGAAGGTGAATATGCATATCATCAAGAGAACATTGAAATCTTGATGAAAGTTGAAACCCATAACCACCCAACTGCGATTGCACCTTTTTCTGGTGCTGCTACCGGTTCTGGTGGTGAAATTCGTGATGAAGGTGCAACAGGCCGTGGCTCTAAGCCAAAAGCAGGTTTAGTTGGCTTTACTGTATCAAACTTACGTATTCCTGGTTACGAGCAACCGTGGGAAACTGATTTTGGTAAGCCTGCTCGTATCGTTACAGCATTAGATATTATGACTGAGGGCCCATTGGGTGGCGCTGCGTTTAATAATGAGTTTGGTCGTCCAAACTTAGTCGGTTACTTCCGCACTTATGAAGAGCAAGTAACCAGTCATAATGGCCTTGAGGTGCGTGGTTACCACAAGCCAATTATGCTTGCAGGTGGTTTAGGTAATATTCGTACTGACCATGTACAAAAAGGTGAAATTCCTGTTGGCGCTAAGTTGATTGCGTTAGGTGGCCCAGCGATGAACATTGGTTTAGGTGGCGGCGCTGCTTCATCAATGGCGTCAGGCCAATCAAATGAAGATTTAGATTTTGCGTCAGTACAACGTGAAAACCCAGAAATGGAACGTCGTTGTCAAGAAGTCATCGATAAATGCTGGCAGTTAGGTGATGCTAACCCAATCGCGTTTATTCACGATGTGGGCGCGGGCGGTTTATCAAATGCATTCCCTGAGCTTGTTAATGACGGTGGTCGTGGGGGCAAATTCCAACTGCGCGATATTCCGAATGATGAGCCGGGCATGGCACCGCATGAGATCTGGTGTAACGAGTCTCAAGAGCGTTATGTACTTGCTGTCGCGGTTGAAGATTTTGACCGTTTTGAAGCCATTTGTAAGCGTGAACGTGCGCAATATGCTGTAATAGGTGAAGCGACTGAAGAGCGTCATTTAACCGTTGCAGATAGCCATTTTGGTAACAACCCCGTTGATTTACCACTGGATGTGTTATTAGGCAAAGCACCTAAAATGCACCGTGAAGCGCAATCTCAACAAGTTATTGGTAAAGCGCTGGATACTGCAAATATTGACGTAAGTGAAGCGGCAACACGTTTATTACGTTTACCTGCGATTGCTGAAAAGACGTTCTTGATCACCATTGGTGACCGCTCAGTAACAGGGCTAGTTGCTCGTGACCAAATGGTTGGTCCTTGGCAGGTGCCAGTTGCTAACTGTGCCGTAACTGCAGCAACGTATGACACTTACCATGGTGAGGCAATGTCTCTTGGTGAGCGTACACCTGCAGCATTGCTTAATTACGGTGCATCAGCACGTTTGGCCGTAGCTGAATCATTAACCAATATTGCTTGTGCTAACATTGGACCGCTTGAAAACATTAAGTTGTCTGCTAACTGGATGGCAGCAGCTGGTCACCCTGGCGAAGATGCGGGTCTTTACGAAGCAGTTAAAGCGGTGGGTGAAGAGCTTTGTCCTGCGCTTGGTTTAACCATTCCTGTGGGTAAAGACTCTATGTCGATGAAAACCCAGTGGGATGAGAATGGCGAGCAGAAGTCAGTAACAGCACCATTATCACTTATTATCACCGCGTTTGGTCGTGTTGACGATGTACGTAAAACGGTTACTCCGCAGCTACGTACAGATAAAGGTGAAACCTCACTTATCTTGGTTGACTTAGGTGCTGGTAAAAACCGACTAGGTGCATCAAGTTTAGCGCAAGTTTATAAGCAATTAGGTGATGTAACGCCAGATGTAGATAGCCCTGAATTACTAAAAGGCTTCTACAATGCAATGCAAGCGTTAGTCGCTGATAATAAGTTACTTGCTTATCATGACCGTTCAGACGGTGGTTTATTTACCACAGTGGCTGAAATGGCATTTGCGGGTCATACTGGTGTGACTGTTGATTTAGATGGTTTAACAGGTTCTGACATTGAAGCACTTTATAATGAAGAGCTCGGAGCGGTAATCCAAGTTGCTAACAGTGATTTAGAGGTCGTGAACGCAGTATTTGCTGAACATGGCATTGCTGCAATCAGCCATGAAATTGGCACACTTAACAGTGACGACAGTGTGGTATTTAACCGCGCTGGTAACCCTGTACTTAGTAACACGCGTACTGAATTACGTACTATTTGGGCAGAAACCACCTACCAAATGCAAGCACGTCGTGATAATCCTGATTGTGCTAAGCAAGAATTTGATGCCAAGTTTGATGTTAAAGACCCTGGTCTTAACGTTAAACTAAACTTCGATTTAAATGAAGATGTGGCAGCACCGTATATTGCGACAGGCGCTAAGCCTAAAATGGCTATCTTACGAGAGCAAGGTGTTAACTCGCATTTAGAAATGGCAGCTGCATTTAACCGTGCTGGTTTTGCGGCAGTTGATGTACACATGAGCGATATTCTTGAAGGGCGTTTAAGTCTGGAAGAGTTTAAAGGCTTAGTGGCATGTGGCGGCTTCTCTTACGGTGACGTGTTAGGTGCTGGTGAAGGTTGGGCTAAATCAATCTTATTTAATGATATGGCACGTGAGCAGTTCCAAAGCTTCTTTGAGCGCCAAGACTCATTTAGTTTAGGTGTGTGTAACGGTTGTCAGATGTTATCAACATTAAAAGAGTTGATCCCTGGCACTGAACATTGGCCACGCTTTGTGACAAATAAATCTGAGCGTTTTGAAGCACGTTTTAGCTTAGTTGAAGTGCAAGAGAATCCTTCGGTATTCTTCAACGGTATGGCGGGCTCTCGTATGCCTATCGCTGTGTCTCACGGTGAAGGTCATGCTGAGTTTGCTAATGATGCAGCAGTGAAAGCAGCGCTTGAGTCAGGTACTGTAGCGGTTAAGTTTGTTGATAACTACGGTAACCCTACGACACAATATCCTGCTAACCCGAACGGCTCGCCAGAAGGTATCACAGGTATTACTTCAGCTGATGGCCGTGCTACTGTAATGATGCCTCACCCTGAACGTGTATTCCGTGCGGTTGCTAACTCGTGGCACCCAGATGAGTGGCGCGAAGATAGCCCATGGATGCGTATGTTCCGCAATGCACGTAAAAATGTAGGTTAAACTATATTTATACACACTAGATTCATTATCTAGTACTAGAATAAAAGGCTGCACTGTGCAGCCTTTTTTGTTTATGCTGGTCAAAGGTCAAAGGTCAAAGGTCAAAGGTCAAA
>NZ_JACJEQ010000052.1:0-9914 GCF_014164125.1 Pseudoalteromonas sp. SG44-8 | reverse complement strand
GGAGCGTTATCGATTGATGCGAAATCTTTAGCAACACCGCCGTATACTTTTGCAAGTACGTTAGTGATTGCTGCAGTTAGGGTAGTTTTACCGTGGTCAACGTGGCCGATTGTACCTACGTTTACGTGCGGTTTTACGCGTTCAAACTTTGCTTTTGCCATGACGGAACCTATCAGTTTTGTGTATCTAGATTACATATGAAAATAATCCACCAGAGGTAGATTAAGTTAAATTTTTCAAATTTCAAATAGTATTTTCTGACAGATAAAGGAAGTAATCAAGAAGATTCTAAGACTGGTGCTGATAGGCAGAGTTGAACTGCCGACCTCACCCTTACCAAGGGTGCGCTCTACCAACTGAGCTATATCAGCAACACCAGAAACTGGAGCGGGCAGCGGGAATCGAACCCGCATCATCAGCTTGGAAGGCTGAGGTAATAGCCATTATACGATGCCCGCGTTAGCAACCTGTTCTTAAACTACCTCTAACCGTCAAGAATAAAGTGGTGGAGGGAGCTGGATTCGAACCAGCGAAGGCTGAGCCGTCAGATTTACAGTCTGATCCCTTTGGCCGCTCGGGAACCCCTCCACGATAATTCTTTACTAAACACTTTCGGTAAAAGGAAAGTGGTGCCGACTAACCGAGTCGAACGGTTGACCTACTGATTACAAGTCAGTTGCTCTACCAGCTGAGCTAAGTCGGCACTGCTTTAGTACGGGGCGAGATATTAGAGGAAGGTTGGTGGTGATGCAACAAGAAAATTAAAAAAAATGTGATTTTATGTGCCGAACGCTCACAAATCAGGCAAAACAGCCTGTTTTTGTTAATTTTTGCTCAATTCATACCAGTAATTGAGCCCCTTCATCACTAATTGCGGATCATAAATCGCGTCTAAAAATTGCGCTTTCAATAATGCACCATAGCCACCAGCAAAAATTAGTTGAGGTTTTTTATTGGTTAAATGTAATTTTGCTTGTTCAACAGCCCCTAAGGTTGCCACTAGCGCGCCATTTTTTAAACCATTAGGTGTGTTTACACCCAGCTCATTCGCAAAAGGCGTGTTGGCATCATCAAAAACACGCTGCGTATTCTGTGTTAATGAGCGTGTCATGAGATCAAGGCCAGGTAATATCCAGCCACCCAAATGTTGTCCTTGTGCTGTAAGTACATCAATTGTTGTGGCTGTGCCTGTGTCTATCACGATGCAATCTTGTTGCGGCCATAATTGAAAAGCAGCAATTAAACCAAGCCAGCGATCAATACCTAAATTACTAAATTGTTGATACGCACAGCTAAGGTTACTCAATTGTTTAGTCACTTTCGCTTCAAAACATGGCACCTGAAATGCCAATGCTTGTGCTAATAGCCCATTGAGTTGCTCATTTTTACCAACACTTGCATAAACCAGCTCGTTAATTTTCCGCCAAGGTAGCGCACTAACATCACACGGCTTGATTTCGCCTTGCTGGCATAGCGCTGCTTTAAGTGCTGTATTACCTACATCGATTAATAATCTCATTGAACTGCCTTGCGTAGTGAAATTTCACCACCGTAATAGCTTTTAACCTCACCATCTTGGCGAATACGAATACCACCTTGTGGATCTATGCCTTCACAGATACCACGCCAGCTTCTATGCCCAGTATTTAACTCCACACACTGTCCTGCAAAGGCGTTGAGTTCGTTCCACTGCTGATACATGTCATGCAAGCCAGTTTGACTATACTGCGCTAATCGTTGCTCAAGGTGGTATGTTAAATGTGCCACCAGCTGATTTTTATCAATCTGTTGGCTATGTTGGCTCAAATCAGTCCACGCTTGGTCGATTTGCTGGCTGTAGCTTGTGGGCATTTGCAAATTAATACCAATGCCTATTACGAGCTGACATGGTCCTTGTGGCTGACCATCTAATTCGACCAAAACACCTGCGAGCTTTTCTTTATTAAGATAAATATCGTTTGGCCACTTGAGTTCAATATCTAACTGATACAGTGCTTTTAACGTATCGTAAACAGCTAAGCCTACAGCGATAGACATACCCATTGCGGCTTGCAGCCCGTCATCTAAGCGCCAGAAATAACTATAATACAAGTTCGCACCAAATGGAGACTGCCAAACGCGTCCGCGTCGCCCACGCCCTGCTTGCTGCATTTCCGCGACGACGACAGTGCCTGAATCTAGTGTTTGTTTAGCCGCAATACGGCGCATTAACTCACTGTTGGTCGAATCAATGATCGGATGCACTTCGATATGTGCCGTACTGGCGTTCAAGCCTTGATAATATTGCTGGATCTTATTTTGCTCTAACAAGCCCACGGAGTTATTAAGGCTATAACCCTTACCGCTAACTTTAAAAATATCCAGCCCCATCGCTTGTAAACTTTGCATATGTTTACTCACTGCGGCGCGACTAATGCCAAGTTGCTCACCAAGTAATTGCCCAGAGATAAAGCCCCCCTGATTGAGCGCATTTAAGATTGCTAATTTATTACCATCCGGCGCCTTCATGCTAACTCCCCTAAACCGATATGGCATTCAGTATCATTATTCATCAAGCGAACTTCATGCTGTAAGCTTATTTGATAACGTTGCCATATTTGCTGCTGGATATGTTGAATCATTTTAATTAGGTCACTGCCTTCACTGCCACCATGATTAACTAAAACTAACGCTTGTTGCTGATGCACTTCAATTCCTGCGATACGGTACCCTTTTAACCCTGCTTGTTCTATTAACCAACCGGCAGCTACTTTATGGTGGTGTTCATCATAGTAATAATGAGGCAACTGCGGATACGCGACGAGCAATTCGCTAAGTAACTGGTTTTCTATAATTGGGTTTTTAAAAAAGCTTCCGGCATTGGCAAGTATGTAAGGATCCGGTAATTTGCTGTTACGAGTTTTAATCACTTGCTCAAAAACCGTCTGCGCCGTTACCGACTCAAGCTGCTGTAAAGGACCGTAGCTTAACTCTGGCTGCCAAAGTTTTGGTAATGCCAATGCAACGCAAGTGATCACTGCTTTATTTTTTAATTGATGCTTAAAAATAGACTCTCGATAGCCAAACTCGCATTGTTGACAACTAAGGCGGATGAGCTGCTTAGTGGCGATATCAAAATATTCTACGTATTCAATAAATTTTGCCAGCTCTACACCATAGGCACCAATATTTTGTACCGGTGCTGCGCCAACTGTACCGGGGATCAAAGCAAGATTTTCAAGCCCAGGCATCCCTTTTTTGAGCGTATATGCAACAAGCTGATGCCAGTTTTCTCCTGCAGCAACTTCAAGTAAGTAATCATTGTCGCGTTCAACGATGACGACACCGGTAGTCGCCATTTTAATTACAGTGCCTTGATAATCGCTTAAAAATACCGTGTTACTACCTTCACCTAAAATGCAAAAAGGGCTATCAAACGTCAGTAGCTGTAATTGTGTAAGGTCAGTTATTTCGCACAGTTGTGAACACTGGCTCGGTAAAGAAAATGTATGAAAAGCTTGCAAAGAGAGAGCCACAAAATGCCCCAAAGGTTAATCGTCACTAATCGCAATAGTGTAACCCATCGTCGCAAAACGCGCATCAGATTGTAAAAATTGCTCAACCCTGATGGTCAATCATGATATAAAACCTGCACTTTTTATTTCCGTCCAGGGTCAATATGAAACTTAAACCGCTTTTTTTAAGCCTCGCTATGGCAGGTATGTGCTCTCAAGCAATGGCGAGCGCCATTGATCAAAATTCCTATGCTAATCTTGATGATGTTATTACTACACACTTAAATCTTGATTTAGACGTTGATTTTGCTGACAAGCAGTTAGAAGGTTTTGTTGAGCATACGTTACAATGGCAAAATGCCGACAGCAAAACATTGGTACTTGATACCCGTGACTTAGATATTGATAAAGTAATGTATCAAGATCAAACTGGTGGCTGGCATAAAGCAAAATTTACCCTTGCTGCACGTGATGATGTTAAAGGCTCAAAGTTAACTATTACTTTTAAAAACCAAGCAGCAAAAGTACGCATTTACTACAATAGCCGCCCAGAAGCATCAGGCTTACAATGGTTAACACCTGAGCAAACAGCCAGTAAAACTCATCCGTTTATGTACAGCCAATCGCAAGCAATTCATGCTCGTAGTTGGATCCCAGTACAAGATACACCAGCGATGCGTGTAACTTACTCGGCACGTATTCATACACCTAAAGATGTTCGTGCGGTGATGAGTGCCGACAACAAAGATGCACTTTATAAAGATGGCGATTACATTTTTGATATGCCTCAAGCAATCTCTCCTTACTTAATTGCGATTGGCGCTGGTAATCTAGAATTTAAAGCTATGTCACGCCAAACCGGCATTTTTGCTGAACCAACCATTTTAGATGCATCAGTTGCTGAATTTGAAGACACGCAAGCGATGATTGATAAAACAAGTACCATGTATGGTGAATATGCTTGGGGGCGTTATGACCTCTTAATGTTACCGCCGAGCTTTCCTTTCGGTGGCATGGAGAATCCACGTCTGTCGTTTATCACTCCAACGGTTGTTGCTGGCGATAAAAGCCTAGTTAACTTAATCGCTCATGAGCTTGCTCACTCTTGGTCTGGCAACTTAGTAACCAATGCTACATGGGAAGACTTATGGCTGAATGAAGGTTTTACCTCGTACGTTGAAAACCGTATTATGGAAGAAGTTTATGGTCGTGACCGTGCGGTTATGGAGCAAGCGCTTGACGCTGCGGGCCTGCGTGCTCAACTTAAAACTATTGCAGCGCCAGATACTCGCCTTAACTTAAAACTTAATGGCCGCGATCCGGACGATGCATTCAGCTCAGTGCCATATACTAAAGGCCAGCTATTCTTAATTTACCTTGAAAACAAGTATGGTCGCGACAAGTTCGACCCATTTGTAAAAGCCTATTTTAAAGAGTTTTCATTCAAATCTTTGACCACCGCAGAGTTTGTTACTTACTTAAAAACGAACTTAATTGAACAGTATCCAGGTGTTGTTAGCATGGATAAAGTAAACGAGTGGATTTTTCAGCCTGGCTTACCGAGCGATGCACCAAACCCAACCTCAGATGCATTCGATAAAGTAGATAGTGCAACAGCAGCATGGTTAAAAGGTGACACAACTGCCGCACAACTTCCTACGGCAAATTGGACTGTGCATGAGTGGTTACACTTTTTAAATAACTTACCACGTGATTTAAGCCTAGATAAAATGGCGATGCTAGACAGCGAGTTCAACCTTACACAATCAACTAACGCAGAGCGTGCTTTTGCTTGGTTTATGCTTGCGGTTGGCAATGGCTATCAACCTATCTATCCAGCACTTGATAAACACTTATCAGGTATTGGCCGTCGCAAATTAATCGTGCCGCTATACAAAGCTCTGATTACTAATGGTAAACGTGAATGGGCACATGAAGTATACCTAAAAGCGCGCCCGGGCTACCACCCACTTGCGCAAGGTACTATTGACGACTTGTTTGCTAAGTAATAGCTAAATAACGAAAATTAAAAAGGGCGATTTATTCGCCCTTTTTGCTATCTATTTTAATCAGTGCTATTTATTTTTAGTGACTTTATCAATGAAAGCTTGCCGCTCTTGAGCACTGGCTTGTTGCCACCAAAAATCTAACATGGCGGCAGCACTAGGCGCATTACCTGCATTAGGTGCAGGGCGAGAAACTGGAGCTTGTAAATTAGCAGCCATCGGTGCAGCTCTGGTTGCTGCTGTTGGTGCTACTTGCACTGTCGCAACTTGAGAGTTAATACTACTTGTCAAATCGGGCTCAGCTATAATGGCTAGCGGCGTGCCTAATGACGCCCCTTTTGCTTGTAAGCTCACTTGTGGCGCTTCTGCAAAAACTTCTGCTGCTACCGCATTATCAGCACGGTTAAACACCACATCATAATCTGTATTGGCAGCAATGGTCATCGTCACCCAAAATGGTTCTGAGTCGATAACTTGATGCTCATCGTAACCTTGCTCGTACAAATCGGTGTATTTAAGTTTGAGCTGATATACGCCAGGAACCAGCTCGACTTCATCAACACGGTTGAAAAATGAATGCTCAATTTTCTTATCGCCCACTTGTAATGGCACTATTTCTTCAGGAAAATTGACGGTTTCGGCCACGCTTGTCGCACTCAAAAATAATGACACAATACCGCTTAATAATAAATGTTTACGCATAATAGCTCCTTGTTGTTTGATTTCAGTTTGACACTGCAGGCAAAGTTTGTCATTAGTGACTTTAGTACAACCGACAAAGAGCCCTTTAAATGAGCCAAGAAACTATTTTTACTAAAATTATTAACCGCGAGATCCCAGCTGATATCATCTACGAAGATGAGCTTAGTTTAGCGTTTAGAGATATCAACCCACAAGCCCCTTTTCACGTGCTGATTATCCCGAAAAAAGCGATTGCGACCATCAATGATATTACCGAGCAAGATGCGCCAATTGTTGGCCACCTGTATGTGGTTGCTGCAAAAATAGCGAAACAACAAGGCTTTGCAGAGGATGGTTTCCGCGTGGTAATGAATTGCAATGAACATGGCGGGCAAACTGTTTATCATATCCATTTACATATGCTAGCAGGTAAAATAATGGGGTGGCCACCTTACCAAAATAAGACTAAAGGTTTACTTTAAACGGCTTAACTGTAAATATTTGTAAAAAAAATTAACTTTGAAAGAAAATGTTATTTGCTATTAATTTCAAATTGTTACAAAGTTTTTTAAATGTATCTTTTATGACGAATACGATAAACGTTATAAAACTATGTCTATCTTACCCTAAAGTAGGAAATTTCTAATACTAAAGGGGCGGATTGCATGTTAGGATTGATTAGTCAACTTTATTCAAGAGTATAGTAAGTATGAGTAGTTCTGCCTTTTTGTTACTAGATCTAGAGCCAATTAATACAATTGGTATTAATGTATTAGAGCCTTTATTAAAAACCCAAGGGCTCAATGTTACTACCGGAACAAATATATCTGACGTTCCTGAGGGAACGCGTTTATTGTTTATCGAAACATCAAGCCAAGACGCTTGGGGGAAATTGAAAGAGCAATTGGTCAATCTACGTATTAAGTGCGATATCGTATTATTCAACTTAGACGAAAATCCAGAACTAGCTAATCGTGCATTGTTAAGCGGTATTCGGGGTGTTTTTTATACTACCGACAATGCTGATGTGCTAATGAAAGGCATTCGTTTATTACTCGAAGATCAGCTGTGGTATCGTCGTGATATCATGTGTAACGCATTAAACCGTATGTTGCAGTTCAATAAAGACGCATTACATAAGCTCACTGACGGTGATATTGAACCTGTAAAATTAACTAAACGCGAAAAAGCAATTATCTCCTTAATGAGTAACGGCTCTAAAAATAAGGAAATAGCTGAAGCGTTAAGCATTAGTCCACACACTGTAAAAACTCATTTATACAGCGCATTTAGAAAGACAAAATGTCGTAATCGTATTGAATTATTATCGTGGGCACAACAAAATATTCCGGACGAAATTCGCTAATCTAGTAACTCTTATTTTAATATTAAAACAGGTACTTTGTGCCTGTTTTTTTTGTTTATTCTAGAGCACGATATTTGCTAACAAATGCAATTGCCATTATTCTAAACTCGTCATCCTGATCTGCTTGGAATATGAATGCTCGACTCCCTCACGCTCTACTCTGCCAGTGCCGCCATGATGGTCGTCATGGCACTACTCAACTTTTTAACTTGGCGCGCCAACAAAAACACTCCAGGCACAGTGTTATATATTCTTTATCCTTTAGTGCTATTTATTGCTCTAATGAGCTTTGCCTTACACGGTCGTCTCGATAGCATTATCACTATTGTTCTTGCTAATAGTTTATGGTTTAGCGCGTCCATCATCCATGCATTAGCAATCAGCCAATTTTTAGGTTACCGCGGCAAAGAGTTTCGGTTTTTTGTATTAGCAACCTTGTTTTGCGGAGCATTGCTAATGTACTTTACCGTAGTTGATTCTAACCTTCGTAATCGTATGTTGGCCTCTGATTTACAGCATATAAGCGAAGCACTGTTTTTACTGTACTTATTTATTCGCTTTGCCCGTAAGCCCTACCCCAATGGCAGCATTGTCTATATTTTGATCCTGACCATTATTAGCTGTATTTTTGTCGGTCGCGCTTTTTTAATGGAAGATGTTAACAATTTCACACTGTTAAAAGAAAACTGGTTTAGCGTGACCTTACTGGTTAATGGCGTGATCGCCCCAATGTTTTATACCACCGGGATGGCGTTATTATGTAACGAGCGCAGAGAGCAAAACCTCAATCAGTTAACTAATAAAGCGCAAAAAGATCTTGAAATAAGAGGCTTATTTTTATCTACCATTAGTCATGAAATTCGCACTCCCCTTAATGGTATTTTAGGTAGTGCGCAATTGATCTTAAATCAATCAACAGACCCGCGAGACAAACCTTATTGCGAAGCCATTATAAACTCCGCCGAATCACTTAACTTGTTAGTGGATAAAGTGCTTGATTACGCAAGCCTTGACCAACACAACGAAGCACTTTATGAAGAGGACGTAGAATTTAAAACTTGGTTGCATAACTTATGTTTATTACTTAGTCCATTAGCCGAGCAGAAACGCTTAAAGTTTGAGTTAATTTATAACCTCCCAGAGCAAGCTTGTTATTACTGCGACCAACAAAAACTTCGGCAAATCATCATTAACCTCGTTGGTAATGCGATTAAATTTACCGACAAAGGTGAAGTTAAAATTCGCGTAGAGTTATTAGAGGAGCGCCAACTTGAACATCATATTCGTATTAGTGTAATTGACTCGGGGCCTGGCATTGAAGATGATGAAATAGAATACCTTACAGAGCCATACGTACAAAGTAGCGCAGGTAAAGAAAAAGGCGGAACAGGCCTAGGGCTTGCTATCACCAGCCGCCTACTAGCCAAACTGGGCTCCCAACTTGATATTACCAGTGAGTTAGATAAAGGCAGTTCGTTTAGCTTTGATATCACGCTTGTGCTTGGCGAACTCAGCCTTGTTGAACAGCGCCATCAATCAAAAGATTATTTAACTGGATTAGATGTATTACTGGTCGAGGATTTAGATTTAAATCAAAAAATAGCCATAGAATTTATGGCTGATGATGAGCATAAAATCAAGCTCGCCCGCGATGGTAAAAGTGCTATTAACCTGATGCAAGAGTACCACTTTGATGTTGTGCTATTAGACATGAACCTGCCAGATCTGACTGGCCAAGAAGTACTTAAAACCCTCAAAGGTATGGAGCATAAAAATCAACGTACCCCAGTACTCGCCTTTACTGCCAGTTTAAGCCCTGACGAAATCAAAGAGTATTTCTCATTAGGAATAAAAGACATTGTTGGTAAACCAATTAAACAACAAAAATTACGCCAAGCATTAAGTGATTCACAAAGCAGCCATGCACCCAGTATTGCCGTTGAGCTGAGTGATGTTTTATATGACAATACCGCAGCAGACACATTAAAAAGCTCTTTTAGTGAAGACGAGATTTCGTCTATTTACAACGAGTTTGTATTATCCGCACGCAACAAGCTGATCCGTGCTCAACAATTATTAGACGAAGATAAAGAACAATGTATTAAGCTGCTCCATCGCCAAGCAAGCACCGCTTTACAACTCGGTTTTAACCGCTACGGCATAGAGTTAAAAAAAATAGAACGACGCTTACTCGACAACAAACCGCTTAAAGAGTCACTCACAGAAGCATTGGTGTTATGGCAAAATAGCCTTGAGCAGTATTTAAAGTATGTCAGGGAGCAGATGAGTTGACGAATTTGCGAGTTGGCGAGTTGGCGAGTTGCCGAGCTGGCGAGGGTAAAGTAATAAGGCAAAGATACAATGGCT
>NZ_JACJEQ010000051.1:0-10745 GCF_014164125.1 Pseudoalteromonas sp. SG44-8 | reverse complement strand
CTCGCAAACTTTCTAACTCGCAAACTTGCTAACTCACTAACTCACTAACTCACTACTAAATCTTATGCGGCGGCACTAAAACGCTTTTCAGCATTTCATTTTCCATAAATAACACCCCTTGATAAACGCTTTCACCATCACTGGAAAATTCAAAAATAAACTCGCTTTTGATACCAGGTTTGCCGCTTTTTAAAAGGCCAAAGCGGCGTTTAGTGCAGGCGACACTCATTAATTGCACTTGTAGCTGGTCGCTTTGACGTTTTGCGTGTGCGTTGGCAGCTTCAGCAACTTTACGATTAAGCCAAAAAAGATAAATCACACCACCAATGATAATGAATGTCCATAAACTTGCCATTTACGAGAATAACCTTCCAATTGCTCGCGCGAGGGTTTCGCTGCGATTTTCTTTGCGAAGTAAACCTAATAGGTGTGGTCGAATACTCGGTATTGCAACTAAGTCAGCAAAAATACTTGGGAAAAGCTCTTCAATTTGCTGATGGTGGGCGCAATTGTCCATAAAAATATGTAACCGCTCGGGATCAGTGAGCAAGTTAAAACAACGTCCTGCAATGGTCAGTAAAACATCCGATTCTGTGGCGATTTCTGAATCTAAAAGAGTATCCACTAATTGTACCGTAAGTGTTTGCGCTTGTGCTTTTGACATTGCACGTAGGGCACAACACAGTGCTAAGGTATCTTTTTGCGCAATGGCTTGCTGGGCGTAGCTTAACAACTGTTGACTAAATACCGGCGGTATTTCAACATGTTCAAGCATTGCGCTGAGCGGTTGTAACACTTCAGCTGGCAGTTGCTCCCAGGCTTGTTGTAATGACGCTAGATTTTTATCGCTATCTAAGCGTAATGCAAAATCAGCAATCCCCTGTACTGCAACACTTTGCCAATTATCAAACCCTAGTTTGCCACTAAAATACAGTTGGGTGTACTCATAATATTGTGAGGCAGGTTGTTTTAATAACACTTTTAACTGTGCATTAAATGCAGCTAGTTTATTTGCGTTAGGTGTAAACACATATGGGTTATTATCAAGCTTCCCGTCGGCTTGCTCGCCGGTCAAATCATTGCCAAGTGCTTCTATCACCATATTGGCAAAGTGATCGCGACTGGCGCATACCAGTTTGCTTTGCTCATCAACTGGAAACTTTAAAAACCACACGTAGGGCTCGCTACTGGCTTTGCTATCCCAAAACTGAATAGCTAACCATGCATGGCCTGCGAGCGGGAAAGGATAGGGGATCTGTGCTTGCTCAATGGCTAAAAATTGCTTTTTATCTAGCTTGGTAATATGTCTGCCAATATCAAAAGCGCGCCAATTTGTACCTGCGCCATCAAGTAATTGCCCTAAGGTTGCGATCTGCTCGGTCATAATGATCCACTGATTTTTTACTGCAAAATTCGTTAAATTATACGCCATAGCAGGCCATGTGGGAACAGGGTATAATCAAGCAATGATAATCAACAAGGGTGGTTATGTACCAACAGACCCAAACTTACTTAACGCAACTCGAAGACTTATTAAAACAGCATCAACTTTGGCAAAATACTCCAATTGATCCGCAAGCGTTAAACTCAACAGTGCCATTTTGTCACGATACTATGGCGTTTGAGCAGTGGTTACAATTTGTATTTATTGAAAAAATGCAAATGTTAGTTGCTAAACAGCAGCCGTTACCGAGTAATTTTGCAATTGCACCGATGGCTGAGTTAATGCTTACTGAAAAGGCTGGAGGCGATGCCATCATCGCGTTACTCACAGAGTTTGATAATGTACTAGGAAGCAGCCATGAGTGAACGCCCTGAGCCAATTGAATTTGCTGAGCTTGAAATTTTATACCGTGATGAAAACTATATCGCAATTAATAAGCCTTCTGGTTTATTAGTACACAGATCATTTTTAGATAAACATGAAACACAATTTGCGATGCAGATGCTGCGCGATCAAATTGGCCAGCATGTGTTCCCTGTGCATCGTTTAGATAGGCCTACATCGGGCGTCTTACTGTTTGCATTGAGCTCTGAAGCTGCACGGGACATTAATCAGTTATTTATTGATAATCAAATCTCTAAACGCTATCTCGCGTTAGTGCGTGGTTTTGCGCCGGAGTCGGTGTTTTTAGATAAGCCACTAAAAGAACAGCTGGATAAAATTGCGGATAAGTTTGCTGATCAAAATAAAGCCCCACAAGAGGCACAAACTCTGTTTAACTGCTTGCAGCAAGCAACGTTACCGATACCAATTGATAAATACCCAACAGTGCGCTATTCGCTGGTGGAGTGCTTTCCTAAAACTGGTCGTAAGCATCAAATCCGCCGTCACTTAAAACATTTATCACTGCCTATAATTGGTGATGTTAATCATGGTGATAATCAGCATAACCAATTTTTTAGAGAGCATTTTGCATTACGTCGATTAATGTTATTTGCAACTGAGCTTAATTTTGTGCACCCTTATACTCAACAACAGATCAATATTAAAGCGCCGCTAGGTGAAGAAATGCTCACTATTTGTCAACAGCTTGGCTGGCCACATCAAGAGAGGGATTATTAATGGCAACGATTAGCATATTTGTAGGCAGTGTATATGGCGGTGCCGAGCGTTTAAGTGACGAAGTTATTGACGCAATAGAACAAGCAGGGCACAGCGTAAATTTAGTCGATCAACCAACCATTGCAGATATTCAACAAGCCACACATATTTTAGTTATCACTTCAACTACCGGGCAAGGTGATATTCCTGACAACCTTGCTGGTTTTTTTAACGAGTTGAATAGCACTTTTCCTATGTTAACTGCTAAGCCATACGGTATTATCGCTATGGGCGACCGAAGTTATGGTGATACGTTTTGTGGTGCAGGGCGAAGTTTTGATGAGTTATTTCGTGACTTACAAGCACAACCTATCGGCCATCGTTTAGAAATTGATGCCTGTGAAGATTTTGAACCTTGGCCAGTAACTCAGCCATGGCTCCAAGAGTGGTTAGCTAAGTTACCTCATTAGACAATAAAAAAGAGCGAAAACGCTCTTTTTTATTGTCTGTATTATTTCGCTTAGGTGCTTTTTACGTCCACTTTAAGCTTTAACTTTTGCCCTGGTTGTAAGTACTTTTGTCCTGCTAAGTTATTCCATTTGATAATATCGTTTACTGTTAAGTTAAACTTAGCTGCGATGCGAGCCAGAGAGTCACCACGGCGAACTTTATAGGTGATTGTCCGCTCGGTACTGACTAACGCCGCCTTAGGGGTCTTAGGGCTCTGATAAACCGTTAACTTTTGGCCTAAACGTAATACACTATTCTTTTTAAGTTTATTCCAGCTAGCGAGTTCATTAATGGTTACATCGTACTCTCGGCTTATATCCCATAAAGTGTCGCCACTTTTAACCGTATGAGACAGTTTCTTTTGACTATTGTTATTCACCGCCATACGCATTTGTTTTGGTAGGTGTTCGCTATTAATTGCACCGTCACTTAACGGCACTAATAATTGCTGACCAATACGAATGGTATTTGACTTTAGTTTATTGAGTGATTTGATAGCGCTGGTGCTGGTGGCAAACTTCTTCGCAATTACCGATAAGCTGTCACCGCTTGCGACAATATACTGTTGCCAACGCAGACGATCTTTCATCGCTGTTTTAGCTAATAACTGTTGAAACTGCTCAATTTTGTCTATTGGTAATAATAAAAAGTGAGGACCATTTGGATCCGTTGCCCAGCGATTAAAGCCAGGATTTAAACGATACAATTCAGTCAGGCTAATGTCAGCCATATCCGCAGCAAGTGCTAAATCAATTTGTGAACCTATATCAACGGCTTCAACAACTTGTGCATTGATAATCGGGTTCCACTTTACCCCAAAGTCATCTTGGCGTTTTAGTAAATCTGATAATGCTAATAGCTTTGGCACATAGGCGGTGGTTTCACTTGGTAAATCAAGAGACCAAAAATCAGTAGGCAAGTGCTTTTTACGGTTCTTTTTTATGGCGCGTAATAAACGCCCTTCACCTGAGTTATAGGCCGCAATGGCGTTGAGCCAATCACCCTCTAAGGTTTTATGTAAATAAGATAGATAATCAAGCGCCGCACGGGTTGATTGTACAATGTCACGACGACCGTCGTACCACCAGTTTTGCTTTAAATCAAAACGCTCACCAGTTTGTGGCATAAATTGCCAAATACCCGATGCACTTCGGTATGAGTAGCCAAACGGGTCAAAGGCACTTTCAACAATAGGCAGTAATGCTATTTCAATTGGCATATCACGCTTTTCAACTTCTTCTACAATAAAATGTAGATAAGGTTCCGCGCGTTTTGAGATGCGATCTAGATAAGCTTGATGTTTAGCATAATAATTACGCTCAGTGACAACTGGGCGATTTTGCGGCACTTCAATTGATAATTGGTAACGAATTCGCTCCCACACATCATCAAAAACGGGTGGTGCATCATCCAAGTCGTTAACTTGTTGGTATTGTGCATTGATCATCAATGCTTCACTGATATCGTGTGGGCTGGCGCCATTAAGTTGTGGCTGCTCTGCTTGATTGACGATAGCGTCATCAGATTGTGTTGATGTCAAGGTTTGACAACCACTTAGCACTAAAGCCAAGGCTAAAACGAGGGGGGATTTATTCATAAATACCAATACATCAGGTAAAAAACTCGGCGAATACTACCCGTTATGAGTCGGTATTACCACTTTATGACCGTTTAAAATATGCAACAATGCCGCTGTTTACCAGCTAACTAAATAATCTGCTTAGATTTATTAACTACAGGGCAGGTTTATTATATTAAAAATGATCTTTCCAGGTTCTCAGACCTGCGAAGTTTTGCCAAGGTTCAGTTTTTTGTGCTGAGTTTTTTCTGAGTCCTTTAAATTGTGCAGGCAATAGCGTGGTAATGCTTGGCAGCTCGCTACGCATAAACGGGTTTATTTTTAACTCTTGCCCTAAAGTACTCGGCAAAGTGATTAAGTCGTTGTTACGTTGCTCGTCAACCCAGTGTGAATAGTTGAGCAAGTCTTGATTATCCGGTTCAACGGCTAATGCAAATGCTAAGTTAGCTTGGGTGTATTCGTGAGTACAATAAATTTTACAATCATGCGGTAGCGCTTTTAGTTTGTTAAATGAGTGGTACATTTGCTCTGCTGTTCCTTCAAATAAGCGTCCGCAACCACCACTGAATAATGTATCGCCAGTAAAAGCGAGAGCAGGGTGGGTATAGCAAATATGATCTAAGGTATGTCCAGGTGTTGTTATGATGGAAAATTCTGTCCCAAGTACGGTTATCTTATCCGCGT
The DNA here is from genome assembly GCF_014164125.1 of Pseudoalteromonas sp. SG44-8. Lineage (NCBI taxonomy): Bacteria > Pseudomonadati > Pseudomonadota > Gammaproteobacteria > Alteromonadales > Pseudoalteromonadaceae > Pseudoalteromonas > Pseudoalteromonas sp. SG44-8. Next base: position 5,427 of record NZ_JACJEQ010000051.1, on the reverse strand, counting down.
CCATTAATGGTTTTGTGATCCCTTTAAATGGACTATTGTGTGGGCCATATACATCAATGCCCACAAATTTTTCACACAAAGCGGCTACGCCATCAGTATGATCATAATGATGATGGGTAACTAAAATACCCGCTAAGGTCAAACCAGCTTGGTTTAAATAAGTTAACACTGGTTCAGCTTGACCTGGGTCAACTACCCATGCTTGCGAACTTGTAGGATCGCTAAGGCACCAAATGTAATTATCAGAAAAGGCTTTAATTGCTTTGACTTGCACCATGTGACATTGCTCTATAAAGTGACGATATCAAACAGTATAACGAGCTCAGCGCATGAAACCAGCCCTTAGTTTTCAAGAAGGACCCAAACCACTGTCGTGGCAAGAGTTTCCTCATGGTGACTATTTACGTAGTGATATAGAACGTAAAATGGCCAAGTGGTTACCGCGGATGTTTGGCTATCACATGTTAAAACTCGGTAATCTCAGTGGCGAACTTAATACCAGTAAAAGTACCATTAAACACCAAGTCTGCGTAGCAGAGTCAGGACCATTTACAGGTGTTGTTGCCGATATAGATGAACTCCCTTTTTACGAGCACAGTGTTGATGCCTGTATATTAAGTCATTGCTTAGAGTATCACACCGATCCGCATCATATATTACGTGAAGCACACCGCACCTTAATACCAGGTGGCTATATGGTGATCACCGGGTTTAACCCATTTAGTTTATGTGGACTTGCGCAGTTGTTGCCCTTTAGCGGTCAAAAGTTGCCATGGACGGGACGCTTTTTCACTCCCGCACGGGTAAAAGATTGGCTTAACCTATTAGGTTTTGAAATAGTCAGTGATGAACGTTTTATTTATTCGTCATTAGCACGAGGCAACCGTTTATCGCGGTTTGCGCCATGGCGACGTTTTACCAAGCAATATCTAAAACCCATGGGAAGTGTGTATATGTTGGTCGCTCGTAAACGAGTTGCGCCTTTGACACCCATAAAGCCTAAATGGCACGCTCGTCCACAGTTTGCTCCAGTAAAAGGAGCTGGTTTACGGCAAACCTCAAAGCAACACTGTGAGCGGAAGCGTTAAATAACGCTGACTGTTTTGCTGTGCTTTTGGTAATTGGCCTGCGCGAATATTCATTTGTATTGCTGGGTGCAATAATTTAGGTGCACTGAGTGTTGCATCACGGGCGCTACGGGTTGTTATGTAATCTTGCTCAGAGGCTTGTAGATGAATATTACTGGTGCGCTGCTCGAGTACCGATGTTTTATTGGCAAGTGGGCGATCACCCGGCTGATAGTCGTGGCACATCCATAAAATAGTTTCATCGGGCAGGGCTAAAATACGTTGCAGTGACTGATAAAGCGTTTTGGCACTGCCACCTGGGAAATCACAGCGTGCAGTACCGCTATCGGGCATAAAAAATGTGTCACCAACAAACAAGTTGCCTTCAATTAAATAACACACACTGTCTGGAGTATGGCCTGGAGTCGCTAATACAGTAACCTTGTGTGCGCCCAGTGCAAAATGCTCGTTATCAGTAAATAGCTGTTCAAATGGGCTGCCATCACATGGCATATTAATATTATACAGGCGGCTAAAATGTTTTTGCACTTGTATTATTTTTTTACCCGTTGCTAACTTGCAAGGATGATATGTCGCAAGTTGCTGCTTTATATAACTGGCGGCAGTAATGTGATCTGCATGGGCGTGGCTTTCTAAAACCCACTCAAGAATAAGTTGGTTATCGTTTATATGGGCAATGATCTCGTCGGCGGTTTGAAAACTTAACGTACAGCTAGCAGCATCAAAGTCAGCAGGGGCATCGATCAACATGGCAGATTTAGTGGTTTGGCAAGACACTAAATAAGTAAAGGTAGCACTTTGCTGATGAAAAAAAGACTCGATCGAGATAGCCATTTAACAACTCCATTATTTAATATATCCAAATCTTATATCATATAACTAAGTTGTTAAATGGTTTATGATGAATTACCTACTAATATTATTCAGGGTTGTAACCTTCATCGACTAATAAATCTTTACTGCCAGCGGCATCACGCGCCAAATCATCAACAATTTCATTGTATTTATTGCCGCTATGACCTTTTACCCACTTCCAAGTCACATTATGACGGGCGCAGGCTGCATCAAGACGCTGCCATAAATCGACATTTTTAACTGGTTTTTTAGCAGCCGTTTTCCAGCCTCGCTTCTTCCAGTTAGCAAGCCATGATTCAATACCTTGTTTCACGTATTGGCTGTCGGTGGTGAGGTTTATCTCACACGGGCGGTTTAAACTCTCAAGAGCAACAATTGCTGCGAGCATTTCCATTCGATTATTGGTGGTGAGGGTATAGCCTTGGCTTAATTTTTTTTCGTGGTCATTATAAAACATAAAAATACCATAACCGCCGGGGCCCGGATTACCTAAACATGAGCCATCGGTGTAAATCTCTACGGTTTTTTGCACTGTTTTCCCTTGATCTTATGTACAATAAAGTGATTATAGAAAGATACCAGAGTCAGGCTAAATTCGATATGGCACGTAGACAAATAGTTTTAGATACAGAAACCACCGGCATCGACCCTAAACAAGGGCATCGTATTATTGAAATTGGCTGTGTGGAATTAGTGAATCGTCGTTTAACCGGCAATAACTTTCACGTTTATATCAACCCACAGCGCAAAAGTGACGAAGAAGCCATTGATGTTCATGGTATCACTAATGAGTTTTTACGTGATAAACCGTTATTCCATCAAATAGCTCAAGAGTTTCTCGACTATATTAGAGGGGCGGAGCTGGTAATTCATAATGCGCCGTTCGATGTCGGTCATATGGATAATGAATTTGCGTTGCTCAATCAAGGTTATCAAAAAACCCATGATTACTGCCAAGTTCTCGACACCCTCAAAATGGCGCGTGACTTGCATCCAGGACAGAAGAATAACTTAGATGCGTTATGCCGGCGTTATGATGTAGATAACGCTAAGCGTACCTTACACGGCGCACTACTGGATTCTGAGATCTTAGCTGACGTTTATTTAGCGATGACGGGGGGGCAGGTAAAGCTCAATCTTAATCAAAATAAAAATCAAGGCAGTGAGCAACAACAAAAAGAACTGCGTCGTTTAGATTCAAACCGTCCACCGCTGGTGGTCTTACAAGCCAATAATGATGAGCAACTCGCTCACGAAGAGCGATTAAATATAGTCAACGAAGCCGGTGGTCAATGTATATGGCGCGCCGAATAAGGCAAAACATGAGAAGCATAATGTTAGTTGTGTGCTTGGTTATGATGTTACCAAACACCAGCAGTGCAACAAATGAAGATAAAATAACCTTACTGCAGCGCGATGGGCGGCAAAATGAAATTCCTTTACTGGAAAATCGTTTTCGTATTGATTATAAAGTTGACGAAATCACCTTATTATTTTTTCGCAAGCCCGGTGCACCAGCAGTGGTATTGGTAAAACCCGATGGCAGTAAATATTATGCAACCTCGGCGAGAAAAGATGACAACCTACAATGGTTTGATGAGCTAAGTTATGATCTGATTACTATTAAGCAGCCAATGCCTGGGCCTTGGCAGGTCGTTGGTAGTATTTTGCCGAAAAGCCGGATTGTGGTGTTAGGAGAAGTAGAATTACAAGCCGAACCATTACCCCCATTACTGTTTCGTGGCGAAACAGTTAAAATTACAGGGCAAATACTAAATGATGGTGAGCCGATTCAAGTGGGCTTGTTTCGGGATGTGGTCAGTTTAAATGTTGACTTTATTAGCACCAATAACAGTGACTTTGCAAACTTTGGCGCTGGCACTCAGAATGTTGCTGAATTTAAAGACGATGGCCGTGGTTTCGATGAGCGCCCTAAAGATGGTATTTTTACCGGTGAATTTAAATTAGTTTTCCCAGCCGGACAATGGCGACCAGAGCTATATATTGAAACCCCATTATTAAAGCGCACCGTCGTGCAAGATCTTATCGAAGTTAAAGAACCCCCCTTTAGTTATGAAATCGCCTTAGCCGAAGATGACCTGCAAGAACATCAATTAACCATTACCCTCGATAACCAAATAGTGCAACCAGATACGGTATTGATCCAAGGTAAAATTTATTACCCCAATAATGAAGAGCAAATGTTTACGCTTGATGCTAAAAACAGTTTGACCCGTCAGCTGACGATTAAAAATTATGATTGGGGGCGATACAGTATTGAACTGTCTGTTTTTGGTACTAATGTTAATGGGCGCGAATTTATGGCGACTTTACCGACCTATAAATTTGAAATAGAACGACCAATAGAAGTGGTGCCTGAATTACCAGAACCAATTATTACCCCAGCACAGCAACAAGAAATAGAAAGAGTTGCTAAGGAAGCCGAATCAATGGCAACAATTACATTTATTAGTTTAATTGTTGGCGGGAATTTACTGGTTTTGCTGTTGGGTTGGTTAGCAATTCGTGTATTTGTGCAGAAAAAATCAATCATGCCGAAAATCAACTTACCATTTTTGAAGAAAAAAACAGCAGTTGAAAATGAGCCGCAAAGTAATGAAAAAAAAGAACTCGACAAAAATGGTTCAAAAAGTGATAGATCCGGTGAAATTTTAAACCTTTCGATGTCAGATGACTAAAAAACCTGTAAAAAAACAAAAAAGCCCTTGACGAAGTAGGGGTTGGTTCGTATTATTCACGCCGCTGTCAGGGGAGACTCAGACAGCAACGAAAATGTGGAGTGGTAGTTCAGTTGGTTAGAATACCGGCCTGTCACGCCGGGGGTCGCGGGTTCGAGTCCCGTCCACTCCGCCAATTTTCGACAATTTGTAAGTAGACGCTGGAGTGGTAGTTCAGTTGGTTAGAATACCGGCCTGTCACGCCGGGGGTCGCGGGTTCGAGTCCCGTCCACTCCGCCAACACTTACACAACATATGGTTGTAAAACATATTCTTATTATGGAGTGGTAGTTCAGTTGGTTAGAATACCGGCCTGTCACGCCGGGGGTCGCGGGTTCGAGTCCCGTCCACTCCGCCAATAAGAAAAAATAACAGTTTAAATATGCGCTGGAGTGGTAGTTCAGTTGGTTAGAATACCGGCCTGTCACGCCGGGGGTCGCGGGTTCGAGTCCCGTCCACTCCGCCAACTATTTAAACAATGTTATATTACAAAATTTGTATGCTGGAGTGGTAGTTCAGTTGGTTAGAATACCGGCCTGTCACGCCGGGGGTCGCGGGTTCGAGTCCCGTCCACTCCGCCAACAAATTAAGTAATAACAAGTATAATGATATCTCTGCGGCGTGGTAGTTCAGTTGGTTAGAATACTGGCCTGTCTCGCCGGGGGTCGCGGGTTCGAGTCTCGTCCCCTGCCCCACTCGATATCAGTAAAAAAACTACAAATTGCATTACCCTATGAACATACCAC
>NZ_JACJEQ010000050.1:0-11020 GCF_014164125.1 Pseudoalteromonas sp. SG44-8 | reverse complement strand
CTAAATAAAGCGCTAACTGCGTTATAATTTTTTCAAGTAGAACAACTACATGTCAAAATTTACGCCTTGTTATCACTGTATTTATCTGTCGCTATAAATGGTCAGTAACTTAACACGATTGGTATCACTTTCTAGAACCTAGCTTTAATTGCGCGGGGTAAACCCGCGACTATGTCTGGTAGCAGCGAGTTTACCTCGCGACAATAACCTAGGCATTTACAACAATATAATCAGCAGGCATAAAAAAAAGCGCCAATTGGCGCTTTTTTGTATTCACACAGTGGCTGATATTAAAGACCAGCTGCTGCGCGAAGTGCGTCTGCTTTATCTGTGCGTTCCCAAGGGAATTCATCACGACCAAAATGCCCGTAAGCTGCAGTTGGTAGATAAATTGGGCGCTCAAGATCAAGCATTTTAATTAAGCCATATGGACGTAAGTCAAAGTGTTCACGAATCAATTCAATTAAACGTGATTCTTCAAGCTTGCTGGTACCAAATGTTTCAACACTGATTGACGTTGGCTCTGCAACACCGATTGCGTAAGAAACTTGTAGCTCACATTTGTCAGCAAGGCCCGCAGCAACGATGTTTTTAGCAACGTAACGTGCAGCGTACGCAGCTGAACGGTCAACTTTTGATGGATCTTTACCAGAGAATGCACCGCCACCATGACGAGCCATGCCGCCATAGGTATCAACGATAATTTTACGACCAGTAAGACCACAGTCACCCATTGGGCCACCGATTACAAAACGGCCAGTCGGGTTAATGAAAAACTTAGTTGCACTAGTGATAAGCTCAGCAGGAAGTACTGGCTTGATGATTGTTTCCATCACAGCTTCTACTAAATCTTTTTGTGAAATGTCTTCACTGTGTTGAGTAGAAAGTACCACTGCGTCAATACCTACTGGCTTGCCGTTTTCATATGCAAAAGTAACTTGTGATTTTGCATCAGGACGTAACCAGTTAAGCTCGCCGCTTTTACGTACTTGCGCTTGACGCTGCACTAAACGGTGTGAGTAAGTGATTGGTGCAGGCATTAATACTTCAGTTTCGTTACATGCGTAACCAAACATTAGGCCTTGGTCGCCAGCGCCTTGTTCTTCTGGGCTAGTACGGTCAACACCTTGGTTGATGTCAGGAGACTGCTTACCAATCGTGTTTAAAATTGCACACGAGTCTGCATCAAAACCCATATCAGAATGAGTGTAGCCAATTTCACGTACAGTTTTACGTGTGATTTCTTCGATATCAACCCATGCGCTAGTAGTGATTTCACCACCAACCATAACCATACCAGTCTTTACGTAAGTTTCACACGCAACACGGGCATGAGAATCTTGTTCTAAGATGGCATCTAGTACCGCGTCAGAGATTTGGTCCGCGATTTTATCCGGATGACCTTCAGAAACAGATTCAGAAGTAAATAAATGTTTTGCCATTGTCTTTGCTCACAAATATTGCGCTTCACAAACGTCGGTAAGAGCGCTAAAAAATTTAGGGGCGTATTTTATCTAAAACAACGATAGTTGCATAGTTTTTTTACGCCTAGACGTCTAAATAAAATTACTAATAACTTTTTGTTCTTAAAAAAAATTCATAATGCCCAATTTAATCAGGTTTTTAATTGCATACAGCCCCTACAATAAGTAAGAATGGATCTTCAAATGAATACACACAATAACCAGCGCAAATACAGTAAAGGTAGGAGAATCCATGCCGTCTCGCAAAGAACTTGCAAATGCTATTCGCGTCTTATCAATGGACGCAGTACAAAAGGCCAAATCAGGCCACCCTGGAGCCCCTATGGGCATGGCTGATATCGCAGAAGTACTATGGCGCGATTATCTAAACCACAATCCAACAAATCCAGAGTGGGTAGATAGAGATCGATTTATACTTTCCAATGGCCACGGTTCAATGCTTATTTATTCTCTATTGCATTTAAGTGGTTATGATTTACCAATTGAGGAAATTAAAAACTTCCGTCAAATGCATTCAAAAACACCTGGCCATCCAGAATATGGGTATGCGCCAGGTATTGAGACTACTACGGGCCCACTTGGTCAAGGGATCACTAACGCGGTAGGTATGGCGATTGCTGAAAAAGCATTAGCCGCGCAATTTAACCGCGAAGGTCACGATATTGTTGATCACCACACATATACTTTCTTAGGCGATGGTTGCTTAATGGAAGGTATTTCTCATGAAGCATGTTCACTTGCCGGCACATTAGGCCTAGGTAAGCTTATTGCATTTTGGGATGACAACGGTATTTCAATTGATGGTGAAGTTGAAGGTTGGTTTAGCGACGATACACCTGCACGCTTTAAAGCCTACGGTTGGCATGTAGTAAGTGACGTTGATGGCCATGACTCAGACGCTATCCGCGCAGCTATCGAAGAAGCACGCAGCATCACCGACAAACCAACACTAATTTGTTGTAAAACAGTTATCGGTTATGGTTCACCAAATAAATCAGGTAGCCATGATTGTCACGGCGCACCACTAGGTGAAGACGAAATCAAAGCAGCACGCGAGTTCCTTGGTTGGACTGGTGAAGCATTTGAAATCCCAGCTGATATTTATGCACAATGGGATGGCAAAGAAAAGGGTAAACAACTTGAAGCTAACTGGGATGAAAAATTTGCCGCGTACGCCGCTGCACACCCAGAACTAGCCGCTGAATTTAAACGCCGTACTAGTAGTGAGTTGCCAGCAGATTGGGCTGAAAAATCACAAGCATATATTGAGCAACTAGACGCTAATCCAGCAAACCCAGCATCACGTAAGGCATCGCAAGACGCACTGAATGCATTTGGTCCATTACTGCCTGAATTTATGGGCGGCTCAGCTGATTTAGCCGGTTCTAACCTGACTATTTGGAAAGGCTCTAAAGGCTTAACACGCGATGATGCCAGCGGTAACTACATCTATTACGGTGTACGTGAGTTTGGGATGTCGGCGATTATGAATGGTATTGCATTGCATAAAGGCTTTATTCCTTACGGCGCAACTTTCCTAATGTTTATGGAATATGCACGTAATGCTGTTCGTATGGCTGCACTTATGAAAGTGCCAAGCATTTTTGTATACACCCACGATTCAATCGGTTTAGGTGAAGATGGTCCAACTCACCAACCAGTAGAGCAAATTGCTAGCATGCGTTTAACGCCAAACTTAGTTAACTGGCGCCCGTGTGACCAAGTTGAGTCTGCGATTGCATGGCAACAAGCGATTGAACGCCAAGATGGTCCAACATCACTTATCTTTACTCGCCAAGGCCTTGAGCAACAAACTCGCTCAGCGCAGCAATTAAGCGACGTGAAAAAAGGTGGTTATGTGCTGAGCTGTGACGGCGAGCCTGAGCTTATCTTAATCGCAACTGGTTCTGAGGTGCAATTAGCACAAGATTCAGCCGCTGAACTGCGTAAGCAAGGTAAAAAAGTACGTGTTGTCTCTATGCCATCGACCGATGTATTTGATGCACAAGACGCTGCTTATAAAGAAAGTGTACTACCAGCTGCAGTTTCACGCCGCGTAGCCGTAGAAGCAGGTATTGCTGATTACTGGTATAAATATGTAGGTTTAAACGGCGCTGTAGTAGGTATGACCACCTTTGGTGAGTCAGCACCAGCTAATGAGCTGTTTGAGCACTTTGGCTTCACGGTAGAAAACATCGTAAACAAAGCAAACGAATTATTTTAACCTTAAAGGTTAAAATGTAAAAAGCCCGCACTGTGTTAAACGCAGTGCGGGCTTTTTTATACAGAGCTGCAAGCTTTAAGCCGTCAGCTATCAGATGCCCATGAGTATTTTTCACATCACTACACTTGCATGCTATGCGTCCTTAAGGCAATGTGGTCGCAGTTAAATTATAAATCAAAGAACAGGAGTGAGGATGTCTCAGTTTGATAATGTAAGTGTTGTTAAAACAGCGAACGTATATTTTGACGGTAAAGTATCAAGTCGTACCGTGGTTTTTGCTGATGGCAGCACTAAAACGTTAGGTTTTATGCAACCGGGTGAGTTTGAATTTGCTACGAGCAAAAAAGAATTGATGGAATTAAACGGCGGCCAGTGGGATGTATTACTCCCTGGTGAGACGAAATGGCAAACGATGTCAGCAGGGGAGTCTTTTAACGTTGATGCTAACGTTACCTTTCAAGTAAAAGTGACTGACTTTGCTGATTACTGTTGTTCGTATACTTAATATACAAATTAAGTGACACGCTGAAAGCCCGCCATGCGCGGGCTTTTGCATATTTAATGTGACTAAATTGATCTACATCAGCTGTAATAACAAATAAATTTCATATTTATGCTTTTCTGCCTTGTGTTAATCTAAATAGCCCCCAATACTAGTTATGAGGTAACATAAAAAAGGATACCCTATGAAAATTAATCTTTCTGGTCACCATGTTGACGTTACTGACTCTATTAGAGAGCACATCAACGAAAAATTTTCAAAAATTGCGAGTCATTTTCCATCTCTGATCGCACTAGATATCATTCTTTCAAAAGAGCATCATAAGCTCCAAGCAGAAATCAGTACCATATACGAAGGCGCGCGTTTATCCGTTAAAGGTGAGAACGAAGTTCTTTATCCAGCTATTGCAAACGCGGCTAAAAAACTCGATGCAGCACTAAAGCATCGTAAAGGCCAAATTAAAGCCAATTTACATGAAAAACCGGTGAGCACTACACCTGAAATTGCTCATGAAATTATTCAAGAAATGGACCTACGTTAAATAATAAAGACGCTAGATCTTAGGCAACTAGGATCTAGCGATTTACATCTAAAGGACTAGTCCTCTAAACCTCCGCTTTACTCTTTATTTCTTAATTAAAACGCTGTAACTTGCTTATTATTAACCATAAGTAATAAGTACACAGATGCAGTCAGCAGTATCAATTTGGCAAACTCGTTTAAACGCACTAGGTCCAGGTATTTTAATGGCGACTGCTGCAATTGGAGGCTCACATTTAGTGGCATCAACGCAAGCAGGGGCTATTTTTGGCTGGCAGCTATTTTGGTTAATCCTCGTTGTTAACGTGCTTAAGTATCCGTTTTTCCGCTTTGGTATCGAGTACACGCTAGCCACAAAAAAAAGCTTAGTTGAAGGCTATCAAAGTAAAGGCCCATGGTTTTTTTATAGTTTTATTGGGTTAAATATTATTGCTGCGGTGGTCAATACCGCTGGTGTGCTGCTATTAACGGCCAGTTTATTACACTACGCTTTACCCATTGCTATTTCAGTGACTTTACTGTGTTGGTTGATCCTCGCCGTTTGCTTAGTCATTTTATTACTCGGGCACTTTAAAGCACTCGATAACGTCGCAAAGGCTATTATGGGGCTACTTACATTAGCAACAGTCATTGCCCTAGCTATTGCATTTAGTAACGGCCCAATGGCACCTGCTGATTACGTTGGCCCATCTCCCTATGAACTTGCTATGCTGGGTTTTATGGTGGCATTGATGGGTTGGATGCCTGCACCGATTGAAATCTCAGCATTAAGCTCATTGTGGCTTAAAGAAAAGCAAAGTCAGCAAAGCGTGACTAAGGCTCAAGGGTTGTTTGATTTTAATTTAGGTTATTGGTTAACCGCAGGGCTGGCATTAGTATTCTTTTCACTCGGTGTGCTAGTGCAATACGGGCAAAGCGCGAATATAGAGCTCGGCGGCGTGGCATTTGCTAAACAGCTTATTGATATGTATGCCCTTACCATAGGTGAATGGGCACGACCATTAGTTTCAATTATCGCGTTTTTGTGTATGTTTGGCACAACTTTAACCGTGCTTGATGGCTACGCGCGCACATTAAACGAATCACACAAGTTATTAGGTTTTAAACAAAGTAAGCACAGCTTAAATATCTGGTTGATAGTACAATCTTTGGCGGGGATGGCGGTGATCTTATTCTTTAAATCAGCCCTTGGCCCTATGCTTACTTTTGCTATGACGCTAGCATTTTTGACTACGCCGATTTTTGCATGGCTGAACTTCAGCTTAGTTCGCTCAGTGCCAAGTATTCAGCATTCCAAAGTAATACAAAGCTTGAGCTGGTTAGGGCTGATTTATTTAGTTGGCTTTGCGTTGGTGTTTTTGGTTTGGAAGCTTGGTTAACAGCAAAGTAGTTAATTCGAGTTTGCGCGGGGTAAACCCCCGCCTACGTATTGGTAGCAGCGAGTTTACCTCGCCACGGGCTGCGAGCTTCGAATACTAGAACCTAGCTACTACCTAAAACCTAGCTTCTATTTTTCAATTACTTCAGGCTTACTTGAAAAAATCATCGTCGTTTTTAGCAAGCATAGCTTCAATATCTTCAATCATATCTTGGCTTAAATCATCTGCAGAGGTAATAGGTGCAGAGATTTTATTGTTTTCAAACGACCATTCGCCTAAATCAATTAACTGACAGCGTTTTGAACAAAAAGGGCGGTGCGGACTTTTTTCTGACCATTCGACTTGGTTTTTACACGTTGGGCAGCTTACAACTGTTGGCATAACATCTTCTCATACATATTGTTTACGATTTATAACTCTAAAATCTAGAAAGCTAGGTTTTAGGATCTTAAAAACTAGTTACTCGGTTTATCTCGGCTAATGAAGTCATACCGGCGGCAGCTTTTCTGAGGCCTGATAAACGCAAGTTATTAAAGCCTGACTTTAACGATACTTCAGCAATTTCTAGTGAATTACCGCCACGCATAATGATTTGCGCTATTTCTGGAGTAATCTGCATTACTTCATAAATACCCACACGACCTTTGTAGCCATCAGTGCAACTATCGCAGCCTTTGGGTGCAAATAAAGTGAGTTCAGTTATTTGTTCAGGGCTAAAACCTTGGCGTTGTAACTCTTCGTCCGGCAAGCTTTCTGGTGCTTTACATTTAGGGCATAAACGTCGAGCTAAGCGCTGTGCGATAATTAAGCTAATCGAGCTGGCAACGTTATAAGCAGGTACACCCATATTAAGTAAACGGGTTAGGGTTTCAGGAGCAGAGTTAGTATGTAAGGTCGATAATACCAAGTGACCAGTTTGCGCCGCTTTGATAGAAATTTCAGCGGTTTCAAGATCACGGATCTCACCTACCATCACCACATCAGGATCTTGACGTAAAAACGCTTTTAGCGCATTAGCAAAGGTCATCTCTGCGCGCGGGTTAATTTGTACTTGGTTGATACCTTCAAGGTTAATTTCAACCGGATCTTCTGCAGTGCTAATATTACGCTCTGGTTGGTTAAGAATATTCAAACCAGTGTAAAGTGATACTGTTTTACCCGAGCCGGTAGGGCCGGTAACTAAAATCATGCCTTGCGGTTGTTGCAGCGCATCCATATAGAGCTTTTTCTGCTCAGGTTCGTAACCCAGTACATCAATGCCAAGCATGGCACTGGATGAATCAAGGATACGCATTACTATTTTTTCGCCCCACAAAGTCGGCAGCGTACTTACCCGGAAATCGATACTTTTACGTTCGGTGATTTTAAGTTTGATACGGCCATCTTGTGGTTTGCGTTTTTCGGCAATATCTAAGCGTGCCATTACTTTTATCCGCGCTGATAAACGCGTGGCTAAGCTGTTCGGCGGGCTGGCCATTTCATGTAAAATGCCATCGATACGAAAACGCACGCGGTATTTATGTTCGTAAGGTTCAAAGTGTAAATCCGAGGCGCCTTTTTTAATTGCATCCATCAAAATTTTATTGATGTATACGATAATCGGGGCATCGTCTTTTTCGTCTTCGCCGTTGTTTTGTATTTCGCGAGGACCTTCGGTATCTAAATCACTAAATTCTTTAAATTCTTCATCACTTAAATTTAAACTGCCCGACGCATCAAGCAGTTGATCTATTTTGGCTTCAAGCTGGCGATAATCAACAACGACCACCTCACAAGCAAGCCCTGTACTGAATTCAAAGTTTTCAAAAGCACCATAATCAGTCGGATCCGACGCGGCAATGTAGAGTTTACGGCCTTTTTTAACTAAAGGTAGAATATGATGATCTTTGATCAGTTTTTCTTTAACAAGCTCTTTGGGGATCAGCTCGACGTCAAACTCACGTATATCAAAATAAGGCACTCGGAATAAGTCGATGCATTGCTCGGCAAGTTCATGACCATCAATACCGCTGCATTTTGCGATCAACTCTGCAGTTGAGCCATACTCACGTTGTTTGAGTTTGACTGTTTCTGCGTCAATACGGCCAAGCGTAATAAACTTTCTAAGTAATGGTGAATTAATATTCATTGCGCACCTTGGTTAGATCCTTTCATAGCCAGCAATTTATCAGAAAAAAGAATGGTATAACATCAGTCTTGTCGATTTAAGGTAATTTGACAACAAAAAGCTAAAAAGTTTTTGTTTATCACAACCGTTATCATCTTTATTAGTTAGCTTTAGTCGTTAGTTGTAAGTAGTTTTGATGAAGCTGCATTATATCCTGCTCAACCAAATGCAATGGGCGGTTGTTATCAATCACATCGTCAGCTCGATGGCGTTTATCCTCGCGTGACATTTGTGCGGCGATAATACTGCGTGCTTGCTGCTCAGAGGTGTTATCGCGGGCGATAGTACGCTTGAGTTGTATTTCTACAGGAACGTCAATCACTAAAGTGCGATCACAATATTGCTCAAGACCATTTTCAAATAACAGTGGTGCGACGAGCACCACATATGCGCTGTTTGCAGAGTGTAAATCAGTAAGGGTTTTTTCACGGATCAGTGGATGCAGCAAATTATTAAGCCAAGTTTTTTGCGCTGTATCAGCAAAAATAATCTCACGTAATTGCGCCCGGTTTAAACTGCCGTCGGGGTTTAGCACTTGGGCACCAAAATGCTCACTAATAGCAGCTAAACCAGGGCTATGCGGTTTGACTACGTGGCGTGCAATAATGTCAGCATCAACCACGGTAATAGCGAGTTTTTCAAACATGGCACTAACGGCGCTTTTTCCGCAACCAATACCGCCGGTTAAGCCCAGCACCCAATTTTTCATCGGTTTATGAGTGGATGCATTCATATTAATAACCTAACAAGTTAAAATAAAATACTTGGATTTGTGTGCCCCATAACAAAGTAACCCAACCGGCAATGGCTAAATAAGGCCCAAATGGAATTGGCGTGGCTTTATCTTTGCCTTGAATACTCAATAACGCGATACCAATAATAGCGCCTACTACACTCGATAATAAAACAATGGTGAGTAATGATTGCCAGCCAAGCAATGCGCCAAATACCGCCAGTAATTTAAAATCACCATAGCCCATGCCTTCTTTACCGGTGAGCAGTTTAAATAGCCAAAATACGCTCCAGAGGCTTAAGTAACCACATGCTGCACCAATAATGGCATCTGTTGGGGAGATAGTGATGCCCATTACCGCAGCAATTAATGCTAACCAGACTAAAGGTAAGGTGAGTTGGTCAGGCAGTAGCATATGATCAATGTCAATAAAGGTCAGGGCGACGAGCACCCAAGTAATTAAAATATACAGTAGTGCCTGCTCAGTCACGCCAAAGGTGTAGGCCACTATTAAGCTTAAAACCGCAGTAAGCATTTCAACAATTGGGTAACGTACTGAAATAGGGTTACTGCAACTAGCGCAGCGACCTTTTAACAATAACCAGCTAATAACAGGAATGTTTTGCCAAGGTTTAATTGCCGTTTTGCATTTTGGGCAAGTAGAGTTAGGCTTGATCAGATTAAACTCAGTTTCTGTATTATCAGCTTTTGTAGGTTTTAAATCGTCAGCCAGTAAAACACGGCATTCTGTTTGCCATTCACGCTGCATCATTATCGGCAACCGGTAAATAACTACATTCAAAAAACTGCCAATACACAGGCTCACTAAGCCAACAGTGAGTAAGTAAAACCATAATTGGTTTTGCATAACAGTGATTATATCAAGAAAAAAATTTTGCATTCGCTAAAACCTAAAATCTAAAAACTACTAAAAGCCCGCACTTACGTGTATGTAGCAGCGAGTTTATCTCGCGACTGTTTATACATTTACACAAACAAGCCTATTTTACCACCGAGGGCACAAAGGCGCTGCGCGCTACACAGAGAAACCAAAGTAAAAAATTACTTATTTCTTCTCTGTGAACTCGGTGGTGAATTAATCACTGACAGAACTTGAATCTATTGCGCGGGGTAAACCCGCGGCTACATATTGGTAGCCGCGAGTTTATCTCGCGACTGTTTATACATTTACACAAACAAACTTATTTTACCACCGAGGGCACAAAGACGCTGCGCGCTACACAGAGAAACCAAAGTAAAAAATCACTTATTTCTTCTCTGTGAACTCGGTAGTGAATTAATCACTGACAGAACTTGAATCTATTGCGCGGGGTAACCCCGCGCCTACGCATTGGTAGCTGCGAGTTTACCTCGCGACTGTTTATACATTTACACAAACAAACCTATTTTACCACCGAGGGCACAAAGGCGCTGCGCGCTACACAGAGAAACCAAAGTAAAAAATCACTTATTTCTTCTCTGTGAACTTTGTGTTCTCGGTGGTGAATTAATCACTGACAGAACTTGAATCTATTGCGCGGGGTAAACCCGCGCTTACGTGTATGTAGCAGCGAGTTTACCTCGCGACTGTTTATACATTTACACCGACAAATCTATTTTACCACCGAGGGCACAAAGGCGCTGCGCGCTACACAGAGAGACCAAAGTAAAAAATCACTTATTTCTTCTCTGTGTTCTCGGTGGTGAATTAATCACTGATAGAACTTGAATCTAATTGCGCGGGGTAACCCCGCGCCTACGTATTGGTAGCAGCGAGTTTATCTCGCGACAATGAGATTATTTTCGCGGTGGCAAGCCTCTCGCCTACAAGTAATGTCCACAATTAAAAACCTTTCTGCACAAAGAGTAGAATGAGAGCAAATGAGAAAAGCGCCACGGGCTTCGAATACACCCTAGCCATTTCCTAGCTCCTATTTTTACAATTACTTCTCTAAATCGCAGCGTCTCTTAATCTCTGTGGTGAATAAATC